>NZ_CP108458.1:6612906-6915057 GCF_036242395.1 Kitasatospora sp. NBC_01266 | reverse complement strand
GCGCTACCGTTCGACGGTCTCCCCCACCGCCGTGCGGGACCTGGACAGCACCGTGCGCCACCACGGGGCGATCAAGGGCATCCTGGTGACCACGGCGCACTTCGGACGCGGCTCCTACGACTACATCGAGAACAAGCCGCTCTCCCTGGTGAGCGGGCCGGAGCTGGTCGAGCTGCTGGCCGAGCAGGGGCTGCGCGGCCGGCTCGGCCCCGCGCCCGCCGGGCGGCCGGGGGCCGGCCAGGGCAGCGTCCGGCTGCGGATCGACTGGCAGGCGCGGACGGTGGCCGGCCAGCCGGCCGAGTTGGACGTCTCCGCCTTCCTGTGCGCGGGCGGCCGGGTGCTGAGCGACGAGCACTTCGTCTTCTTCAACAACCCCGCCGATCCCGGTGACGCGGTCCGGCTGAGCCTGGCTCCCGCCGCCGTGCCGGGGCCGCTGCGCAGCACGCTGCTCACCGTGGCGCTGGACCGGCTGGGACCGCGGGTGGAGGAGGTGGCCATCGCGGTCTCCACCGAGGAGGACCCGGGCCCGGCGCTGCCGTTGGGCTACCTCCACGGGCTGGCGCTCACGGTGACCGACGGCGACTCGCAGCTGGAGCTGCACCGCTGGGCGGACGGCACCAGCGGGATCGCGGACAGCGCGCTGGAGCTGGGCGCCTTCCGCCGCACCGGGCCCGGCGGCGACTGGCGGTTCGAGGCGGCGGCCCGGCCGGTGCCCGGGGGGCTTGCCGCCCTCGCCACCGGGCGCGGCGTGGTGATCGGCTGAACGAGTATCCCAGACGGCGTAGCGCGGCTGAACGGTTGCGTCCAGGGCGGGATCTTAGGGGCGAGTCATACCTGAGGAGGAGAACCCTCCCCGCCGCCCCTCCGGCCGGGGACCGGGCAACCGTTCGACGGAGCGACGGAAGGCAGCACCGCGACCACCAGGATTGGAGCGGAAGCCGACTGAGCCCGTCCACCCCGCCCGTCCCCCCGGAGAGCCGCACCATGACCCTCACCCTCGCTCCTGCCAGAGCCGCCGCCGAAGCCAGAGCGCTGACCAAGGTCTACGGTTCCGGTGCGACCCGGGTGGTGGCGCTGGACCGGGTCAGCATGACCTTCCGGCCCGGCGAGTTCACGGCGATCATGGGACCTTCCGGCTCGGGCAAGTCGACCCTGATGCACTGCATGGCGGGCCTGGACCAGGCCAGCTCGGGCTCGGCCCGGATCGGCGACACCGAGCTGGTGGGCCTGTCCGACCGGCAGCTGACCAAGCTGCGCCGTGACCAACTCGGCTTCGTCTTCCAGTCGTTCAACCTGCTGCCGATGCTCACCGCGCTGGAGAACATCACCCTGCCGATGGACATCGCCGGGCAGCGGATCGACCAGGCCTGGCTGGAGCGGGTGGTGGCGACCGTGGGCCTGTCGGGCCGGCTCTCGCACCGCCCGGCCCAGCTCTCCGGCGGCCAGCAGCAGCGGGTGGCCTGCGCGCGGGCGCTGGCCGGGCGGCCGGCGATCGTCTTCGCCGACGAGCCGACCGGCAACCTCGACTCCCGGGCGGGCGCCGAGATCCTCGGCTTCCTGCAGAACTCGGTGCGCGACCTCGGCCAGACCGTGGTGATGGTGACCCACGATCCGGTCGCGGCGAGCTACGCGGACCGGGTGGTCTTCCTGGCCGACGGGCGGATCGTGGACGAGCTGTCACTGCCGACCCCCGGCACCGTGCTGGACCGGATGCGCCGCTTCGAGGGCGCCGGCCGCACCAGCTGACCTGCCCGTCCCGCCCGACCCGCCCGCGCCGCCCGACCTGCCCGCCCGTGCCGCCCGACCCGCCCGTGCCGCCCGACCCGCCCGTCCCGCCGGAAGCAGAGATCGCCGAGAGAGCCCCATGTACCGCACCGCCCTGCGCAACGTCCTGGCCCACAAGGCCCGCCTGCTGATGACGGTCCTCGCCGTGCTGCTCGGCACCGCCTTCGTGGCCGGCACCCTGGTCTTCACCGACACCCTCGGCAGCGCCCTCAAGTCGCAGAACGCCAGGAGCTTCACCGGCATCGCCGTCTCGGTCAGCGACGACGGGGCGGTCAGCAACGGCTACAGCCGGGGCGCCCGGCAGGGCGACACCGGCCGGCTGACCGAGCAGACCCGGCAGGCGATCGCGGCGCTGCCCGGCGCCGCCGAGGCCCGCGGCGTGGTCAGCGGCTTCGCCGGGATCGCCGACCGCAAGGGCGCGCTGATCGGCGACGGCTTCTCCACCACCGGCACCAACTACGTGCCGGGCGCCGACGGCCAGGACGCCAGGTATCCGCTCACCGAGGGGCACGGACCGCTCGGCGCGGGCGAGTTGGCGCTGGACACCAGGACCGCGCAGAAGGGCGGCTACCACGTCGGCGACACCGTGCGGGTGGCCGTCAACGGCCCGGTGCTGCAGCTGAAGCTCACCGGCCTGCTGCGGGTCAACGACCCCCGGGTGGCGGCCGGCGGCTCGCTGGCCGCCTTCGACACCGCGACCGCGCAGCAGCTCTATCTGACGCCGAGTCAGTTCAACGAGATCGACGTCCGCGCCAAGCCGGGCACCGACGACCAGGCGCTGCTCGCCCAGGTGCGCCAACTGCTGCCGTCCGGCGGTGACTTCACCGCCCAGACCGGTCAGCAGCTGGCCGCCGAGCAGGACCGGGCGATCAACGAGTCCACCAAGGGGCTGAGTTCCTCGCTGCTGGTCTTCGCCGGCATCTCGCTCTTCGTCGGCGTCTTCATCATCGCCAACACCTTCAGCATGCTGGTCGCCCAACGCACCAGGGAACTCGCCCTGCTGCGGGCGATCGGCGCCAGCCGCCGGCAGATCACCCGCTCGGTGCTGATCGAGGCGCTGCTGGTCGGCCTGCTCGCCTCGGCGGCCGGGCTGCTGGCCGGCACCGGCATCGCCGCCGGGCTGCGCTGGGTACTGAACGGCCCAGGGCAGGCCAATCTGCCCGACGGCCCGCTGATCGTCAGCCCGGGCACCGTGCTGACCGCGCTCGCGGTGGGCGTGCTGGTCACTGTGCTGGCCGCCTGGCTGCCGGCCCGGCGGGCCGGGCGGATCGCTCCGGTGGCCGCGATGAGCAGCGGCGACCAACCCGCCAGCCAGAAGAGCCTGCTGGTCCGCAACACCATCGGCGCGCTGATCGGCGCGGCCGGCACCGGCCTGCTGGTGCTGGGCGCGGGCAGCCGGAGCACCGACACCGTCGGGCTGGGCGCGGCCGCGCTGCTGATCGGCGTCTTCGTCCTCACCCCGCTGCTCTCCCGCCTGCTGATCGCGCTGCTCGCTCCCGCACTGCAGCGGATCTACGGCAGCCCCGGCAAGCTGGCCCGGGAGAACGCGCTGCGCAACCCGCGCCGCACCGCCGCCACCGCCGCCGCGCTGACCATCGGCGTCACCCTGATCACGGCGCTGACGGTGGTCGGCGCCTCGGTCAACCGGGCCGTCGACCAGGCGGCCGGCACCGACCTGAAGGCCGACTACACCGTCGCCATGCAGAACTTCGCGCAGCTCTCGGACCAGGTCGGCCCGCAGATCGCGGCGACCCCCGGGGTGAGCGCGAGCAGCGTGCTGCGCCAGGTGCCGGTCCAACTCGGCGCGGACACCCGCTGGATCACCGGCGTGAACCCGGACAGCATCGGCGAGTTGACCGCACTGCACGCCACGGCGGGCTCCGCGGACGCCCTGACGCAGGGTCAACTGCTGGCCGACCAGCGCTACTCGAAGGAGTACGGCACGGCGGTGGGCGACGTGCTGGCGGTGACCTACCCGGACGGGAGCACCGGGCGGCTGACCGTCGGCGGGATCGTGGCCGACAGCACCGTGGTCGACGGGCTGCTCGCCCCCGACGCGCTGCTCGCCCCGCACAGCGCGGGACAAGGCCCGGACAAGGTTCTGGTCAAGGGCGCGCACGGGGCCGACCCCGCGCTGAAGCAGGCGCTGCGGGCCGCGACCGGCGGCAACCCGCTGATCTCGGTCAAGGACCAGGCCGACGTGAAGAAGGAGAACCGGCAGATGCTGAGCGCGGCCTTGAACATCATGTACGGGCTGCTCGGGATGTCCGTGGTGATCGCCGTCCTGGGCGTGGTCAACACCATGGCCATGTCGGTCTTCGAGCGCCGCCGGGAGATCGGCATGCTGCGTGCGGTCGGCCTGGACCGGCGCGGGGTGCGGCGGATGGTGCGGCTGGAGTCGCTGCTGATCGCGCTGCTCGGCGGGCTGCTCGGGGTGGGGCTCGGCATCCTCACCGCGTGGGCCGGCAACGGGACCATCGCGGGCAGTTTCAAGAACCTGACCACGGTGGTGCCGCCGCTGCCGATGCTCGGCTTCGTCGCGGCGGCGGCGCTGGTCGGCCTGCTCGCGGCCATCTGGCCGGCCCGCCGGGCGGCCCGGCTGGACATCCTGGACAACATCAGGACCGGCTGACGGACCGCGCGTGGAGGGTTCACGAACGGCGGCCCGGCACCCCGGGAGATCCGCGGCCCACCCGGTGCTGACAATGGTTCGACCACTGTGCCAAGCTGCACCAGGATCGGGCCGCACCGCACAGCGGACGGACCCGTACGGGGGGAGCAACACGATGAGCGGACAGGGCGGTTCAGGCCGGGCTGACCTGGTCGGGCGGCCGCAGCCGCCCGGCGCCGGGGAGGCGGCCCGGGCCGCCCGTTCGCGCCACTCACTGGCCCTCGCGGCGGCGGCCGGACTCGCCTTCGCCGCGCTGGAGCTGCGCCCGGCCGGCGCCCTGCTCAGCCGTGGCCCGGCACCGTTCGGGCACTCCTTCGGGTTCGTGCTGCTGCTCGCGGCGGGCTGGCTGCTGCTGTTCGAACGAGCCGTGCGGTCCTACCGGGCCAAGCTCCGCGACCTCGTCGACCTGTCGCCACGCGAGGAACGCCTGCGCGAGGCGGTGCTGCGCCTGCTGCCGCTGCTGGGGCTGGTGCTGCCGTTGGTCCTGCTGCTGGCGAGCCTGCCCCACGCACACCCGCCGGAGACCCGGACACCACCGCCCGCCGCCCTGCCCGTGCCGCTCCCCCGGCACGGCGGCGGCACTGGCGACTGGTCCTTCCTGGCACTGCTCGTCGCGGCCGTCCTGCTGCTCCTGGTGCTGGTCCGCGCGGTCGTCCTGGTGCGCCGGCTGCGGCTGCCGAAGCCGGCCCCGCGCGGCGCGCGGCGGACCCGCACCGACGAGCGGGAACTGGCCGACGCCGTCGCCTCGGCCCGCCAGGCGCTGCTCAGCGGCGAGGACGCCCGCACCGCCGTGATCGCCTGCTACCTCGCGATGGAGGAGTCGCTGGCCGCCTCCGGCATCGAACGACTGGTCGCCGACAGCCCCACCGACCTGCTGGACCGCGCCGTCACCGCCGGCACCCTGCACGGCACCGACGCCACCACCCTCACCGCACTCTTCCGGGAAGCCCGGTTCTCCCGGCACCCGATGGACCAGACCCACCTGAACCAGGCCCGCACCGCACTGGACGCCATCGCCACCCAACTCGCCGAACGAGCCGAACGAGCCGAACGGGCCGAACGGGCCGAACGGGCCGAGGGCGATGCGGCGGAGGTGAACCGCTGATGGCGCCTCCGTCGTGGAGTGAGTACGCCGACAGGGCGTGGGCCACCAGGACCGACCGAGAGAGGACGAAGCGATGACAGCCGCCGGCGAGCCCGACCCGGCAGACCCGCCCGGGCAACCGGCACGACCGGGCGGCGGGGAAGCGGCACGCACCACCAACCTGCGCCGGGCGCTGACCATCGGCGCGGTGGCCGGCCTGGCCTTCGCCGCGCTGGAGCTGCGCCCGGCCGGCAGCCTGCTGCACGGTGGCAGCGCGCCGCTCGGCGACGAGTTCGGTCTGGTGCTGCTGCTGATCTTCGGCTGGCTGATCCTGCTGGAGCGGACCCTGCGGTACTACCGCCGGCAGGTCCGCCACCTGATCGACCTGCCGCCACGCGCCGAACGCCTGCGCGACGCGGCCCTGCGCCTGCTGCCGCTGCTGGCCGTCGGGCTGCCGGCGGTGCTGCTGGGGCTCTACCGGATCACCAACCAGCGGCCGGCGCCGGCGCCGTATCCGGTTGCCCCGCCGACCCTGCGGCCACGGCCCCTGACTCCGCCGCACCCACTGCCCACCGGTACCTCCGGCACCGGCCTGATGGGCGACCTGGCCGCGGCCGTCCGGATCCTCGCGGTGCTCGCCGTACTGGCCGGCCTCATCGTGGTCTGGCGGCTGCTGCGCCGGGTGCCGGTGCCGACCGTGACCCGCAGCGTGCGGACCCGCACCGACGAGCGGGAACTGGCCGACGCGGTCGCCTCGGCCCGCCAGGCGCTGCTCAGCGGCGAGGACGCGCGCACCGCCGTGATCGCCTGCTACCTCGCGATGGAGGAGTCGCTGGCCGCCTCCGGCATCGAACGACTGGTCGCCGACAGCCCCACCGACCTGCTGGACCGCGCCGTCACCGCCGGCACCCTGCACGGCACCGACGCCACCACCCTCACCGCACTCTTCCGGGAAGCCCGGTTCTCCCGGCACCCGATGGACCAGACCCACCTGAACCAGGCCCGCACCGCACTGGACGCCATCGCCACCCAACTCGCCGAACGTTCGGCGCGGACCGAGGCCCAGGACACCTCAAGGGAGATGAGCGCCTGATGGCCGACGAACGCACGACCGGCGCCGAGGCGACCGGCCCGAAGCTCGGCTCCACCCGGCACACCCTGGTCGTGCTCTGCCAGCTGGTGCCGATCGCGCTGGTGCTGGCGGGCCTGGTGGGCGGCGTACCCGGGCTGGGCGCCGCCGCCGCGCTGCTCGCCGCCACCGCCCTGCTGACCGCCCGCTACGTGGCCGGCGCCGGCAGCGAGACCAGCGGTTGGCGACGTCGGCAGCGCCTGATGGGCACCCAGGACCCGAACCTGGCCGACTGGCGCTACACCGTGCGCAACGGCCTGGACGTGAAGGACTTCCCGCACCCGCTCCGTGGCCGGCTGCGCCGCCTCTACGCCGCCAGGCTCGCCGAGCGGCACAGCGTCTCGCTGGCCACCGAGCCCGAGCGGGCCGCCGCGCTGGTCGGGCCCGAGGTCTGGGCGTTCCTGGACCCGCGGCATCCCCGGGCCGAGGACGTCCTGTCGCCCGCCGAGCTGAACGTGTTGATCGACCGGCTGGAAACCCTCTGACCTGCTCGACGGCACCGGCCGGCGCCTCCCGGCGCCGACCGCCCCTGGCACTCCCACCCCTGTGACCCTTCCCTTCCCTGTGAGGACCCTGTGACGACCGAGACCCTGACGCCCCAGCAGGCCGGCCAGCTCGCCCATGAGGTGCTGGCGGAGATCGAGCGCGCCGTGGTCGGCAAGCCCGAAGCGCTGGAGCTGGTGATGCTCGGTGTGCTGGCCGGCGGCCACATCCTGATCGAGGACCTGCCCGGCCTCGGCAAGACGCTGCTGGCCCGCTCCTTCGCCACCACCCTGGGGCTGGACTTCCGCCGCATCCAGTTCACCCCCGACCTGCTGCCCTCCGACGTCTCCGGCGCCCCCTTCTACGACCAGCGCGGCGGCGAGATGGTGTTCCGTCCCGGCCCGCTCTTCACCCACCTGCTGCTGGCCGACGAGATCAACCGCACCCCGCCCAAGACCCAGGCGGCGCTGCTGGAGGCGATGGCCGAGTCGCAGGTCTCGATCGACGGCACCACGCACAAACTGCCCGACCCCTTCGTGGTGATCGCCACCGCGAACCCGATCGAGTACGAGGGCACCTACGCGCTGCCCGAGGCGCAGCTGGACCGCTTCCTGCTGCGGGTGCGGATGGGCTACCTGGAGCCCGCACTGGAGGCCCGGATGCTGCGGGCCCGGGTCGACCGGGCGGCCCCCGAGGCGGTGCTGCGCCCGCTGAGCGACCCGGCGCGGGTGCTCGCGATGCGGGCCGCGCTGGAGCGGGTGGAGGTCTCCGACGACCTGGTGGAGTACATCATCGCGCTGATCACCGCGACCCGCTCGCACCCGCAGATCCAGGTCGGCGCCTCGCCGCGCGGCGGCCTGGCCCTGGTCCAACTCGCCCGCGCCAAGGCGGCGTTGGCTGGCCGTGACTTCCTCACCCCGGAGGACGTCAAGGCGGTGGCGGTGCCCGCGCTGGCGCACCGGGTCACCCTGAAGCCGGAGTTGTGGGTGCGCCAGGTGGAGGCGGACGACGTGCTGGCCGGCCTGGTGGCCCAGGTGCCGACCCCGCAGACGGTGCCGGACAAGGCCGCCGGCAGCCTCGCGGACGCCACGGCCGCCCGCTCATGACCAGCCCGGCAACCGATCTGACACGGAGTCAGGAATCGGCCTGGGCCGGGTTCCGGCCGAGCACCGCGCCGCCCCCGCCGCCACCCGGCTGGCGGGCGAGCGAGCGGACGCTGCGGCTGCTCACCGTCGCCGCCGTGGCCGTCGTCGCCGCGCTGGTCACCGGACACGCCTGGCTGCTCGCGCTGGCGGCCGGCCCGGCCGTGCTGCTGACGCTGGCCGCGCCGGGCCGCACCCGGCCGACCCGGATCGACGCCGAGGCCCACCTCTCGACCCGCCGCTGCTTCGAGGGCGAGCAGCTGACCGCCCGGATCCGGGTGCGCCACGACGGCGCGGCCGGACTGCTCGACCCGGCGCCGGCGCTCGGCCCCGGGCTCGAACTGACCGCCGAGCGGATCAGCCTGGACACCGTGGAGCTGACGCTGACCGCGACCCGGTGGGGGCGCTGGACGATCGGCCAGGTCGACCTGGACGTGTACGACGCCGGCCACCTGACCCGCCGCACCGTGCGGGTGGAGCTGGGCGAGATCGAGGTCTTCCCGGTGCCCGGCGGCGCCCGGCTGACCCCGATCCCGGTCCGGCTGCCGGAACGGCTGGGCGAGCACACCACCCGGCAGCACGGCGAGGGCGTGGAGGTCAACGGGGTGCGCCCGCACGTCTGGGGCGAGCGGCAGCGGCGGATCCACTGGCCGTCCACCACCCGGCGCGGCAGCATCCAGCTCAACCAGTTCAGCGCCGAGCGGGCGGTCGACACGGTGCTGCTGCTCGACGCGCTGGGCGACTTCCGCGATCCGGCCACCGGCGTCTCCACGCTGGACGAGTCGCTGCGGGCCGCCGCCGGCCTGACCCGCGCCTACCTGCGCACGCACGACCGGATCGGCCTGGTCTCGGTCGGCGGCACCACCCGCTGGCTGCGGGCCGGCACCGGCGAGCCGCACTTCTACCGGATCGTGCAGAGCGTGCTCGACGTGCGCAAGGACCTCGGCTACCGCACCCCCGAGCTGAACCGGCTGCCGCCGCCCGCACTGCCGCCCGGCGCTCTGGTCTACGCCTTCACGCCGCTGGCCGACCAGCGGATGCTGGACGTGCTGGGCGACCTCGCCGACCGGGGCAATCCGCTGGTCGTGGTGGAGATCCCGACCGGCGACCCGCAGGTCGAACCGGGCGACGAGGTGGACGCGTCGGCGCTGCGGCTGTGGCGGATCGACCGGGACGCGATGCGCTTCGCGCTGCGCAACCGGGGCATCCCGGTGGTCGCCCACACGGCCGGCGAAGCGCTGGACCTGGCGCTCGCCCCACTGCTGCGCGGTCGGATCCAGGGGAGGCAACGGTGAGCGAGGCAACAGTGGACGGGGCAACGGTGGGTGGGGCGAAGGTGGACGGGGCGAAGGTGACCCGGGCCGCCCGACTGTCGGTACGGCAGCTGCCCGCCCGCTGCCTGGGTGTGGCACTCGCGGTCGCGGCGGCCGACCCGGTGAACCGGCACTCGGTGGGCCCGAACGTGGCGCTCGCGGTGGTCGCCGCCGGTTTCGCCTGGTGGGCCGCGCCGAGCGTGGACCGGGCGAAGCACCCCGGCGGCCGGCTGCACCAGCAGCTGGCCCGGCACCGCAACACGGTGCTGGCCGTGGTCGCCGTCCTGCTCACCGCCGTCGGGCCGCAGCGGCCCTGGGCGGCCGTCGCGGTCACCGCGCTGCTGCTGAGCTACCTGCTGCACGCGGACACCTACGACCAGCTCCACCGGCCGCCGGGCCGGGCCACGGTGGCCGGCGCCTACGCGGCCGCGGCCCTGGTGCTGCTGGCCGCCGTGGCACCGACCGCGAGCTCGCAGGCGGCGCGGCTGCTGGCGGTGCTCGGGGTGGCGGCCTGCGCCGCCGCCGTGGGGCTGACGCTGTACGAGCGGCGGGGCGACGAGGAGGCCTGAACGGAAACGGTGACGGGGTGGCCACTGCTGCTCAGCGGCCACCCCGTCATCAGTCGCTGACGCTCGGTCAGCGGGTCAACAGGTTACTCCCGTGGCGGGAGTTGTTGCTCGACTACTTCGCCAACCGCCCCAGCAGGGAGGAGGCCGCCGTGATGCCCAGCACCGTGGCCAGTGCCAGCACCCCGAAGTCGAGCGGCAGATGGGCGTGCGTGCCGATCAACAGGCCGCGCAGCGCGTCGACTTGGTAGCTCAGCGGGTTGGCCTTGCTGATCGCCTGCAGCCAGCCCGGCATCAGGGCCACCGGGTAGAGGGCGTTGGAGCCGAAGAAGAGCGGCATGGTGATGGCCTGGCCGATGCCCATCAGGCGGTCGCGGGTGAGCACGATCCCGGCGATGGTCATCGAGAGGCAGGAGAAGAACGCCGACCCGAGCAGCACCACCACCGCCACCCCGAGCAGCCGCAGCGGGTTCCAGGTCAGCGCGACGCCCAGCAGCGCGGCGATCACGATCACCACGACCGCCTGGATCACCGCCTTCAGTCCGGCCGCGAAGGCCTTGCCGGTGACCAGCGCGGCCCGCGGGGTCGGGGTGACCAGCAGCTTGGTGAGCACCCCGGAGTCGCGCTCCCAGATGATCATGATGCCGTAGAAGATCGCGATGAACATCGCGGACTGCGCGATGATCCCCGGCGCCAGGTAGTCGAGGTAGGGGATGTTGCCGGTCGGTATGGAGTGCAGCTTGGTGAAGGTCTCACCGAAGATCAGCAGCCAGAGGGCGGGTTGGACGGCCCGGGTGTAGAGCTCGGTGCGGTCGTGCCGCAGCTTCTGCAGCTCGACGGCGCACATCGCGAGCACGCGGGCCGGCACCAGGCGCCAGCCGGTCCTGGCTCGCGGCGGGACCAGCAGCAGACCGAGGTCGGGGCGGCGGACGCCGCCTGCCGCCGGCGCCTGCTCAGCCGACGCGGGAAGCGGTGCGGCGGGTACGGCGGACATCGCTGAAGTCTCCTTCCTGGCCGTGGCCGAGGTTGCGCCCCGCGAAGTGGCGGAACACGTCGTCCAGAGTGGGGTGTGCCAGCTCCGGGTCCTGCTCGCGGACCTGGTTCTTGAGCTCCTCGGGGGTGCCCAGGGCGCGGATCTTGCCGCGGTCCATCAGGCCCACCCGGTGGCAGTACTGGTCGGCCTCGTCCATGTAGTGGGTGGTGACCAGCACCGTCATGCCGGTGGCCGCGCGGACCGCGTCGATGCACTCCCAGACGCTGGTCCGGGCGATCGGGTCCAGGCCGATGGTCGGCTCGTCCAGCACCAGCAGCCGGGGCGCGCTGACCAGCGCCTGCGCCAGCTCCAGGCGCCGCACCATGCCGCCCGAGTAGGTGCCGACCAGCCGGTCGGCGGCCTCGGTCAGGTCGACCGCCTCGATCGCCTGGGCGACCCGGGCGGCCCGCTCGGCGCCCGGCACGTCGAAGACCCGCGCGAAGAGCGCGACGTTCTCCCGGCCGGTCAGCCCCGCGTCGGCCGAGAGCTGCTGGGGCACGTAGCCGAGCAGCCGCCGGACGTCCATCTTGCGGCGGGCCGTGTCGTTGCCGAACACCTTGACCATGCCCGCCGGGACCGGCAGCAGGGTGGTGATGGCGCGGATCGTCGTGGTCTTGCCGGCGCCGTTGGGACCGAGCAGGCCGAACACCTCGCCGGTGCGCACCTCCAGGTCCACACCGTCGACGGCCTTCGTGCGGGCCGCACCGGCCCGGGGCTTGCCGAAGGAGTACTCCAGGCCCCGGCAGACCACTGCCTCGGCCGAGCCCGCCGCCGGGCCACTGCCTGTGTCCTCACGGCTGCGGTCACCGTCCAGGTCACGGTCCGTCATTGGTCATCCCCTCCTCATCCTCGTCATCGCCCGTGTCGTCGTCCCCGCCGGCGCCCTCGTCGGCGCCCCCGGTCCCAGTGTCGGCCTGGCCGTCCCAGCCCTGCAGCCCGGCGGCCAGCCGGCGCATCGCGGGCAGCGCGGCGGCCAGCGCCTCGCGGTCCCCGGCGGGGAGTTCGGCGAGCAGCTCACCGACCAGCGCCTTGCGCTTGGCCGACCAGCTGTCCAGCCGCTCGGCGGCGGCCGGCGTCACCCGCAGCAGTGCGGCGCGGCGGTCGGCCGGGTCCACCTCGCGGAGCAGCAGGCCCTCCGCGACCAGTTGGTTGACCAGGGTGGACACCGAGTTGCCCGCCAGGCACAGCTCCTTGGCGGCGGCCGACACCCGGAGCCCGGGGTTGGCCGCCACCAGGCGCAGCAGCTCCACCTGGGCGCCGCGCAGGCGCGGCACGGTGAGCTCCTGGCGCAGGCGGCGGCGCACCAGTCGGGTGATGCCGACGAGCACGGTGGAGAACTCGTCGGTGAGTCCAGGGTCCGGAGGTCCGGAGTCCGGGTCGGTTGCAGGCATACGATAATTTTAGCTCTTAGTAAGAGCTATCTGTCCAGAGGCAACTTTCAGCCGCCCGCACCCGCACCCGGCCGCCGTCAGGCGAGCGGTGCGCTGTGCCACCGCTCGAAGACACGACGCGGCCGCTCGGCCGACTCAGCACGGCCGGTCGCCCAGAGCAACGTGGTCCACGGGTCGCCGGCCGCCACGGCCGCACCGGCCACCTCGGGGAAGAGCCGTGCCAGCACCCGCTCGCACAGCGCCCCCGGCGGCGCCCAGTTCAGGCCGAGGCCGCGCACCAGGTCCTCGGTGTGCACCAGGGTCTCCACCACGCCCATCGCGGCGAAGCCCTCCGGGTCGGCCACCCCGTACGAGTGGAAGGCGCGCACCTGCGGATCGGCCGTGCGGACCATCGCGGCCAGCAGCGCACCGCCGGCCTCCAGCAGTTCCAGCAGCGCGGCGGGCCCCTCCTCGCGCTGCCCGAACACCGCGTTGGCCGGCCCGCCCGGCCGCTCCCGGTGCCAGCGCAGCGCCACATAGCGGTCCAACGGCGTCCGCCGCGAGGCGATTTGGGCCGCGTACGCCCACAGGCCGTCGGCGGTGTGCTCCAGCGCCTCCCAGCAGTCCCAGTCCAACTCCCCCGCCGCCACGGACCAGTCGGCACCCAGCGCACCGTCCAGGGTCCGCAGCGAGAGGGCGACGGCCGCCTCGACGTCGTCGGCGGTCACGGGCAGGCGAGTTCCAAGATCATCGTTCATCGCCCGAAGGTAGCAGGACCGGGTCGGGCGCGAGAGCCGATTACCGGCCGCACCGCACCGGGGCCTGCCGCTCTACGCCGCCGCGAAGCAGTGCACGGCCACCGTCATACCGTTGGGCCAGATCTGATCCGTCGTCAGCAGCAGCTCCCAGCCCCGCCGGTGGTAGAGCTCGACGGCCGCCGTGTTCTCGGTCACCACGTCCAGCACCGGGTGCAGGTCCCAGGCCCGCGCCTGCGCCGCCACCACGTCCAGCAGCCGGGCACCGAGCCCGTGCCCGCGCGCGGGCGGAGCCACGTACAGCCGGCTCACCGCACCGGCCGCGTCCGCCACCCGGCCTTCGCCGCGCGCCGCCCAGACCCCGGCCGCCGAGGAGCCCGGGCCGCGACAGAGCCCGGCGTGCCCGACCACCTCACCGGTAGCGGCGGAAACCGCCACCCAGCAGGCCAGTTGGTCGGACTCGACCAGCCAGCGGGCCGGGTCGCGGGGCCAGGCCACCGGATAGCCGTCGACCCGGTGCACCTCGGCGAGCGCGCTCACGCAGCCGGGCAGGTCGCCGGACCAGCGCCGCCGGATCTCGAACCGCTCCGAACTCCCAATCACTCCAGCCCCCTTGACCTCGTATCTTTCCCGAGCGCAGCGCCGCCCGAGCAAACCCGGGGAGCGTAACACCGCGACACCCCGGGGCAGTCGGGCCCGCCTCACACGACGGCGGGTGAGGGGTCGGCAGTACCGGGCTGCGGATCGGTGGGCACCGGCGCCGGTGGCTGGGCGGCCAGGGAGAGCGCCCTGCGGGCCACACTCTCGTCCAACGTCGGATCCTGGCCCGCGAGTTGAGAAGCCAAGTCGTCGATCGAGGTGGAGCCGTCCTGCCCGGCCGCCTGCCAGGCCGGCTGGTCCCGCTGGAGTTCGGTGATCATCATGGCCACCTGGTCCTTGGCGTCGTCAGGCCAGTTGCCCCCACCGAGCGCGGTTTCGGCCTGCGACATCCCGACGGCGGTCCGCTGGATCCACCAGTGCGCCCTGTCGCTGTGGTCGGCCAGGTCACCGGCGGGCTTCGCCGCCTGCGCGGCGTCCAACTCGGTGACGGCCTGCAGGAACGCCTGCTGGTCGCCCGTCAGATTGGTCGCGTCACGACGCAGCGAGCCGCTGCCGCCGCCCGGCGTGCTGTCGTGCAGGAAGCAGAGCACCGCGTGACCGGTGCTGTCCCAGTGGGCCTGGGTGTTCGGGTAGATGTACTGGACGCCGACCGTGGCGGATCGCGCCCACGGGTCGAGGATGTAGGAGAGTTCGGCACTCCCGCACACGGCGGAGGCCTGGTTCGAGACCTCCGGTGCCCCCGGGAAGTGGTCGTCGGAGAGCGTCACCGTGGACATCACCTCGCCGTAGTGCGGGGCCGCGCAACTGGTCAGCACCCGCTGGGTGCCGCCCGGGACGGTCCGCTCGGTGAAGCAGTCGCCCGGCCGCAGACCGAAGGGGCCGCTGCCCGGCGCCGCCCCGACCGTGGCGGAGATCGCCCGCGCCTCCCGGAAGCCGACGACCGCGCCCACCCCCACGAGCACGCTCGCCAGCAGTCCCAGCACGCCGAGCACCACGCCCGCGACGGCCAGCCCACGGCCGCGCTGGCGACGGCGGCCGAGCTGGACCAGCGCGGCGACCCCGAAGCCGAGTGCGGCCGGCCAGAGGCAGCAGGTCAGACCGGTGACCAGGGAGGTGATGGCGAGGCCGTTGACGCCCGGGAGCCGGGGCGGCGCGTCGTACGGTCCGGGCCGCTGCGGATGGAACGGGTGGGCTCCGGGCTGCGCCCAGAGTCCGGCGGGCGGGACCGAGGCCTTGGCGGCACCGTCCACCGGCGGCGCCCAGGGATCGACCCGGGGAGCGTCCTCCACCGTCTCCGCAGGCGCGGCGTCCTGCGGCTCCCCCTGCGCAGCCTGTCCCGATATGTCCACCATGGTCGCGCTCGTTCCCCTGCCGCTGCCGTGCCGCCGCTGCCCGCGCAGCCGTTCGATCGTGCCCGGACTCTAGCGGATCTTGGGGACACCCAGCGGCGCCGCCCCCGCCCCGTCGACCGGACCAGCCGGGACGGGGCGAACGGACGGCGCCGAGCGCGGGACAGGGCCAGGAACAGGGCCAGGGTCAGCCCTGCGGCGCGACCGAGGCGAGGTAGGCGTTCGCCTTCTCCGGGTCGTAGAACCAGTTCTCGAAGTCCGCCGGGTTGTTGAAGCCGTTGGCGAACCGGTGGGCGACCGGCGGCAGCTGGCCGGCGGCACCGATCAGGTTGAGCACGTGCTCCGGCGGCGGGGCGAGCATGGTGTTGGTCCACTTGGTGACGTGCTGGGCATCCTCCCAGTAGCGGTCGAAGGCGGACTCCATGAACTCGCGGTCGAAGGGCTGCTCCCCGTGGTCCAGGATCGCCTGCAAGTAGACGGCGGCACACTTGGCGGCGTTGTTCGAACCCTGGCCGGTGATCGGGTCGTTCGCCACCACCACGTCCGCGACGCCCAGCACCAGCCCACCGCTCGGCAGTTCACCGACCGGTCGGCGCACCACCGGGGCGTACCGGCCGGCCAGCGTGGCACCGGCGTCGGTGAGTTCGACTCCGCCGCTGGTGCGGTCGTACTCCCACGGGGTGAAGGTCTTCATCAGGTCCAGAGTGAGCCGCAGGTGCTCGGCCGGCTCCTTCACTCCGCCGAAGACGTCGAGCGGACCGCCGGGGATCCCCTCCCAGAAGAGGATGTCGCAGTCACCCGAGACGGTCAGCGCGGGGATCACGAAGAGCTCGCCGACGCCGGGGACCAGGTTGCACCGCACGGCCCGGAAGTCGTGCTCGGGACGCGGGGCGAGGCCGTGCACGTAGGAGACGGCGAGCGCGCGCTGCGGGGTCTCGTACGGCGACCGGCTCGCGTCGCGGCCGAACATCGAGACCAGCTCGCCCTTGCCGGCCGCGACCAGCACCAGGTCGTAGGTGCGGGCGAAGTAGTCCAGGTCGGAGACGGCCACGCCGTGCACGACCACCTGGCCGCCGCGCTGGGCGAAGGTCTCCAGCCAGCCGGCCATCTTGAGCCGCTGGTCGACCGACTGGGCGTAGCCGTCCAGCCGGCCCACCCAGTCGATCACTCTGCTGGAGTCCGGGCCGGTCACCGAGACGCCGAGCCCCTCGACCTTGGGTGCCTCGGCCTCCCAGAAGTTGATGCCCAGCTCGCGCTCGTGGCCCAGCGAGGTGTCGAACATGCACTGGGTGGAGAGCACCCGCCCGTCGCGCACCTCGTCGGCGGTGCGGTTGGTCATCACCGTCACGTCGTAACCGTGGGACTGGAGACCCAGCGCGAGCTGGAGCCCCGCCTGCCCGGCCCCGACGATCAGAATCTTGCGCATCGCTGCCTGCCTTCTTGCTTGGTGACCAGCGCGGCGACCGGTCGGCCGACCGGCCCGGTGACCGGCCTGTTGGGGAGGGTGAACTGACGGTGAGTCAGGCGAAGGTGCCGGCGCCGACCGACTCGGCGGCCAGCGCGTGCAGCACCAGCGCGGTCAACACCGCGACCACGGAGGACCGTTCCCGCGCGTCGCAGATCAGCACCGGCACCTGAGGCGGCACCGCCAACGAGTCGCGCACCGCCTCGGGCGAGTAGACCGGGGCGTCGTCGAACTGGTTGACCGCCACCACGAACGGCAGCCCGCTGCCCTCGAAGTAGTCCAGCGCGGGGAAGGAGTCGGCCAGCCGGCGGGTGTCCGCGAGGACCACCGCACCGACCGCGCCGCGCACCAGGTCGTCCCACATGAACCAGAACCGGCCCTGCCCGGGGGTGCCGAACAGGTAGAGCACCAGGTCCGATTCGAGACTGATCCGGCCGAAGTCCATCGCCACGGTGGTGGAGGACTTGGCCGGGACGGCCGCGATGTCGTCCACGCCGACGCTCGCCTCGGTCATCACCGCCTCGGTGGTGAGCGGCGGGATCTCGGAGACCGAGCGGACGAAGGTGGTCTTGCCGACCCCGAAGCCGCCCGCCACCACGATCTTGGTGGAGGTCGCGTTGCCGGCCACCAGCGGGACACCGGGAGGCACCCGCCCGGCACCACCGGAGCCGCCGAACTCAGAGCTTGCGAAGTCCACCCAGCACCCTCTCCAACAGAACCCGCTTGGACGCCGGGACCTCGGTGGCGCCGTCCAAGTCGGTGCCGTCGGCCACGTCCGCGCCGTGCACCCGTATCCTCCCCTGGTCAGCAAGGTCGCTGACCAGCACCTTCACCACACCCAGCGGCATCCGCAGCAGCGCCGAGATCTCGGCGATCGAGCGCATCTGCCCCCGGCACACCTCACAGATCGCGGCCAGCTCGGGCAGCGCGCGGTCACCCGGATCGGCCGGGCGGTTGAGCGCCGACACCAAGGTCTCGACCAGCAGCACCCGTCCGAACCGGGTCCGGCCGCGGGTGATCGCGTACGGCCGCACCCGGGACGAACGCCCTTGCCCCGCACGGACGGTGTCGGTGCGCCGGCCAAGGCCGACGCCACCACCGCTGGTGCCGTTACCGCTTCGGGCGGTGCCGGGCATGCTTCTCATCTCCTCCGGGCTCGATTCCGGGCTCATCGGACGGCCATCGCCCGGTGCAGTTCGCTGCGCACCTGCGGCGTCAGCGCGTGTCCGGCGCGCTCGACGAGCAGCGCCATCTGGTAGGCCAGGACGCCCAGATCACAGCTGAGCGCGGCGAAGACGCCGAGGCAGGACCCGTCGCTGATGGCCATCACCACCAGGTGGCCCTCGTCCATGGTCACCATGGTCTGCTTGACCCCGCCGAACTCGATGGCGCGCGCCAGGCCCTGCGCCAGACTGGTCAACGCCGAGACGATGGCCGAGAGTTGGTCCGATCGCCGGCCCTGTTGCGAGTCGGCGAGCAGCAGCCCGTCGGAGGAGACCACGACGGCCTCCTCGACCCCGGCGACCAGGCCGAGGAAGTCGCCCAGCAGCCAGCGGACGTTCATCGCGCCCTGACTGACCGGCTGAACGGGCACGAAACCCGGGCCGGGCGCGGCGGTTGCGGTGGCCGGGGTGTTCCGGTGGTCGTGGTCGCTCATCGGTCCTGTTCCTCGGCGGCGGACTCGCGAGCCGCTTGGCGCAGCCCGCTCTGGAAGCCACCGAGTCTGCGGCGCAGCTCCTCGGCGGAGGTACGGGAACGGTGCGGGCCGGGCGGCACGCCGGTGCCCGGAGCGGCCTCGGTGGTCGCCGCACCAGCGCCGGCACCAGCAGCACCAGCACCCGCGGCGCTCACCGCACCCGCCGCACCCGCAGCGCCCGGGCCGCTCTCGGCCGCCGAGGCGCCCGTCGGCTCGGCGGCGACCCGGCGCAGCCCGGAGGTCGGCAGCTCGCCGGTGCCCGGCAGACCGCCGGCCCTGGGCACCCGCTTCGGGAGACCGAGCGAGGTGGTCTCGCCGTCCTGCGGCGGGACGGGGCCCGCCGGTCGGCCCTTGCCGAGCTGGCTGATGTTCAGCTGCCGGGTGGGGCTGTCGAGCGATGAGTCGGACGCGTCGGCGGCCGGGGCGGCTTCGGCGGGCACGGCCCGCGCCGTGGGAACGCCGTCCGTGGCGGTCTCGGTGGGCGGCACCGCCGAAGACGGCAGCGCGGGCGCGGCCGCCGTGTCGGCGCCGCCCTCGACCGATCCGCCCGGGGCCGCGTGCGCCGGTCGGCGGCGTGGCAGCGCGGGCAGGCCCGCGTCCGGCGAGCCGCCGTCGGCGGCGGCCGCCAGGCGCTGGGCCGGCACCGCCGACGGGGCGGCGGCCCGAGCCGCCGCCTGCGCCGCGGCCTGCGCCGCGGTCCGCTCGGCAGCCGCGAACTCCGCTGCCAGCCTGGCTTGTTCGGCACCGGCCGCAGCACTGCGCTCGGCCCGCCGCTGATCGTCCAGGTCGACCGTGCTCAGGCCGTCCTGGTGCAGCGCCTCACGCGGCAGCACCACCATCGCGCTGATCCCGCCGCCCTGCCCGTTCTCCCGCAGCTGGACCCGGATGCCGTGCCGGCGGGCCAGCCGGGCCACCACGAAGAGCCCCATGCTGCGCCCGGTCAGCGCTCCCGCGAGCAGCGCGTCGCGCCGCTCGGCCCGGCCGGCCGGCAGCGGCTCGGCCAGCTGCTCGTTGAGCGCGCGCAGCCGCTCGGCCGGCAGCCCGATCCCCCGGTCGCTGACCGAGAGCATCAGCTCGCCGTTGTCCAGCAGCCAGCCGCCCACCTCGACCTGCTCCTGCGGCGGGGAGAACGCGGTGGCGTTCTCCAGGAGTTCGGCCAGCAGGTGGCTGGTGTCGTCGGCGACCGCGCCGGTGAGCCGGACCGCCGCCAGGAAGCCGGGCTTGACCCGCTCGTAGCGTTCGATCTCGGAGATGGCGGCCCGGACCACGTCGAGCAGGGCGACCGTCTTGCGGCTGCGCGAGCTGTTCTCCAGACCGGCCAGCAGCAGCATGTTCTCGCTGTTGCGGCGCATCCGGGTGGCCAGGTGGTCGAGCCGGAAGAGGTTCTCCAGCTGGGCCGCGTCGGCTTCCCGGCCCTCCAGTGCCTCGATCAGCACCAGCTGACGCTCCACCAGGGTCAGGGTGCGCATCGCGAGGTTGACGAAGGTGGCGTCCACGCTGCCCTGCAGCTCGTCGCGCTCCTTGGTCAGGCTGTCCCGCTCGGCCAGCAGCAGCTCGCACTCGCGCAGCAGCTCTTCCAGCCGCCCGGCCGACTCACCGTTGGCGGTCGTCGCCTGCTGCCACTGGGCGGTCAGTTCCCGCTGCTGCCGCTGGAGTTCCTCGCGCTCCTGGAGCAGGGCCCGCTGCTCGGCGGACAGGGCCTGCAGTTGGCCGCCCTGGGCGTCGCGTTCGGCGATCAGCCGGGCGCGCTCCTCCAGCAGGCCGCCGCGCTCGTCGAGCAGCGCGGCCAGATTGCGGGTGGCCAGGTCGCGGGCCTTCTCCAACGGACCGGCGGTGACCCGCCGGACCACCACGGCGGTGCCGGAGACCAGCACCACGGCCGCCGCGCCACCGGCCACCCAGAGCTCACTGCCGCCGCTGCCGTGCGCGGCACCGCAGCCGGTGAGCGTGGTCAGACCCGGCAGGGCGATCAACGACCCGAGAAGGCGGCGTGGGAGCCGTCGGCCCGCCACCGCTCCCAAGCGGCGGCGCTGCGCGGGTTGCTGACGCGCGGTCCTCTTACGCAACGGTGCTCACAATCTCGTCAGACCTCAAGCACCCAAGGCCCGCACCGGTCCTGGTTGCACTCTCAGACAGACGGCCGCACCCCGTTCCGCCGCTGACACCCGCATGAGTGAAGCGCAGAACACATCGGAGAACAAGATCAACTCACTCGATGGACTTGGTGGATCATCCAAGCAGCACTCCCGCCAGAGCGAGTTTCCGCAGGTCACAGATGTATCACCGTCAGTTGACCGAAAAACTCCACGCGCGTTGATGTGACAGAGATCTCACCGCTCGCGAGGGTGCGTTCACGATTGAACAGTCGAGTCGGTGGAGGTTCTCCCGGTACCGCTCCACCGGAGTCCGGAATCCGGTACATCGCGGGACACTCCGGGCGGCCCCGAGGTGGCGGACGGCGGGCCCGCCGCACTTCGGGGCAGCCCGGCGGCACCCGACGGGACCTTGGGAAAATCCACCGGACGCGGCACCGGAATGCCGCGACGAAGACCCGGGCGGCATATCTCCGAACGGCTACGCCGACACCGGATGGATTTATCGATTCAACCGCCGAGCCGGGCGGGTGGCCCCGCGCCACGAATCCTCGCGCAGGGCCACCCGCCCGTCGGCCATCAGCCGGGAGAAGCCGCTCAGTGGCAGCTGCGCAGCCGGTCCAGCGTGAGGTAGCCGTGGTCGGCCGCCAGCTCGTGGTCGTAGCAGCCGCCGTCGGCGGTGCGGCCCACGTAGTGCTCGTCGTCGCTGCCGTCGGCCTGCACCATGGTGCCGGACTGCCGCTGCAGCACGCCCTTGGCGGTGAGCCGGTCGTCGACGCTCGACTGCTCGTGCCAGCTCCCCTGGCCGTGGCGGGTCTGGTCCACCAGCTGCCGGGCCACCGTCACCTGACCGCTCGCCAGGTAGCTGTCGGCATCGGCGCCCGGGGTGTAGGTGCTGGTCGCGTCGATCGGATACGACCAGCTGCTGCGCAGCTGCTCGGGCCGGCCGTGGCCGCCGTCGGTGCTGGTCAGCGTCCAGCCGCTGTCGCGCTGCGTGGTGACCTGGTTCTGGCCCTGGTCGGAGAGGGTGTCGCTGTTGCGGTACTCGACGTGCTGATCGACCCGGGTGGTGATCCGGCCGCGCGAGGTGTCCAGGTAGCCGGCCACCGTCCAGTCCCGTCCGGTGCTCGCGGTGATCAGCTCGCTGCCGTCGGCCTGGGCGGTCTCGGTGGTGGCCACCTGCGGCGCGGCGGTGATGGTGTCGGCGGTGACGGCGCCGCTCGTCCGCGCGCGCAGCGGGTCGGTGGTCAGGAAGAGGCTGCCGTCCACCGTCCAGCCGTCGCTGATCCCGGCCGGCGGCACGATCGTGACGGTGTGCGGCTTGCCGTCGGTCAGGGTGCCGGCGAACGGCGTGAGGTCGACGTCGTACGGCTGGGTGCGGAACGCGTCGATGCTCGGGATCGGCCGCCACATCAGCGGGCTGATCCCCCCGGTGTAGATGACCGGGAACGGCTGGACCACCCCGGCGAGCCGGCCGTCGACCAGCACCTGCACCTCGCGGTAGGTGCCGCCGCCGCAGAGCCCGTAGTCGGGGTGGGCGGCGGCGTAGTCGTCGGGCACGTTGGAGTACCAGAACTCCTCGCAGCCGCCGCCCCGGGCGTAGAGCTGCAGGTGGGCGCCGGTGAGGTTGCGCGGGAAGCTCAGCGTCGAGGTCGCGGTCTGACCCTTCGTCAGGGTCCACCAGCCGGCCGCGGTGCTGGACTGCGAGACGGGGAGCACCTGGTCCGCGGTGGCGGCCGGCGGGTTGTGCCGGTCGGCCTGGTAGTAGGTGACCGTCATCGTCATGTGGTAGACGCCGGTGTAGGTGGAGTTGACCAGGTTGCCCAGGTCCACGACCACCGGCTGCGGGGTGCGCAGCAGCGGGATGAAGCTGCTCAGGTCCTGGTCGACGTGCCAGCTGATGCCGGCCGCGTCGGGCTCGGGCGTGCTGGTGCGCAACACCTCGGCGCCGCCGATCCAGACGCCGGCCAGCCGGTCGTACTGGCGGCCCGCGACGCTGCCCGACCAGTCCAGCACCACCTTGTTCCACGGCCCCGGGCAGGCGGCCGGCGGCGTCAGGGTGCCGGTGAAGGGCTGGCCGTAGCTGTTGGCGAAGTCGTGCTGCATCGCGGTGACCGTGCAGTGCGCGGTGTCCGGACGACTGATCGGCGGCAGCGCGGTGACGGGGTTGCCGTAGTTCGCCTCGACCCGTCCGGTGGGCGCGGACGCGCCGGACGTGGCCGGGGCGGCGGCAGCGGCAGCCCGGGGCGCGGCCGCCGGGGCGGCAGCCGTCGTGGCGGTCGCGGTGGCAGCGGTGGCGGCGGTCGGGAGGCAGAGCGCGGCGGCCACCGCGAGGACCAGGGCGGGGACGGCACGGGCGAACGGGCGCCGTCGGGAGGCGGAAGCGGCTGAGGGTATCGGCACGGTTGGCATGTACTCACGGGCCGACGATCACTGTCAAGGGTGCCGACCGCCTTGGCTGCCAAGGAGGTTGGGGGCCGGCGACCCGGTACCCCCGGCCGCGAGGAAGCGGGAGCACGGGCCGCCGGCGGCCGGCACCGCTACCGGGCGGCCGGGGCGGTGCCGCAGGGACCGGTGCTGGGACCGGCGCTAGTGGTGCGAGTGCGGATCGTGCTGATGGTGCAGTTGGGCGGCCAGGCCCCGGCACCAGCGGGCGAGTTCGTCGCGGTCGGCGCCCGGCTCCTCGCAGAGCGCGCTGACCTGCTCGTCGGTCAACCGGTTGGGACCCGCCACGGCCAGCAGGTGCCCCAGCTCGTCCAGCAGCACGGAGAGCCGCTGGGCATCGGTGTGATCAACGATGGCGGCGGCCTCGATATGGCCGATCGTGACGGATCCAGGCATCACGGACTCCATTCGCTAGCGGCCCCCTCCCCCACGGTACGGCGGGCCACCCCGGGCCGCCCACCCTCCCCGGTGCCCGCCCGGCCGGGGGCGGGCTGTCCCGGCCGGGCGGGCACCGGCAAGAATCGGGGTGCGCGCCCCACCCGGGCCGCGCGCACCCGCCGAGGAGAACGAGGAGGGCCGTGGCCGACCCCGTACTGCCGCTGTTCGTCTACGGCACGCTGCGCTCCGGGCAGCGCAACCACACCCACTACCTCGGTGGCCACTGCACGCGGATCGAGCCCGCCGTGCTGGCCGGCGCCGTGCTGCACCAAGGGCCCGGATACCCGTACGCGGTGGCCGACCCCGATCCCGGGCGGCGGGTGCGCGGTGAGCTGATCACCGTACGACCGGCCGACTTCGCCCGGGTGCTGACCGCGCTGGACGAGCTGGAGGGCTGCCGCCCGGACGGCACGGGGTACTACGTGCGGCTGCGGCGGCCGGTCATCGTCACCGCCCATGGGGAGCGGGTAGCGGCCTGGGTGTACCTGGCGGGCCCGGAGCTCTCCGCCCGGCTGCGCGCACGGCCCGCGCCGATCCCCTCCGGTGACTGGGTGGACCCGGCCTGACCGGCGCGGTCCGGCCGGCTGCCCGATTCCCTCTTCACCCGCTAAGGAGCGACCCTCGGTGTCAACAGTCAACGTAGGCGTGGTCGGTGTCGGCAACTGCGTCTCCTCCATGGTCCAGGGCGTCGCCCACTACACCGCCACCCCCGACGCGCCCGGCCTGACCAACCCGGTCTGCGCCGGATACGCCATCGCCGACCTCCGGTTCACCGCCGCCTTCGACGTGGACGCCGCGAAGATCGGCCTGGATCTGGCGCAGGCGATCTGGGTCGAGCCCAACAACTCGACCCGGTTCGCCGAAGTCCCCACGCTGGACGTGCCGGTGGTCGAAGGCATCCTGAGCGACGGCGTCGGCCGGGGCACCGGGCAGCGGATCACCGCGCGCGGTACGGCCGATGTCGAATCCATCGCCGAGCACCTGAGGCTGACGGACACCCAGGTGCTGGTGAACTTCGTCCCGGCCGGCAGCCAGCAGGCCTCCGAACGCTACGCCGAGGCAGCGCTGCTGGCGGGCTGCGCGTTCGTCAACTGCCTCCCGTCGGTGATCGCGCGCTCGCCGGACTGGGTCGAGCGGTTCACGGCGGCGGGGCTGCCGCTGCTCGGGGACGACCTGAAGAGCCAGTTCGGCGCCACCCTGGTGCACCGCGCCCTGGTGGAGCTGCTGGCGGCCAACGGCGTCCGGCTGCGGAACACCTACCAGCTGCTGGCCGGCGGCAACATGGACTTCGTCAACCTTCAGGACGCCGAGCGGATGCGGACCAAGAAGGACTCCAAGGCCAGCGGCCTGCGCGGCGCCGACGGCAGCACCCTGCTGCCGGCCGAGAGCGTGCACGTGGGCGCCGACTACATCCCGTTCCTGGCCGACCGCAAGCTCGCGATGATCCGGGTCGAGGGCGAGGGCTTCGGCGGCACCCCGGTCGAGGTGGACCTGCGGCTGAGTGTGGACGACTCACCGAGCGGCGCGGGCAACGCGCTGGACGCCGTCCGGTACCTCAAGTTCGCCCTGGACCACGGGATTTCCGGGCTGCTCGACCCGGTGGCGGCCCGCCTGATGAAGGCCGTGCCGAACCCGATGAGCGAGGCGGCGGCGACGGCCGGACTGCGCGAGTTCCTGACGATACGTCAGGTCTGAGCGCCGGCCGGGTCGATGGCGTGCAGCACCCGGTCGTGGCCGAGGTAGAGGCGGTTGCCGTCGGTGGTCGCCGACCAGACGTCCACGCCCGGCTCGCCGTCCTGGAAGATCCAGCGCAGGGCGCCGGTGGCGGCGTCGAGGGCGACCACGCCACCGTCCAGCGGTCCGGGGACCAGCAGGAGCCCGCCCGCCACCAGCGGGCGACTGCGGGCGTCCAGCAGGAACGGCAGCCGGTAGGTCCAGAGCGCCGCACCGGCCGACTTCGCGGTGACGACGCCGTTGTCCGCGAAGGTGTAGAGCCGGCCGTTCGCGGAGAGCGGGGCCAGGTAGCGCCAGCTCTCACCCGCACCCGGGCCCGCACTCCACTGGGCGGTGCCGTCCGCCACGCTCAGGGCGCTCAGTCCGGAGCCGCCGCCCGCCAGGTAGATCGACTGATCGTCGACACTCCACCAGCCGTTCGGGCCGGCCACGCTCCACAGCTGATGGCCGTCGGCGGTGTCCAGCATCGCCATCCCGCCGGGATTCCGGCCGATCAGCAGCCGTCCGCCCGGGACCGCGCTGGCCTGGCCGAGGAACACGTCGGCGGCGAGCGGGACCCGCCAGCGGACCTGACGGGTGTCGGCCGCGATGGCGAGCAGGGTGTCCTGCTCGGCCGGTGCGCCGCCCGAGCCGCTCAGCACGACGCTGTCCGCCAGGCAGTAGATCGTGCCGCTGTCGCAGCAGAGCACCGTCACCGAGCCGCCCCGCGACGACGCGGCGCCCGTCGGGGTCGCGTACTGCCGGTCGGTGCTGCCGCTGTCCAGGTCGTAGGCCGTGATCGCGCCGCGCACCTTCTCCTTGCCGGGGTCGTCGCCGACCAGCAGCAGGCTGCCGCAGGACCGCAGCGAGCCGCCGGCCGGCAGCGTGAAGCGGCGGCGCTCGGCGCCGGTGCCCGGGTCGAGTTGGATCAGGTCGGTACCGCTGAGGTAGAGCGGCGGGTGCGGGGTCGGGTCCAACCGGTCGAGCGCGAGCGGGCCGTCGCCGTGGTAGGTCCAGCGCGGCTTCGGGCCGCTGGGGGCCGGCCGGGCGGTGGACGGCTGCGGGTCGGCGAGGCGGCGCCGGTCCGGGGCGGGCGAGCGGTGCAGCGCCCAGGCGGCGCCGCCCGCCAGGACGGCGGCACCGCCGAGGAGCAGTTGCCGGCGGGTGCGGCGGGTCCGGAGCGCGGGCCCGCCGTCAAGATCCGCCTGGGAGGCCGGGTCGGCCAGCACCTCGGGCGAGCCCACCGAACCCCGGCCCGCAGCGCCCGAGCCGTCCGCGCCATCCGCAGCGCCCGCGCCGCCCTCGTCCTCATCGTCGAACCGCCAGGACCCGCTGGTCGTCATACCGTTCCCCGCCCCCGAAGACCGCCGCACATCGCTGAACCCCACAGAACAGCGCAGAACACCGCCGCGTGGCCGCTCGCCATCACTCGATACCGCTCGATACCGCTCGCCGGCGCAAGATCACCCGGACGCGACTCTACCTCGCGGTGCGCGGCGAGCAGGCCGGGTGTAGAGAGGAAAGGTGCTTCCCCGGTGGCTTTCCGACGTGTCCGCAGGGCCCCGGCGATCCAGTCGCGCCCTGGTGCTGCTGCCGCTCGCACTGATCGTGGTGATCACCATCGTCGATGTGCTGAGCCCACCGCAGATCCACCTCGGCCCGCTCCTCGTGGTGGCCCCCGCGATCACCGCCTCCTTCGCCGGCACCCGGTTGACCGCACTGGTGAGCCTGCTGGCGGTGGCCGCGCTGACGGTGATCGGCATCATGCGCGACGGGCTGACCACCTCCAACCACGAGGTCCAGATCGCGGGCCTGATCGCCGTCTCGGGCATCGTGGTCAGCTTCACCGCGCTGCGCGACCGGCATGCGCGCGAGCTGACCCAGGTCCGCTCGGTGGCCGAGGCCGCGCAGCGGGTCCTGCTGCGTCCGCTGCCCACCCGGGTCGGCCCGCTGCGGATCGCCTCGGTCTACCTGGCCGCCGAGGCGGAGGCGCAGGTCGGCGGCGACCTCTACGCGGCGGCCCGGACCACCGACGGCACCCGGCTGATCGTCGGTGACGTGCGCGGCAAGGGCCTGACCTCACTCGGCGAGGCCTCGCTGCTGCTGGGCGCGTTCCGGGCCGCCGCGCACCTGCAGGCCTCGCTGCCGGACCTCGCCGCCTACCTGGACGGCAGCGTGAGCTGGGACCTGGCGGCGGCGGTCGGCCAGGACGCGGGAGGCGCGGCGGAGCAGGGGGACCCGGCGGACGGCCCCGGCGAAGGCGCTGGCGACGCGGGCGACGGGCCCGCCGCCGAGCACCTGGAGAGCCCCGAGATCGAGTCGACGGAGTCGTTCATCACCGCCGTCATCCTGGAGATCCCGGACCACGGCAACTGGATCAAGGTCATCAACTGCGGTCATCCCCCACCGCTGCTGATGCACCAGGGCGAGGTGCTGGCCCTGGACGCGGACCGGCCCGCGCCGCCGCTGGGACTGGGCAGCCTGGCGCAGAACGGCTACCACGCGGACGAGTTCCCCTTCGCTCCCCACGACCGGCTGCTGATCTACACGGACGGTGTGATCGAGGCCCGGGACGCCACCCGCACCTTCTACCCGCTGGCCGAGCGGCTGCGCGCCTGGGCCACCGAGCACCCCGGGCCGCTGCTCCACCATCTGCAGCGCGACCTGCTGGCCTACGCCGGCGGACGGCTGGGCGACGACGCGGCCATCGTGGCGGTGGAACGGCTGGGCCGGGAGCAGCCGACCCGGTCCGGGGGCGGGGAGTCCGGTACGTCGAGTCAGTCGAGCTCGACGGTCCGGCCCAGTCCCTGAGCTGCCGCGGCCTCGGCGATGGCGAAGCCGGACATGATGTCCTGCACGCCGAGCCCGAGCGACTTGAAGACGGTGACCTCCCGTTCCTCGCGCCGTCCCGGATGGACTCCCAGCAGCACCTCGCCCAGTTCCGCCTGGATGTGGTCAAGTCCGATCAGCCCCTCCGCGATCGGCGCTCGCAGGTCACCGGACTCCGCTGCGGCGGATTCCCGGCTGTCCACGAAGAAGGACGCCTCTGCCACTGCCGCGGAGGAGAGCTCGCGGTGGTCCAGGAAGGAAGCACCGACGGCATTGACATGCGCTCCGGGGGCAAGGTCCGCGGCCTGGACGAGGGGTTCCTTGGCCGCCGTCGCCGTGCACACCAGATCCGCACCGGCCAGGGCCTTCCCGGGGCTCTCCGCGACCTCCACCTCGATGCCGAGTTCGGTGGCCGCCCAGCCGCGGTACGCGTCGGCGTTGGCACGGGTACGGCTCCAGACCCGAACTCTCCGAAGTGGCCTGACCACCTGCATGGCCTCCAGATGGCTGCGGGCCTGGACACCCGAGCCGAGCACCGCGAGATCCCCGGCGTCCCGCCGTGCCAGGGCGTCGGTGGCGGCGGCGGAAACCGCGGCGGTGCGGATGGCGGTGACTGCTCCGGCATCCATCAGCGCGAGCGGAGCGCCGGTGTCGGGATGGAAGACGAGGACGACACCGATGTGCAGGTCCAGGCCGCGGGCCGGATTCTCGGGCTTGAGCACCATGGCCTTCACCCCGTACCCCGCCAGCCCCTCTCCCGAGACGAAGCCCGGCATGGTGCCGAGCAGGCCGGTGTCCTTCTCCGGGCGAAGGATGGTGCGCAGGGGCAGGTCCACCAGCTTTCCGCTGTACCGGCGCATGGCCTCCGCCATGACCTGCGTGGCTTGCCGCATCGGGTAGACCTTGCGCACGGTGGCACGGTCGATCAGGAGCATCGGGAGCCCTTCTCGTTGAGGACCACGCGACCACCCGGGTCAGCTGCGGCCGGTCGGTCAGCGCGATGGATATCGACAGTATGCAGCCAACCCAATAGATCGAGAAAAGACTGGATTGGCCGCGAACTGCCATGGTCAATTCCCTTCCATCGCCTATGGCGAGTCATATCGTCATATAGGTACAGATACCGTGGTCGCCGTGCCGAATTTCCCTTGTTGGCACCCGCATCCGAGTGAACACGATCTCCGGTGCGTGACTTTTTTCCATCCACTCGGATCTACTTGCACCTGAACAGATGTCCGGCCAGTGGCGCATCATCGCCGATGCGTTCCGCGTGCGGCCTGTTTTCCAATTGGCTGACAACTGAAAGGAACCCAGAGGGTGCAGACCTCATCGAGAATTCACAAGGCCGGCTCGCGTCGTTCGGCGCTGCGTGGCCGTACGGTCGCGGCTGCCGCCGGCATCGCGCTGCTGCTGACCGCCGGCCCGGCCCTGGCGGCGGCGGCGCCCGACAAGGCCGACGCCCGCACCGTCGACCTCGCATGCCGGGGGGACGCCAAGGCCAAGGTCCGCGACAAGGTGACCGACGACGCGCGGGTGATCCACTGGACCGTGGACGGCGTACTGACCAACTGCAACACCGGGGACGACCGCGAGGCCCCGACGGGTGACGGTGCCGTGCACGAGGTCGGTCAGGAGACGGCCAGTTGCAGCTCCGCGGACTTCCGCAGCGCGAAGTGGGCGCAGGACATCATCTGGTCCACCGGGGAGACGAGCCACGTCGAGGGTGCCTTCGCCTTCGACAACCACGACGGTGACGAGGTCCTGACCAGGGCCGTCGGCAAGGTGGTGTCCGGCCCGTACCAGGGTGACAACGTCCAGGAGACCAGCATCATCATGACCACCCACCCCGAGCCCTGCGAGGAGGTGGGCCTGACGTCCAAGGACGTCGTGGGAACCTTCGAGTTCTGGCACTGAACCCGGGCCGCTCCCCGTCATCCGAGCCTTTGCGGAAGGTGTGCTCGCGGCCAGGCCGCGGGCACACCGCGGATCTGCCTCGACCAATTCCTTCCGCCGCCGGGCACAGTCCGCGGTTCTTCCGACTTCCGTCCTGATCGGCTGCTTTTCCGTGGCCGGCATCCCGAGAGTGAGGATGGTTCGCCATGTCCGGCGACACGAACGTCGACTTCTACGAGAGCAGTCCGGAATTCGTCCGCGTCTGGGCGGATTCGAGACTGACCATCAGCAGCGCGCTGTGGCAGGGCTGTCCGGACCTGGACCGGGCCCAGGAGCAGAAACTCAACCTGATGGCCGATCTCGCGGATTTCAAGCCCGGTGCGCGGGTCCTCGATATCGGTTGCGGATACGGCGGTCTGCTGACCTTCGCCGCCGACGAGCGCAAGGTCGGCCACGCTCTGGGGATCACCACGTCAGCGTCCCAAGCAGGGCATGTCAAATCGTTGGGCAATCCCGTCGTCGAGGTCAACGACTGCGACTTCTGGGACCTTCCCCTCGAGACGGCCGGCTTCGACTCCGTCGTGGCGGTGCAGTCGTTGGAGCACGTGCTGGCAGGCGCGCCGGCCGACTGCGGGAGCGATCCGCAGGCCATGCGGGAGATGCTCCGGCGCATTCACACCTGGACGGTGCCGGGCGGCCGGTTCGCCGCCGAGGTCTGCGTCGCCGGACCGGCCGAGGCTCGGGACGACCTGCACGAGCAGCTCGACGCGGAGGTGCTCAGGAACTCCCGGCAGGCCATCATGCCGCGCCTGGGCGACCTCCTCAACGCCGGCGCCGGTCTGTGGGAGCCGGTCAGCATCGTGACCCAGCACGAGGACATGCTGCGCACCCTGGAGGCGGCCGGCTCCTTGCTCTCGGAGCGCGAGCAGGAGGCTCGGGCCATCGGCGGCGACCGCCTCTACCAGGCCACCTGCGAGACGGTGCGCGGAACGATCGCGGCGGTGCGCGGCGGGATCATGCGAATCGCCTGGATCTCGTGGCAGCGGATCGACTGACGGTCCCGGCATCGAAGGGCGCGGAATCTCTCACAGGGTCAACCGAGGTGATCATCATGGGAAATGTCGTGGAAGCCGCCGCCCCTCTCCGGTCGGCCGCACCGGGTCCGGGGGACCTCTCGCTCCCCGAGCTGCTCGCCCGGCAGGTCGCCCGTACCCCTGGGGCGCCGGCGGTACGGGACGGGGGGCGGGAGCTGTCCTACCGGGAACTCGACGACATGGCTGCCGCGGTCGCCGGGGCGCTGACGGAGCGCGGTGTGCGCCCTGGGATGACGGTCGGGGTGCTCGGTACCCGGTCCTGGGAGTCCACGGTCGCGCTGTGCGGCGTCCTGAAGGCGGGTTCCGTCGCCGTCCCGCTGGATGCCCATCACCCGGCCGCGCGGATGAGCGACATGGTGGTCGACTCCGGGGCGGAGGTGGTGGTGCTGCTGCCCGGTCACCGATCCGTCCGCGAGTCGCTGCCGGTGCGGTGGCTGCCCTTCGCCGAGGCGGTCGAGCACCGGCCGACCGAGCCTTCGCGGTCCGCGCCGGACGACCGGACGTGCCGGGCGGAGGATGCCGCGTACATCCTGTTCACCTCGGGTACCACGGGGCGGCCGAAGGCGGTGGTGGTGCCCCACAAGGCGGTGGCGCGGCTCGGTCTCGACGGCCTTCCGTGGTGCGCGGGGTCGGGAAAGCGGGTCCTGCAGACCTTCGGCCTGTCGTTCGACGGGTCGCTGATGGAGGTGTGGTCGACCCTGCTCAACGGCGGCTGCCTGGTGGTGGCGGGGCCCAACGAGCTGCTCGAGCCCAGCGCGCTGCAGGCCCTGATGGACCGCGAGCAGGTCAGCCACGCCTTCCTGACCATGAGTCTGTTCCACCACGCGGTCCGCTTCCGACCGGGCGTCTTCGCGGGGTTGGAGATGGTGCTGACGGGCGGTGAGGCCATGGCCGCCGGGCTCGCCCGTGCGGTCCTGGACAGCGGTGCGCCGCGCCGCCTCATCCACGGCTACGGCGTGACCGAAGCGGGCATCCTGGTCACCACGCATGACCTGCGCAGCATCGCGCAGGACGCGGCCTCCGTTCCCATCGGGCAGCCGGTGGCGGGCAGCGAGTGCCACGTCCTGCTGGAGGACGGCAGCCCCGCACTCCCCGGGCAAGAAGGCGAGCTGTACATCGGCGGCGACGGGCTGGCACTGGGCTACCTGGGGCGCGCGGAGGAGACCAGGAAGGCGTTCGTCACCATGGCCGTCGGCGGCCGGTCCGGCGTCCGGCTCTACCACAGCGGCGACCGGGCCCGGTGGAACCCCGACGGAACTCTGGAGTTCCTCGGACGGTCCGACCGCCAGGTGAAGATCCGCGGCTGCCGGATCGAACTGGACGCGCTGGAGGCGCAGTTGCGAGCGCACCCGGACGTCGCCGAGGCAGCCGTCCTGGTCCGGGGGGAGGACGACATGAGCAGGACGCTGAGCGCCTTCGTCACCTCCGCCCGACCCGACCGTCCCGTTCACCCGGACCAGGTGCGCATGTTCCTGGCCGAGCGGCTGCCCGCGCACAGCATCCCCACGCCGATCAGACCCGTGGACCGGTTCCCGCTCACCGACAACGGAAAGATCGATTACGCCGCCCTGCGGGCCGGCCTCCAGGCACCCGCGGACGACAGGCCGGGGCAGCACGGCGCACCGGCGGACGACGACCCCCTGCGCCGGATCTGGGCCGACAGCCTGGGGGTGCCGGTCCACCCGGACACCCACTTCTTCGAAGCCGGCGGGAACTCCCTGCTCGCGGCGCACCTCGTGAACCGCACGCTCACCGCGTTGAGTCTGCCGCCGGACCGGTTCCGACCGCTGCTGCGCAGCCTGCTGGCCCAGCCCACCTTCTCGGCCCACCGTGCAGCACTGGCCGGGTTCCGCGAGTCCGGTTCCGCGCTGGCGCCCGAGCCGGCCGAGCACGGCTATTTCGAGGCCGAGGCCTCGCTCGATCTGACGCTGCCTCCGCTCGACCGGCCGGCGGCCGGTCGCGGCCCACTGCGTCACGTGCTCCTCACCGGAGCCACCGGCTTCCTGGGCGCCTTCCTGCTGGAGCGCCTGATGCGGCAACCCGACATCCTCGTCCACTGCCTGGTACGGGCCGCTGACCCGGCCCACGCTCGCGACCGCGTCCGCGCCAACCTGCTGCGGTACGGGATCGAGCAGCCCGATCCGCAGCGGATCGAGGTCCATCCGGCCGACCTGTCCCGCGCCGGGCTGGGCCTGTCGACCGAAGACCGGCGACGGCTCGCGGACTCGGTCGACCTCATCCTGCACAACGCCGCCCACGTCAACTTCATCTACCCGTACAGCGCGCTGCGCGGCCCCAACGTGACCGCGGTCCGCGAGCTGATCGGGCTGGCCGCGGCCCGGCGCATCCCGCTGCACCACGTCTCCAGCGTCGCCGTGCTGGCGGGCAGCGGTGCCGCGGGCGTGCGGCAGTTCACCGAGACCAGCCCGCTGAGCCATCCCGAACTGATCAGCCTGGGGTACGGCGAATCGAAGTGGGTCGCCGAGCGCCTGCTGCAACACGCCGCCCAGGCCGGGCTGCCGGTCACCGTCTACCGGCCGTACGAGATCACCGGGCACAGCCGCACCGGCGCGTGGAACACCGACACCGCCCTGTGCGCGCTGCTGGACGCGATCACCCGGCTCGAGGCCGCCCCGGACATCCGGCTGCCGTTCGACCTGGTTCCGGTGGACTGCGTCGCTGAGGCGATCGTCGGCGTGGCGACCAGCTACCCGCACGTCGGAGGGGTGTTCCAACTGACCAATCCGCGCCCCGCGATGCTCACCGACACGGTCGACCGGCTGCGCGCCGCCGGGCACACCATCCGGGAACTGCCTTACCGCGACTGGGTGCAGCTGGTGCTGGAGCACGTCCGTGAACACCCTGACACGTTGGTCGCCCCGTTCGCGCCGCTGTTCGCCACCCGCGCCAACCACGCGGACATCAGCGTCAAGGAGCTGTTCCTGGAATCCGTCTTCCCCCGCATGGACCAGACCCGCATCCAGCAGATCTGGCCGAACTGGAAGCGGTCCTGCCCGGCCGTCGACACCGCGCTGCTCGACCACTACGTACACCACCTGCACGCCGGCGGGCTGCTCGCCTCCCGGAGGAACCGATGATCCGTCACATCGCCCTGTTCAAGCTCAAACCGGACTGCGACTGGGGTGACCCGGCCGTGGCCGAGGCCGAGCGGATCGCCGCCCGGATCGGCGCCGAAGTCCCCGAACTGCTGCACTGGCAGACCGGCCGGAACACCTCGGCCCGGCCGATCGCCTACGACTTCGCGGTGATCGGCCTGCTCGCGGACCAGGACGCGCTGGAGCGCTACCTGGTCCACCCGTTCCACCGACAGGCCATCGAGAAGTGGCGGGCGATCAGCGACTGGGTGGTGGCCGACCTCGTCGAGCCGGAACCCGCCCTCGTCTGAGCCCGCCCCGCTTCACCTATCGCACAGGACGCCCATGTTCACGATCTACCGTCCCGAGCTGGTCGGCCCGGCCGTCGAACTCCGCGACCAGCACCGCTCGTTCCTCGCCGGCCAGTGGGACCGGACCCGTCTGGCAGCGCACCAGCTCACGTTGCTGCGCCGGACACTCGACTACGTCAAGGCGAACTCCTCCTTCTACCGTGCCCACCTCGCCGCGGTCGACCCGTCCACCATCACCGCCCTGGACGAGCGCGCCCTCGCCGGAATCCCGTTCACCACCAAGGACGACCTGCGCGCCGCCCAGCACGGCCTGCTCTCCCGGCCGCTCGCCGACGCCTGGATCTTCTACGAGACCACGGGCACCACCGGCTGCTCAACGCCCTGCCCGCGCGACGACATCGACTCGCTCGCCAACAACACCGTCCTCACGCAGTACTACGAAACCGTCTTCCGCCAGTACGGCAACGGCCAGGTGATCGGGGTGGCCGGGCCGACCGAGCTGCACGCCTTCTCGGACACCTTCGGCGACGTCTGCCGCAACCTCGGCCTGGCCGTGGCGAAGATGTGGCCGCACTCCCCGATGGTCGGCTTCGACCGAGCGCTGGAGGTGATGCGCTCCTTCCCGGTCACCGGCCTGTTCTGCACCCCCGGCATGGCACTGACCCTCGCCAAACGGGCCGTCGCCGCCGGGCTCGACCCACACCGGGACTTCCGCCTCGACGTCTTGATGACCACCGGCGAACTCGCCTCGCCCAGCCTGCTCGCCAACCTCGGCGAGCTCTGGGGTGCTCACGCCTACAACGCCCTGTACGCCTCGCAGGAGGCCTCGGTGATGGGCGCCGCCGCCGCCGACGGGCTGCTGTACACCGCTCCGCTCATCGCGTACAACGAGGTCGTCGACCCGCGGACCGGTCGCTGGGTGCAGCCCGACGCGGACGGCACCCGTGCGGGAGAACTGGTCGTCACCCACCTGTACCAGGGCGCCAAGCCGCTGGTCCGGTACCGTACCGGCGACCTGGTCAGGATCACCGATCCGCGTCCGGGGCAGAGCGTTCCGGCTCCGTCGATCGCCGCCCTCGGCCGGGTCCGTGACCGACTCGTCCTCAACGAGCACCTGATCACCGGCTACGACCTGGAGCACCTGCTGCTGCGTCACCTGCGCGGCTACCTGGACTACCAGGTGGCCATCGACCGCGTGGACGGTGCCGACCGGCTCTCCCTGACCCTCCAACTGCCAGGCCGTGCGGGCGCGGCCGCCGTCGCCCAGGGCGCCGCCCGCGCGGTGGAGCAGTGCCGCGACGAACTCGGCACCGAGCTGGAGGTCGGCACCGGCACCCTCGGCAGCATCACCACCACCGGCGCGATGGTCAGTTGGAAGGCCGCCCGGGTCATCGACCTGCGAGCGGGCGGCCAGGACGCCGAGGCGTCGGCCGCCGCCAGGATCGCGGCCGGGAGGACCCGATGACCACCCAGGCCGAGCCCGCCGTCGCCGCCACGGCCTACCACCAGGGTGCGTTCGTCCCGTTCACCGAGGCCGCTCTGCCGCTCACCACCCAGGCCCTGCAGTACGGCACCGGGGTCTTCGAGGGCATCCGTGCGCACGCCTCCGCCGACGGCGGGAGACTGCTGCTCTTCCGAGCGCACGACCACTACGAGCGCTTCCTGCGCTCCTGCCGCCTGCTGCGCATCGAGACCCCGCACACCGTCGACGAACTGGTCGAGATCACCTGCGAGCTGCTCCAGCGCAACGGCACCACCACCGACACCTACCTGCGGCCACTTGGCTACAAGCTCGCTCTGCTACCCGGCACCCGGCCCGGCGTCGGTCTGAGCGGCATCTCCGACGCCCTGTCGATCACCGGCTTCCCGATGGGCGCCTACACCCCGCCCGGCGGCATCCGCTGCACGGTCAGCTCCTGGGTACGGCCGCGCAGTGCCGCGATCCCGATCCACGCCAAGGTCACCGGCGGGTACGTCAACAACGCGCTCGCCGCCGACGAGGCCAGGGCGGCCGGATACGACGACGCGATCCTGCTCGACGGCCGTGGCCGGGTCTGCGAGGCCAGCACCGCGAACGTCTTCGCGGTTCGTGCCGGCCGGCTGCTCACCCCACCCGCCACCGCGGACCTGCTGCCCGGCATCACTCGGGACACCGTGCTGACCCTCGCCGCCGATCACGGCATCGAGGCCGACGAAGACGAGTTGGACGTGTCCGATCTGCACGGTGCCGACGAGGTCTTCCTCACCGGGACCGGCATCGGAATCACCCCGGTCAACGAGGTTTCCGGGCACCCGATCGGAGCCGGCGAACCCGGCCCGATCACCCGGAGCATCGCCCGCCACTACGCCCGGACCATCCGCGGCGGCGGAGACCCGCAACACCAGCACTGGCTCACCCCCGTCCGAATCGGCCGAGGCTGAACCCATGCTGACCACCGCAGCTTCCGACCACCTCGCCGCAGAACCCCGGGTGCCCGCCGGCCCTGGAGCACGGCCGGCGGGCGGGGCCGACCTTCCCGGCGGAACAGGAGACCTGCTCACCCGGGAGATCATCCGGCACCGCCCGGCCCGACTGATCGGCACCCTCGGCCCCCAGGGCACCAGCAGCGAGGAAGCCGCCGGCTTCCTCTGGGACCGACTCCACGGCGGCGCGCCCGAGCGCGAACCGCAGGTGCGGCTGTACGACACGTACGAGCAGGCCGGCAACGCCCTGCGGTCCGGCGAGATCAGCCACGTGGTGATCGCCAACGCCTACGCGAGGATCAACGAGTTCTACATGGACACCCGGATCGCGCTGGCCGCCGCATTCGTCCTGGAGACTCCCCCGTACGGCATCGCCCGAGACCTCGACCACCAGGTCCCCGCCGTCCCCGTGGTGGCCACCCACCCCGCTCCGGTGCCACTCGTCGACCAGCTCCTCCCCGCCCTGTACCCGGCTCGGACGATCACCCTGACGCCCTCGACCAGCGCGGCCGCCCGAGCGGTCCGCGAGCGGACGGCCGACCTGGCCCTGACCACCGAACCCGCCGCCGACCGGTACGGACTGCGGTTCATCTCCCGCACCAGGACCATCCAGATGGTCTGGTCGGTGTTCGTCACCGATGACGCCCAGCAGCACCGGGCACACCGGACACGACGCGACCCTCCAGGCCCACGCTGATCGAGGCCGAACCCCCGGCTCACGCATGAGCGGCCCGCCTCGGACCTACTCGTCTAGGGTGGCGGTGCGGATCGGTTCCGGGTGCGCGGAAGGCGGGTGGCGGTGAGCGGGGTGGCGGTCGAGGGCGGGGACGGGGACGGCGGCGTGGGAAGTACGGACTTCACGCCCGAGCAGCTGGCCCGGGGACGGGCGTTGCGGCGGCGGCAGGTGCCCTGGGTACTGGGCGGGCGGCTGGTGGGGCTGGCCGTGACCCTGCTGCTCGGCTTCACCCCCGCCGGCGCGCACCTGGTGCACTGGGCCGGCGGTCTGCTGGGCGGCTCGCGCACGGCGCAGGTGCTCGGCGGGGCGCTCGCGCTGGTGCTGATCGGGCAGCTGGTCGGGCTGCCAGTCGCCGCCCGGGTGCGGGTGATCCGCGCGGACTACGGCCTGGTCACCCAGGGCTGGGCCGGCTGGGCGGTGGACCTGCTGCGCGGCCTGCTGCTGACCCTGGTGCTCGCGCTGCCCGTGGCGCTCGGCGTCTACGCGCTCACCGCCTGGTCGACCCGCTGGTGGTGGGCCCCGGCGGCGGGGGCGGCGGCGCTGCTCACCGTCGTCTTCTCGTTCCTCTTCCCACTGCTGGTCGAGCCGCTCTTCAACCGCTTCACCGCCCTGCCGGACGGTGAGCTGCGCTCGGCCCTGCTCGCCCTCGCCGAGCGCGACGGGGTGCGGGTGCGGGACGTCCTGGTGGCCGACGCCTCGCGCCGCACCACCGCGCTCAACGCGTATGTCTCGGGCTTCGGCGCGACCCGGCGGATCGTCGCGTACGACACCCTGCTCAGCACCGCCGAGCAGCGCGAGGTGGAGCTGGTGGTGGCGCACGAGCTGGGGCACGTGGTGCACCGCGACGTACCGCGCGGCACGGCGCTCGGCGCCCTCGGGGCGGCGGCGGCCGTGGTGGTGCTCGGCCTGCTGGCCGCGCTGCACCCGCTGCAGGCGGCGGCCGGCGTCCCGGACCTGGCCGACCCGCGCTCGCTGCCGCTGCTGGCCGCGCTCGCTGCTGTGCTGGGGACGCTGGGCGGACCCGCGCAGGCGGCGGTGAGCCGTCGGATCGAGGCCGCCGCCGACCGGCACGCACTCGAACTCACCGGCGATCCACAGCAGTTCATCGCCATGCAGCGGCGCCTCGCGCTGACCAACGTCGCGGACGTGGACCCGCCCAGGGCGCTGGAACTGCTCTTCGCCACCCACCCCAGCACCGCCCGCCGGATCGCGGCGGCCCGGCGCTGGGCGAGTGCCACCACCGCACCGGAGTCGAGCCGATGACCCACCAGCCCCACCAGCCCTACCGGACCTGGCAGTTCGCCGACGCCGTCGAGGTGACGGCCACTGACGGATCATCAGTTCTGCCGCTGGGCGAGCTGTCCGGAGCGGCGAGCATGGCGCACTTCGAGCTGGCGGCCGGGGCGGTGTCGCGGGCGGTCTCGCACGCCACCGTGCAGGAGCTCTGGCACGTGGTCGCCGGCTCCGGGCAGCTGTGGCGCCGGCAGCACGGGCGCCAGGAGGTCACACCGCTGCGGGTGGGCACCACCGTGAGCATCCCGCTCGGCACGGCCTTCCAGTTCCGCGCCGACGACGACGCGGCGCTGCGCATCCTCGCCGCCACCGTCCCGGCGTGGCCGGGGACGGAGGACGAGGCGCGCGTCGAGCCGGGCCCGTGGCCGGCCACCGAATAACCGGATAGCCGGACAGCCGGACAGCCGGCCGACCACGGGCCGAAGGAGCAACGGCCGCAAGGGACTTCAGGGCTTGGCCGCGGGTGTGCTGCCGAAGTAGCTCTGGAAGTTGCCGGAGAACTCGTTGCCGCTGTACTGGTCCCAGTTGATCGACCAGGCCATCAGGCCGCGCAGCTCGGGCTGCGGGCTGCTGCGCGGCAGGTAGCCACCGCAGTTGGCGCCCTTGGTCAGGCAGTCCAGCGCCTGGTCCACCACACTCGGGGCCAGGTACCCGTTGCCCGCGTAGCTGTCGGCCGGCAGGCCGATCGCCACCTGGGAGGGGGCGAGGGGCGGGAACATGTCGCTGGTGTCGCCCGCCACCGGGAAGCCGGCGAGCAGCATGTCGGCCATCGCGATGGGGAAGTCGGCGCCGCCCATCGTGTGGTACTGGTTGTCCAGGCCCATGATGGGGCCGGAGTTGTAGTCCTGGACGGTCAGCAGGGTCAGGTCGTCGCGCAGTGCGTAGATCACCGGCAGGAAGGCGCCGGCCCGCGGGTCCTGGGCGTTGTTGGGGCCGGGACCGTAGAACTGGTAGCCGAGTTGGACGAAGAAGGTCTCGGGCGCCATGGTCAGCACGAAGTTCGGGCCGTACTTGGCCTTGAGCGTCTGCAGGGCCGAGATGGTGTTGACGATGACCGGGGTGGTCGGGTTCTTGAAGTCGGTGTCGCCGGGGTTGAGGGCGAGCGACTGGTTCTCGAAGTCGACGTCCAGGCCGTCCAGGCCCCACTGGTCGATGATCGCGGAGACCGAGCTGACGAACTCGTCCCGGGCCGCGGTGGTGGTGAGTTGGACCTCACCGTTGGCACCGCCGATGGAGAGCAGCACCTTCTTGCCCTCGGCCTGCTTGGCGGCGATGGCGGCCTTGAAGTCGGCGTCCGACTCCTCGGTCGGGCAGTCGCTGAGGGGGCAGCGGGTGAACTGGATGTCGCCGGAGGTCACCGAGGTGGGCTCGGCGAAGGCGAGGTCGATGATGTTCCAGGAGTCGGGGACATCGGACATCTTCAGGTAGCCGGCGCCGTTGGCGAAGCTCTCGTGCAGGTAGCCGACCAGGGCGTGGGTGGGGAGGCCGCCGCCGCCCGGCGGGGTGGGGGTGGTGGTTGGGGTCGGGGTTGGGGTCGGCGTCGGAGTGGGTGTGGGTGTGGGTGTCGGGCTCGGGCCGCCCGGGCCGGTGAGGGACACGTCGTCCGCGTAGTACGTCCCCTGCCCGTACCACCCGTGCAGGTAGACCGTGGCGCTGGTCTGGCTCGCTCCCGTGGTGAAGCCGACCGAGAGCTGCTGGTACGCCCCGCCGGTGCTCGGCGTCCAGGTGTCGGCGCCACCGTCCACGCCCAGGTAGACGTAGGCGCCGTTGACGTAGGCGCTGAGCGTGTAGCTGGTGTTCGGCGCGACGGCGACGGTCTGCGTGCACTGCGCGTCGTCGGCGGCGGTGGCCGCCCCGGCGAGTGCGTAAGTTCCGCTGTGCGGATGGCCGGTGACGACGCTTCCGGTACTGCCGTCGCAGCTCCAGGGAGCCAGGGTGCCGCTCTCGAAGCCGCCGTTGACCAGGAACTCACCGGCCGAGGCGGTGGGGGCCAGGCCGAGGGTGAGGCCGGCCGCGCCGGCCACCGCGAGTGCCCAGGCGGTGGCCATCGCGGCCAGGCTGCGGGGTCTGACGAGACTGCGCATGTGGGGGATGCTCCTGCTGTCTCAACTGCCGGACGGTTCGGGGCAATACGGGGAGCGACCCCGCGAGTATGCCCCTGTGGTCCAGACCAGTGCAGCGGCCCGGGGTGTCCGTGTCAATGGTCTGCTACGATCCCGGCCATGACCTTCACCGTGAACGTTGACCAGATGATGCCCCGCAGGCGGGGCTGTCGCTGACGGACGTTCAGGTATCCGAGGCCCCGCCACCAGGTCGGGGCCTCGTTGCTTTTCCCAGCTCAGCACCGCGGCCCCGAACCCCCTTTCCGCCACTCATCCGGAGGGTTCGATGAACGCACCGCGCACCTACCTGACCACCACCATCCCCTACGTCAACGCCCGTCCCCACCTCGGCTTCGCGCTGGAGCTGGTGCAGGCCGACGTGCTGGCCCGGCACCGGCGGCTGCGCGGCGAGCAGGTCCGCCTGCTGGGCGGGACGGACGACAACTCGCTGAAGAACGTGCTCGCCGCCGAGGCCGCCGGGCTCGAGGTCGCCGAGTTCGTCGACCGCAACGCCGCCGCCTTCGAGGCGTTGCACGAACCGCTGGCGATCAGCCTCGACGACTTCATCCGGACCAGCCGCGACCCGCGCCACGCCGCCGGGGTGGCCGCGCTCTGGCGCCGCTGCGCCGCCGCCGGCGACCTGTACCGCAAGCACTACGAAGGCCTGTACTGCGTCGGGTGCGAGCAGTTCTACACCCCCGGCGAACTGGTCGACGGGCGGTGCGCGGAACACGGCACCGAGCCCCAGACGGTCGCCGAGGAGAACTGGTTCTTCCGCCTCTCCCGCTACACCGAGCCGCTGCGCGCGGCGATCGCCGAGGGCCGGCTGCGGATCGAGCCGGCCGCCCGCCGCAACGAGGTGCTCGCCCTGCTGGACGGCGGTCTGCACGACTTCTCGATCTCGCGCTCGCACACCCGGGCCAGGGGCTGGGGCATCCCGGTCCCGGGCGACCCGGAGCAGGTGGTGTACGTGTGGTGGGACGCGCTCGGCAACTACCTCACCGGCCTGGGGTACGGCTCCGAGGACCGCGCCTTCCAGGACTGGTGGCTGGGCAGCGAGCGCCGGGTCCACCTGGTCGGAAAAGGGGTGCTGAGGTTCCACGCCGTGTACTGGCCGGCCATGCTGCTGTCGGCCGGCCTGCCGCTGCCCACCGACGTGCTGGTGCACGACTACCTGACGGTGGACGGTCGGAAGATCAGCAAGTCCGCCGGCAACGTGGTGGACCCGACCGAGCTGGTCGACCGGTACGGGACGGACGCGGTGCGCTGGTGGCTGCTGCGCGAGGTGGCGAAAGTCGGGGATACCGACTTCACGGTCGAGCGGCTGGTGGCCCGGGCGGACGCGGACCTGGCCGGGGGCCTGGGCAACCTGGTCAACCGGGTGGTCACCATGGTCCACCGCTACCGGGACGGGCGCGGTCCCGAGCTCGAGCCCGCGCCCGAGCCGGTCGGCGACGCCTTGCTGGAGGTCTGCCGGGCCGCGCCCGGTGAGGTGACCGCGGCGCTGGACGCCTACGACTTCCGGCGCGCGACCGCCGCGGCCTGGCGGGTGCTGGAGGCCGCCAACCGCACGATCGACCAGCGCCGCCCCTGGGAGTTGGCGCGCTCACCGGAGAGCGCCGACCTGCTGGACGCCACGCTCGCCACGCTGCTGCACGCCTGCCGGACCCTCGCCGCGCTGCTCACGCCGTTCGTCCCGCAGGCGGCGCGGGCGGTGGCCGCGCAGTGCACCGCCGGGGAGGACGGACGGTTGCCGGATCCGAAACCCCTGTTCGCCCGACTGGCTGTGATCAAGTCGGGGGTTGTCCAGGGGTAGGGGGGATCTGGAGACTTGGTCGTGTGGACGAACCGACCTCGACGCCCGTAGTGCCCGCCGCCCTGGTCTTCGCCGACCAGGTGCTCGACGGCGGCTCGTTCCGCAGTTGGGACGAGCCGCCGCAGTACCGCGACGACGGCGCGTCGTACGCCGACGACCTGGCCCGGGCGCGGGCCCGCAGCGGGGCGGACGAGGCGGCGATCACCGGGGAGGGCCGGATCGGCGGGCACCGGGTGGCCGTGCTGCTCAGCGAGTTCACCTTCCTGGCCGGCTCGATCGGCACCGCGACCGCCGCCCGGCTGCTGCGTGCGGTGGAGCGGGCGACGGCGGAGCGGCTGCCGCTGATCGGCTTCCCGGCCTCCGGCGGCACCCGGATGCAGGAGGGGACGCCCGCGTTCGTCCGGATGATCGCCATCGCCAACGCCGTCACCGCGCACAAGGCCGCCGGGCTGCCCTACCTGGTCCACCTGCGGCACCCCACCACCGGCGGGGTGCTCGCCTCCTGGGGCTCACTCGGCCAGTTGACCACCGCCGAGCCCGGTGCCCTGGTGGGCTTCCTGGGCCCACGGGTGTACCAGGCGCTGTACGGGGAGCCGTTCCCCGAGGGGGTGCAGCGGGCCGAGCATCTGGAGCGGTTCGGCACCGTGGACGCGGTACTGACTGCGGATCAGCTGCGGGGCTGGCTGACGGCGGCCCTGGATCTGCTGGCCGAACCCGGGGGTTCGGTGGGTGAACTGATGAGTTCGGTGAACGAACTGATCAGTTCGGTGAATGAACCGATGGGTTCGGTGGACGAACCCACGGTTTCGCGCACCGTCCCGGTCTGGGAGTCCGTCGGTCGGACCCGGGAGCCGGGCCGCCCTGGGCTGGTCGAACTCCTGGGCGAGGCCGACACCCTGGTCCCGCTGTCGGGCACCGGAGCCGGTGAGCGGGACGACGCGCTGCGCCTGGCGCTGGCCCGGTTCGGCGACCAGCGCTGCGTGGTGGTCGGCCACGACCGGGCGGCGGCGGCCGTGCACGGTCCGGTCGGCCCCGGCGCCCTGCGCACGGCCCGGCGCGGCATGCGGCTCGCCGCCGAACTGCGCCTGCCGCTGCTCACCGTCATCGACACCCACGGCGCGCTGCTCAGCCGGTCCGCCGAAGAGGGCGCGCTGGCCGGGGAGATCGCCCGCTGCGTGGCCGAGTTGAGCACGCTGCCGGTCCCGGTGGTCAGCCTGCTGCTCGGCGAGGGCGCGGGCGGCGCGGCGCTCGCCCTGCTGCCCGCCGACCGCACGCTGGCCGCCGAACACGCCTGGCTCTCCCCCCTCCCCCCGGAGGGCGCCTCGGTGATCCTGCACCGCACCCCCGAGCACGCCCCGCAACTCGCCGAACAGCAGCGGATCGGGGCGGTGGAACTGGCGGCGGAAGGCGTGATCGACCGCATCCTGCCGGAACCGGTACCGGCGGCCGAGGAGCCGGGCGCGTTCATCCGACGCACCGTCAGCGCCCTGCGCGAGGAGCTCGCCCACGCGACCCGGCTCACCCCACCTGGCCCCCGGCTGGCCCGCTTCCGGGGCCTGGCCCGCTGACGGCAGGGCAGCTCAGCCGCCTGCCCGCGGCGCCACCCCGGCCGGGCCCGCCAGGGCCGAGCGCGCGGCGGCCACCTCACGGCGGACACCGGCCAGCGGGGTGTCGGCGGCGAGGTCGTCGCGGGGCGGCGCGAGTTCGGTGCCGTCGGCGCGGATCGCCGCGGCGAGGGCGCGCAGGTCGGCGGTCGCGGCCGTCACCTCGGCGGGTTCCGGCGGCCTGGCGCCCTGGGCGGTCTGCACGGCAGCCGCGGTGCCGGCATCGATCACCCGTTCCACCGCCACCAGCAGCGGCCACCAGGCGGCGGCCCGCGCACCCACCGGCGGCGGTTCGCCCAGGGCGCGCTGGAACTCGGTGCGCAGACCGGCCAGATCGCGGTAGAGCCGGCGCCGCAGCCGCGCCCGGCCACCAGCCTGCGGTGCCGCCGCGGGCGCAGCGGCACCGCCGTCCCCGTCCCCGTCCCACTCCCCCGCGAACGCGCACTCCAGGTACCGGGCCACGTCCTCCACCGCGTCCGCGAGCCGGGCGCCGACCCGCGAGTGCCAGCTCTCCGGCCACAGCGCGTACCCCGCGACCAGCACGATCGCGCAGCCGAGCAGGCTGTCCACCAGCCGGGGCACCAGCAGGTGCACACCCTGATGGTTCAGCAGGTCGGAGAAGATCAGGATCAGCGGTGTGATCACCATCGTCTGCAGCCCGTAGCTGCGCCGCGAGACCACCGGCAGCGCCGCCGCCAGCACGGCCACCACCGGCACCTCCCAGCCCCCGCGCGGCACCACCGCCAGCACGGCGGTGGCCAGCACCAGGCCGACGGCGGTCCCCAGCGCACGCAGCACCGCGCGGGAGAAGACCGAGCCGAAGTCCGGCTTCAGGACGAAGGTCACGGTCAGCGGCACCCAGTAGGAGCGCGGCACGGCGATGGTGGAGACCAGCGCCTGGGCCAACCCCAGGCAGAGCGCCAGCCGCAGGCCGTAGTGCCAGGAGGCGGCCGACAGCAGTACCTCACGGGCCCTGGACCGGGCCCGGACCCGCAGCGGGGTCGGGCGCAGCGCGGCGGAGGCCGCGAGCGACTGGTGCTTGCCCGCCAGCACCTCCCGCGCGTGCAGGACGGCGGCAGCCGCGGCCCGTTCCACGGGGGTGGTCGGTTCGCGCTCCGACACGGCGTCCACCGCGAGCGGCTGCCCGGCCCCCACCGCCCGCGCGATCCGCCGCACCTCGCCCGCCAGTTGGCCGCCCAGCGCGCCGCCCGCCGCGTGCACGGCGGGGGCGGCCTCGATCAGCGGTGTCAGCGCGCCCAGCAGTGCCATCAGGCGGGACATCCCCTGGCTGCGCCCCGGGGCCAGCGCGCGGCGGCTGAGCAGCAGGTCGTAGGCGTGGTCGAGGGCCCCGGTCAGCCGGGCGCGCACCTCGCTCCAGTGCTCGCCGCCGGCGGCGTCGAGCAGGTCGGCGGTCTGCCGGTAGGCGTCGGCGACCGCGTCCCGTTCGGGGACCCGGGACCGGACCGGCCAGGCGAGCAGCGCCATCGCCAGGATCAGCGCGGCGCCGAGCAGGATCAGCAGGGGACCGTGCCACCAGGGCGGCGGGAACGGCAGGCCGGCGCCGATCACCGCCATCAGCAGCACGTTGAGCCCGATGGCGGAGGAGACCGCGCCGATCGTGCTGATCATCCCGGCCACCAGCGCGAGCCCGGTGAGGGCGGCGACCGCCACCCAGCCGTGCCCGTACACCTGCTCGCCGAGCGCCAGTCCGGCGGCGGCGAAGAGCTGCGGCACGGCGATGTTGAACACCCGCAGCCGGTAGGCGTCGGCGGTGTCCCCGAGCACGGCGCCGAGTGCCCCCATCGCGACCAGCGCTCCGTCGGCGCTCTGCCCGGTGGCGAAGCCGACAGCCACCGGCAGCGCCATCCCGACGGCCGCGCGCACCGCGGCTGCCCTGGGCACGGGGGTGGGCTGCGGACGCAGCGTGCGGACCAGCCAGGGAGGCGGGGTCAGTCGGCCGGCGGAATCGGTCTCAGCGCTGCTCATCGGATGATCCTCGCGCGTCGTTCATTCCCGTCCCGGAAGGCGCGAGCGCGCCCGCCCGCGCCGCCGCCAGCCAGGCGCCTCGACGCGGGCCAGCTCGGCCTCGTACCGGTCCGCCTCGAAGTCGAACTCCAGCGGCCGGGTTCCGTCGGCGGGAACCTCCCAGTCCGACCAGCGGACGACGTTCCCGAACCGCTGCACGACGGCGGAGAGGAAGCCGCAGCAGCCACCGGTGCACTCCGGCTCTCCCAGCTCCACGCGCCGCGGCTCGCCGGTCGCCCGCAGCAGACCGGGGCGGCCGACGGGGAACACGCTGACCGCGCTCGGCCCGTAGCCCCCGGGGCCGACCGCCTGTTCCACCAGGTCCTCGCCGTTCACCCAGAACCGCGTCTGGGCCGCGAACCGAGGCCCCGGCGCCAGCACCTGGATCCCCAACCGATCGAACACCCGGTCATCCTAGCTACCCTGCGCCGTATGGAATTCATGATCACCACGCTGGCCGAACGGCCGCACCTCGCCGAGTCGCTCTGGTTCCCCGACACCTGGCCGGAGTTCATTCTGAACGACCTGGTCGGGCTCGCCCACTTCGGAGAACTCGACCAGGTTTTTCCCGAGTTCACCATGGTGGCGACCGACCCGGACGGCGTCGTGGTGGCCCGCGGCCACAGCGTGCCGTTCGCGCTGCACGGGCCGGGGCGCGGCGAGTTGCCGGCCGGCGGCTGGGACAAGGTGCTGGTCTGGGCGTTCCAGGACCTGCGGCGCGGCACTCCGGCAGACACGGTGAGCGCGATCGACGTCACCGTGCGGGCGGACCGGCTCGGCCAGGGCCTGTCGGCCGTGCTGCTGGCCGCGCTGCGCGAGAATGCCCGCTCGCGCGGCTTCGCCGAGCTGGTCGCCCCGGTGCGACCGACCGGCAAGCACCTCGAACCCGACAGCCCGATGGGCGAGTACGCGCTGCGCACCCGGGCGGACGGCCTGCCGGTCGACGCCTGGCTGCGCACCCACGTACGGGCCGGCGGCGTGATCGACTCGGTCGCGCCCTGCTCGATGACGGTCACCGGCTCCACCGCGCAGTGGCGTGCCTGGACCGGCCTGCCGTTCGACGCACCGGGCCCGGTCCTGGTGCCGGACGGCCTGGTACCCGCGCACTGCTCGCCGGAGCGGGACGTGGTCAGCTACGTCGAACCGAACGTCTGGGTCCGGCACGCCCTGCGCTGACCGCGACGCCGAGGCGGCGGCCCGCTCAGGCCTCGCCGGCCGCCGGCTCGGTGCCGAACATGTCCAGGGTGGCGGTCAGTTGCTCGAGCCGGGTGCGCAGCTCGACGCCCTGCGCGGCCGTCAGCCCGCTCGCGACCGCGATCTGCCGGGGCACCCGCTGGGCGGCGCCGCGCAGCGCGGTGCCCTCGGCGGTGAGGCGGACGATCACCGAGCGCTCGTCCTGGGGGCTGCGCTCACGCAGCACCAGGCCGGCCGCGTCCAGCCGCTTCAGCAGCGGCGAGAGCGTGCCGGAGTCGAGCCGCAGCAGTTCGCCGAGCCGCTTGACCGGCAGATCACCGTGCTCCCAGAGCGTCAGCATCACCAGGTACTGCGGGTAGGTCAGACCGAGGTCCTGGAGCAGCCGGCGGTAGACCCGGTCGAAGGAGCGGGCAGCGGCGTGCACGGCGAAGCAGACCTGGAGGTCGAGCTGGAGCAGGTCGAGGTCGGCGGGCAGGCCGTCGCCGGTCGGGGACGGCGGGCTGCTCGGGTTCACGGTGGCCATGCCTCAAGGATACAACTCGATCGCGCATCACTTGGTTGCGCACAACTGAATCGCGTGCCATGCTGGTGGAGCGGCCGAACCACTCGGCCGAACACCACTCGGCCGGCCCACCCGGGCACCCCGCCGGGTGATCGACGACGGACGAAGGACGATTCCGATGGATGCGCTGTACACCGCTGCCGCCACCGCCAACGGCCGAGAGGGCCGCACGGTGAGCTCCGACGGCCGACTCGACCTCCAGCTCGCGTTCCCGGCGGCCCTGGGCGGCAACGGCGAGGGCACCAACCCCGAGCAGCTCTTCGCCGCCGGCTACGCGGCCTGCTTCGCCAGCGCCCTGGGCGCGGTCGGCCGGGCCGCGAAGATCGACACCAAGGACGCCTCGGTCACCGCCGAGGTCAGCATCGGCAAGGACACCGACGGCGGCTTCGGCCTCGCCGTCACGCTGCGGGTCGAGCTCCCGGACAGCCTGCAGGGCGAGCAGGGCCAGGCACTGGTCGAGCAGGCGCACGCGTACTGCCCGTACTCCAAGGCGACCCGCGGCAACATCCCGGTCACCGTGGTCGTCGAGTAGGCACGCGCAGCTCGCTCGGGTCTGTCGAGGCGCCCACCGGGCCGAACCTGACGGTTCGCCGTCCCGGGGGCGCCTCGCCCGTTTCCGAGCCGACCGCGCGGTCCGTTCTTCAGTGGCCGAGCGCGGTCCCGACCAGCTTGACGACCACCAGGATCAGCGCGATGAACAGGTAGCCGCGCAGTGCGCCCATGCCGACCTTGCGGCCGGTGGACATCACCGGGCGGGTCAGGGTCTCCAGCGGCGGCATCCGCCAGTCTCCCGCAGCCTCCGACGGAGAGCTCGCGGCAGTGCTGGTTCCGAACCTGCGGGTGAAGGCGAAGCCGGCGACCAGGACACCCACCACACCGCAGCCGGCCATGATGTCCAGGATCTGCCGCGAGGTGATGTCCGGGAAGAGCACCGAAGCGGTCAGGATCACCGACAGCGTCACCAGCACCCCCACCACCGCCGAGGTGAACGCGTTCACCTTGGGCCCGTTCGACCACGGCCCCAGCACCTGCTTGTCATTGCACAGCAGCAGCAGGAACACCGACGCCGACGGCAGCAGCACACCCGCCAGCACCTGCACACCCTGCGTCAGCAGACCCAGCGTGTGGTCACTGGACGCCAGCACGATCGCCGCCGCCGCACACACCAGACCCGCATACACCGCGTAGAACCCCTTCGCCCCACCGACCCCGCGGTGCAGCGAGTGCTTCATCCCGAACACATCACCGATCGCATACGCCGTCGACAGCGACACCGCGAACGCACCGATGATCGACGCGTCCAGCAACGCGATCGCGAACAGCACCCCGACCACCTTGCCACCATGGTCCGCCAGCCCCTTCGCCACCGCACCCGCGTCCGTGAAGTTCCCGAACCCGTCCGTACCCGCGAACGCCGCCGCCGTGAAACCCATCATCGCCGCCGCACCCACGACCACGATCACGATCCCGATCCACAGATCGGCCTTCTCGTACTTCATGAACCGCGGCGTGATCCGCTTGTCGATCACATACGACTGCTGGAAGAACAACTGCCACGGCGCCACCGTCGTCCCCACGATCGAGATGATCAGCAGCATCACCGTCGCCAACTGCCCCGTACCACCCGGCATGTCCGGCACCACGAAGTCATGCGCCAGCTGCGAGGTCCTCGGGTGGACCATGAAGTAGATCGGCACCAGCAGCAGCGACCCCGCGCACAGCGCCACCGCGATCCGCTCGAAACGCTGGAACGACCCCGTGAACGCCGAAGCGATGATCACCGCCGCCGCCAGCACCACCGACGCCACCTTCGGCAGCCCCAGATACCCCGCCGCCAGCGTCACCCCGATGAACTCCGTCACCAGCGTCAACCCGTTCAGCAGGAACAGGTCGATCACGCTGAACGCGCCCCAGAACTTCCCGAACCGCTCCAGGATCAGCCGCGCGTGCCCCACACCGGTCACCGCACCCAGCCGCAGCACCATCTCCTGGTTCACGTACAGCACCGGAACCAGCAGCAGCAGCGTCCACAGCAGATGCGTACCGTAGTTCTGCCCCGCCTGGCCGTACGTCGAGAACGCCCCGGCGTCGTTGTCGCCGACCATCACGATCAGACCCGGACCGACAATCGCCAGCAGCGTCTTCAGCTTCGCCGACAGACCCTTGCGGTCAGCCGTGTCATCCAGCCTGATCGTGCCCAGCGCACCCTTGATATCGCCCAGGTGCGCATCATCCAGCACCGCGCTGCGCGCCGCCGGAACCTTCGAGTCGAGTGTCACGTTGGTGGTCATGGTGAACCTCCCTCAGCCCCCAACGATTCAGGGGGAGTTCGGGGGCACGCGGCAGCAGACCTCGGAACAGGTGCCCGCACCTGTACGGGTGAAGCTTGCCGAGGTGGTTACCGCGAGCCGAAGAAGTACGAGGACAAGCGGGGGTAGGGGCAACTGTGGCCCGGACTACTGCAATCCATGAGTCTGTCTCTCGCCTCCTCCCGGCCGGTGCGCGCGACGGACCGCTGCGCATGACGACACGGCAAGGAGCTCGCCGGCCCCGAGGACCAGCTCACCCCAACTCGTCAGAGCTTTGGCACTTCACGGCGTGATCCGACTCGGTTGAGCCGGAAGCCACTTGGGATCAACCCTTAGGTCGGGAAGATCTGTCCTGATCCGGAGCGTCTCTCGACGGTTGGGATCAGTGGCCTGTGTCCGTGAAGACGCCTCACCGAACGAGGTGCCTTCTTCATTGAACGCTAATCAGCATAGACCCGCGCCCACATCGAAGCGCCCGCGATTACCAAACTTTGACTGATGAACAGGTTGTTCACAAGTGAACATTGACAACTGATTGAAGCCTCGACCAGAGTGCTGACATGGCATCAACTCACTCTGCCGATCCGGTCGGACCCGTCGATCCGTTCGCGGTGCCGGATCCCGACCAGGCGCGGGCCCAGCGCGAGTACACCTCGCTCTTCCGGATAGCCGAGCGGCACGCCGCCACCGACGAGCAGCGCCGACGCCAGGTGCACCCCGCGGTCCTCGCCCCGCACGAGGCGATCCGTCTGGTCAGCCTGCTGCTCAGCGGCACCGCGACGGCCGAGGCGGGCGAGCCGGAGGTGGACCGCAGCGACATCCTGGCCGCGCTCAGCCTGGTCCCGCTGGCCCGGGCCGAGATGGACGACCTGGAGGCCGGACTGCTCGGGATGGCACGCGGGCGCGGACTCACCTGGCAGGAGGTGGCGTTCGGTCTGGGCCTGGGCACCCCGCAGGCGGCCCGCCAGCGGTACGAGCGGCTGGCCGGGCGCTCGGCAGTCGCGGCAGCGGCTTCGTCACCGGCACCGGGGGCGGGAGCGGGGGCGGCACCGGGGGCGGGAGCGGGGGCGGGGGCGGGGGCGGGGGCGGGGGCGGGAGCGGGGGCGGGGGCGGCCGCGACCGACTGACCGCGACCGGGGAGCTGTCCGCCCGGCGGGCCGGGAGAGACAGCGGCCGCCGCTACCGGCGGTGGCCCGCCGTCCGGCCTCCGGGCCGGGCCGCCGCGCGGACCCAGAGGGCGATCACCGCGCCGAGCAGGCAGAGGGCCACCGCCACCACGATCGCGCGGTCGGCGCCCGCGGCCGTCGCGGCGGCCGGCCCGGCGGCTGAGTGGGCGGAGCCGATCAGGGCCAGGGCCAGGGCGACGCCGAGGGCCGAACCCAGGTAGCGGGCGGTGTTGTTGGCGCCGGAGCCCATGGCCGCGCGATGGGCCGGCACGCTGCTGACGGCGAGTCGGGCCAGGGCCGCGTTGAGCACGCCGCTGCCCAGACCGGCCAGCGCCAGGCCGGGGACCAGCCGGGGCCAACCGGCGTCGGGCGTCAGCCCGTAGAGGGCGGCCTCACCGAGCGCGCAGGCCAGCAGGGCGGCGGCCAGCTGGGTGATCGGGGTGAACCGGTCGGCCAGCCGACGGGACTGCAGGGCGGCGACCACCGACAGGCCGGACCAGATCGCCAGCACCAGCCCGGCCACCAACGGCGTCTCGCCGAGCGCGCGTTCCAGCACGGTGGGCAGGCAGCTCATCAGGCCGACGATGGACAGACCGGTGAAGAGCGCGCCCGCCCCGGCGGCGATGAAGCCGGGGTCGCGGAAGAGCCCGAGGTCCAGCATCGGCTCGGCCACCCGGGACTCCACCAGCGCGAACGCGGCCAGTCCGGCCACCCCGAGGACGAGCAGCACCACCGGGACGGTGCGCAGCCAGCCGGTGCGCCCCTCGGCCAGACCGGCGACCAGCGCGGCGGTGCCGGCCGCCAGGGTGAGGGCGCCCAGTGGGTCGAGGCGGCGCGGCCGGTCGCTGCGGGACTCGGTGAGGCAGCGCACGGCGAGCCCGGCGAGCAGCAGCGCCAGGAGCGCCAGCAGCGCGTAGACCGCACGCCAGCCCGCGAGTTCGGCCAGCAGCGCGGCGTAGACGGGGCCCACCGCGATGCCGAGCCCGACCGCCGCGCCCCAGCCGCCGAGCGCCCGGACCCGGGCGGGGCCGACCGGGTAGGCCTGGCTGAGCAGGCCGAGACTGGGTGCGAGCAGCGCGGCCGAGGCGCCGCCCTGGAGCACCCGGGCGGTCACGAAGACGGCGGTGTCGGGGGCGAGCGCGGCCAGCGCGGCGGACGCCGCGAGGAGCAGCGCGCCTGCCACGAACACCCGCTTGCGGCCGTGGTCGTCGGCGACCCCGCCCATGATCAGCAGCAGCGCGGTGAGTCCGAGCAGCGCGCCGGTGAGGATCCAGGTCTGCGCGGCGGGACCCGCGTGCAGGGCGGCGGCGGTGGGCGCCAGCGTGGTGGTCGGCAGGGTGTAGGCGATCAGCACCAGGAAGGTGCCGTAGCAAGCGGTGAGCAGGGTCGGGCGCGGGCCTCGCTGGCCACTCGGGTCAAGCGCGCCGCGCGAGGCGGCCGACGGGCCTGGGCCGGCCTGCGCCGACCGGTCCTGCACGGGCTGGTCCCGCACAGGCTGGTCCCGCACGGGCTGACCGTCCGTCAGGACGTGCGGACGGGGACTCTCCGGAGACATCTGCGACCACCTAGGTCTGGTGAATGAACTCACTCGGGCACAGTAGGTCTGGTGAATGAACCGACCCGTCCCCCAAGCTACACCATCGGTCTGTTCATTGAACCGACCGAGTACACTCGCTCCCATGGCGCTCGGAACGGACTACGCCCAGCAGGACTGCTCGCTCGCCCGCGCCCTGGAGGTGGTCGGCGAGCGGTGGAGCCTGCTCATCGTGCGCGACGCCTTCTACGGGGTTCGCCGGTTCAACGACTTCCTGGCCCATCTGGACATCCCGCGGGCGGTGCTCACCGCGCGGCTGCGGAGCCTGGTCGAGGCCGACGTGCTGCGCAAGGAGCCCTACCAGGACGCCCCGGTGCGGTACGAGTACCTGCTGACCGAGGCCGGCCTCGAACTCTGGCAGCCGGTGCACGCGCTGGCCCGCTGGGGCGAGCGGCACGCCGCCGAGCACCCGTCGATCACCGTCTTCACCCACGACGTGTGCGGCAACCGGATCAGTCCGGTCGGCATCTGCGTCCCGTGCGGGGTCGCGGTCACCCCGGCCCATGTCGTCATGCGGCCGGCCCCCGACGGCCGGCGCAGCCAGCGCACCGACCCGGTCTCGCTGGCGCTGACGCGGCCCCGGCCCCTGCTCACCCCCGTGCTGACCGAGGGGCCGCACTGACGCCGGGCACCGGGTAGGTCACACCGAGCGCACCACCAGCGACGGGCAGCGAGGGCCGACCGGCGCCGCCGGCACCGGCGCGGCGGCGAAGGCGAAGCGGACCACCTTGCCCCACTCGCTCGGCTCCCAGCCCCAGCTGTCCGCCAGCGCCTGGACCAGCGCCAGACCGCGTCCGGAGGTCAGGTCGTCCGCCGGGCAGAGCACCATCGGCGCACGCCGGGACCGGTCGGCAACTTCCACCATGAGCTGCCGACCGGTCCAGCGCACCGTGACCCGGCACTCCCCGCCGCCGTGCTCCAGCGCGTTCGTCACCACCTCACTGGCGCACAGCCGCAGGTCCCCCTGTGCCTCCAGGGCGAGCGGCACCCCCCAACCCGCGGCCACGGCAACGATCCGGTCACGAGCTCGCCGAACGGCACTGGCATCAGCGGTGACCTGGAATTCATCCGACAGGGGACGGTACTCGCGCTCCATGTAGGGCATCTCCTCGTCGATCCAGGGAGCGGCCGAACCATGGTTCCGCCGTCCCCGAGCGGCTGATGCACAGTCAACCGACTTACGCCCGAGAAGAGAACGGTTCATGCTGGGCTCAGCCGTGAACGACGTGAATCAAGCAAGGGGGAGCTATGACACGCACGCCGAACAGACAGCTGGCCGCCCTGCTGGCCGAGGCCCGCTGGGGCAATGACCAGCTGGCCCGCGCGGTGAACCGGATCGGCCGCAGCGCCGGTCTGGAGCTGACATACGATCACTCTGCGGTCTCGCACTGGCTGAAAGGCGTCCGTCCCAAGCCGGCCGTCCGGCCGGTGGTGGCGGAGGCCTTCGCCCGGCGGCTCGGCCGCCCGGTCACCTCGCAGGAAGCGGGCTTCGGCCCGGCACCGGCCGGCAGCACGCCGGGGGGCGATCTGGCCGACCTGGTGCGCAGTGACATGGACCCGTCGCGCCGGAGCATGCTGACCGCCGGGCTCTACTCGGCCGCGATGCTGGTCCCCGGCTACACCGAACTGGCCCAGCGGCTGGACAACGCCAACCAGGAGGTGCGGGCGGGGCGCACCGTGCGGATCGGCGAGAGCGAGGTGGAGACGGTCCGGGCGATGACGGAGCGGATCGCGGCGATCCTCGACGAGTTGGGCGGCGGTCACGCCCGACCGATGAGCGCCGCGTTCCTGGCCAACACGGTGATGCCCTGGCTGCAGGCGGACGGCACGCCGAAGGTGAAGAAGTCGATGCTCGCCGCCGCCTCCGACCTGGTCTACCTGACCGGCTGGATGGCGATGTACGAACGTGCGCACGGTCTGGGCCAGCAGTACTTCACCGAGGCGCTGACCCTGGCGCAGGACGGCCAGGACCACGTCACCTACTGCCGCACCCTGCGCGGCATGGCGTTACAGGCGGCCAACCTGGGCTACGGAGCGCGCGCGCTGCAGTACGCGGATGCCGCCGCCGAGTGCGCACCGGCCGCCGGCCCCCGGCTGACCGCGTTCCTGCGCGGCCAGCAGGCGCACGGCGCCGCCATGGTGCGCGACCAGCGCCTGGCCTTCGCCCGGCTGGGCCAGACCGAGGAGGCGCTGTCCAAGGCCGACGGGCGCAACGACGCGGTCGGCGGCTACGACTGGTCGGCGTACCACTTCCACGTCAGCAGCGTGCTCTACGCGCTGGGCGACCTGCCGGGCTCGATCCAGGCGATGCGGCAGTCCAACCGGGTACGCCCGGCGAGCGAGCGCCAGGGCCGGCTGCACGCGAACGGGGTACTGGCGGCGCGTCAGTGGGAGTTGGGCCATGTCGAAGCAGGGTGCGTGACCTGGGACGAGTTCCTGGACGACTACACCACGCTGGCCACCGCGCGCGGTGACGAGCACTTCGACGTGCTGCGGCGCAGCGTCGCCGCCCACCCGGGCAGCCGCGCGGTGCGGCGGCTCGGGGAGCGGGTGCGGGTGGTGGCGGCGCAGAAGGCCGCGGTGTGACGGGGTGAGCGGCGGCGGCCGCCCGAGGGGGACGCGAGCGGAGGCGGGTTCCCCGAAGGCGGTCGGTCGCACCGGAACGGCGCGTCGACATACCGACCTGCCGACCTGCCGACCTGCCGACCTACCGACACGCCGTCGTACCGGGACGGTCCGAGCAAATACCCTCTGGGGGTATATCCTGAGCGCCGTAGCCGACCCACCCGTGCGGACCTCTCCCGGAGGAAGGCGGACCAGCTGCCATGGACGCGATCCGGCACGCCCTGTCCATCACCGGCGCGATGACCTGGCAGATCACCTGGGCCCTGATCCTGGGTTTCGCACTCTCCGCGGTGGTCCAGGCGGTGGTGCGCAGGTCCACCGTCGTTCGGCTGCTCGGCGACCACCGGCCACGCACCCTGGTCGTCGCCTCGGCGCTGGGTGCCGCCTCCTCGTCCTGCTCCTATGCGGCGGTGGCGCTGGCCCGGTCGCTGTTCCGCAGGGGTGCCGACTTCACCGCCGCGATGGCCTTCGAGATCGCGTCCACCAATCTGGTGATCGAACTCGGGGTGATCCTGGCGCTGCTGCTGGGCTGGCAGTTCACCGCGGCGGAGTTCGTCGGCGGTCCGATCATGATCGCGGCACTCGCCCTGCTCTTCCGGTTCTTCCTGCGCGACCGGCTGGTGCGGGCGGCCCGCGAGCAGGCGGACCGCGGGCTGACCGGGTCGATGGAGGGGCACGCCGCGATGGACATGTCGGCGCCGGGCCAGGGCTCCTTCGCCCGGCGCCTGTTCTCCCCCACCGGCTACACCGCCACCGCGCACGTCTTCGTGATGGAGTGGGCCGCCATCATCCGGGACCTGGTGGTCGGGCTGCTCATCGCGGGCGCCATCGCCGCCTGGGTGCCGGACAGCTTCTGGCACGGCTTCTTCTTCGCCGGGCACCCGCTGGCGAGCAAGATCTGGGGGCCGCTGATCGGGCCGCTGGTGGCGATGGTCTCCTTCGTCTGCTCGATCGGCAACGTGCCGCTGGCCGTGGTGCTGTGGCAGGGCGGGATCAGCTTCGGCGGCGTGATCGCGTTCATCTTCGCGGACCTGCTGATCCTGCCGATCCTGAACATCTACCGGAAGTACTACGGCACCCGGATGGCCGTCTTCCTGCTGGTGAGCAGCTACCTGGCGATGGTGGTGGCGGGCTACCTGGTGGAGCTGCTGTTCGGCGGGCTGGGGCTGATCCCGGACCAGCGGGACGCCAGGATCCCGATGGCCGGCATCAGTTGGGACTACACCAGTTGGCTGAACCTGGTCTTCCTGCTGCTGGCCGCCGCACTGCTGGTGCGGTTCCTGCGCACCGGTGGACCCGCGATGCTGCGGATGATGAGCGCGGCGCCGCAGGCCGGGCACGACGAGCAGCACGACCACACCGCCCGCCACGAAGGCCGACACCCCCGCGACCCCGGCGCCTGACACCGTCCTGGTCTACTCTCGCGCCATGACCCGCCAACTCCCGCCGCTCAGCGACGAAGAGCGCCGCGCCCGCCTGGCCCGACGACAGCTGCTGGCCCCCACCCGGCGGGCCGCCACCGTCGAGCAGGTGACCGATGCCGTGGTGGGCCTGCATGCCACTGACGCCGCCACCGTCTACCTCTCGGCCTGCGCCCGCCTCGCCGAGCCGTCCGCCGCCGCGGTCGACCGGGCGCTGTACGAGGAGGTGACGCTGGTGAAACTGCTCTCCATGCGGCGCACCATCTTCGCCGTCACCGAGGAGTTCGCCCGCTACGTCAGCTCCTCGACCGCGCGGGCCATCGCGGCCAAGGAGCGGGCCACCCTGGTGAAGCGCCTGCGCGAGGGCGCGCAGGGGTGGGACGAGGCGCGGCTGGCCGAGACCGAGCAGGCCGTGCTCGCCGCGCTGGCCGCCCGCGGCGAGGCCACCACGGCCGAAGTGGCCGCCGACGTCCCGGCGTTGCGCGAGACGATCCTGATGGCGCCGGGCAAACCGTACGAGGCGCGGCAGAGCGTGGGCAGCCGGCTGCTGCGGGTGCTGGCCTCGGACGGGCACGTCCGGCGCTGCCGGCCGCGCGGCTCCTGGGTGAGCAGCAGCTACCCGTGGGCGCTGGTCCCGCAGTGGCCCGACGTGCCGGTCCGGGAGGCCAAGGCCGAGGTGGTGCGCCGCTGGCTGGCCCGCTTCGGTCCGGCCACCGTGGAGGACGTCAAGTGGTGGACGGGCTGGACCCTGGGCGACACCCGTACGGCGCTGGCCGATGTCGGCGCGGTTCAGGTCCAACTGGCCGGCGGCCTGGGGCTGGTGCTGCCCGGCGACGAGGAACCGGACGCCGCGGCGGCCACCGGGCCGGACGCCGGGCCGGACGCCGGGCCGTGGGCCGCGCTGCTGCCGGCGCTGGACCCGACGGTGATGGGGTGGCGCGGCCGTGACTGGTACCTGGAGCCGGAGTTGGTGCCCGCGCTCTTCGACCGGTCCGGCAACGCGGGTCCGACCGTGTGGTGGAACGGCCGGGTGGTGGGCGGCTGGGCCCAGCGCGCGGACGGCGAGCTGGTCTGGCGGCTGCTCGCCCCACTCGGCCGGGCCGAAGCGAAGGAGGCCGAGCAGGCGATCACTACCGAGGCCGAACGGCTGGCCGACTGGCTCGGCGAGGTCCGCGTCACCCCGCGCTTCCGCACGCCGCTGGAAGGGGAGTTGACCGGTCCTGGCGGTGCGCGGAGCTGAGTCGTCATCACGAGCCGCTCAGTGAAGGGAAGGTGGGAGGTGGAGATAGGACTCGAACCTATGTACGCGGCATTGCGGGCCGCTGCCTCGCCACTCGGCCACTCCACCAGGCGACTTGCTGCTCGGCAACGATGGTTGCCGCCACCCGCGCCGCGCGCCAAATCGGCTCCGCGCCGCCTCACCCGCTCGGCGGTACCTCGTCCACCCCGTTCGCCCGGACGGCCCTCGGCCCGCCAGGCCCGGGCAGCACCGAGCCGTCACCCGGCCGCGTGGGCGGCGACAGCATCGGCGAACTCCCGGGCCGGCAGCGGCAGGGCCTCCCACTGGCGGACCGCCCAGCCGACCGGCAGGGGCGGCAGCGCGGGTATCGGGATCAGCCGCAGCGCCGGATGGCCCGGCGCCCGCCAACCGGGCAGTGCGGGAACAACCGCGTGACCGAGCCCGAGTTCGGCGAGCAGCACCGCCGTGTCCCAGTCGGCGACGCTGGTGGTGGCGCCCTGGGGATAACCGAGTTGGCCGTCCAACCGGGCCCGGGCGATAGAGTTCTCCGGCAGCCGGATCGGGCGGATCGTGGTCAGGTCGGCCGGCTCGATCAGCGTCCGCCCCGCCAACGGATCGTCGGCGTGCACCGCCAGCACCCAGGGCAGCTCGATCACCGGCCGCTGCTCGATCCCGCGCGCGGGCGCGCCGATGGTGACCCAGGCCAGGTCGGCCTCACCGGCCGCGAGCGCGTCGAAGCAGCTGCGACTGGACGTCTCGGTGCGGAACTCCAGGTTCACGTCCGGGTGTTCACGCCGGAAGTGGGCGACGGCGGCGGTCATGAAGTGGCGCATCGTGGTGGCCCCGGTGGTGATCCGCACCGTGCCCCGGTCACCGTTGCGCAGGTCGTGCAGCTGGCGCAGCGCCAGATCGAGCTGGCCCAACCCCTGGGCGGCCGCGCGGTGCAGGATCTGCCCGGCCTGGGTCGGCGCCACCCCGCGCGGGCGACGCTCCAGCAGGGCCAGCCCGAGCTCGGTCTCCAGCCGCCGCACGTGCTGGCTGATCGCCGACTGGGTGCGGGAGAGTTCACGGGCGACGGCGCTGAGGTTGCCGCTCTCGCAGGCGGCGACGAAGACGCGGAGGTCGTCGAGGGTCATGGGGCAGCACGCTAGCAAGCGGTGCCGCCGCAACGGGAGCGCGGCCGTGCTGCTGGATTTCGCCGCCTGCGCCGCAGACAGGGAACAGCGCCCACCGAGAACAGGGCGCACCGAGAACAGAAAGGGCAAGGAGAAAACCCTCTCCTTGCCACTATTAATATATAGCCTACCGGGGGGCTTGCGGCAAGGCCCCGGTTGTGCCGCAGAATCTCTGGCCGAAGCCGAAACCTGCGGACCTGGGAGGACGAAATGCTCGCGGTGCGGTTGCGGGAACTCGGCGCGCCTCAGGTGGTGGTACCTCGGCAGGCGGTGGACCAGACATACTGGGCCGACCGGGTGGCCGCCCTGACCCCCGAGACCCGCGCCCGGGCAAAGGCGGTGGCCACCACCATCCGCACCGACGGGGCGACGGTGGCCGCGCGCCTGCTGGCTCGACGCGGTCGGCCGACGGAGGCCGACCGAGGCCGCCGGCAGCCGCCTGAACCGCGCGCGAGCCAAGAGCCCGGCCCGGCAGAACATCCGGCGGCGTTCTGCGGCGGCAGAGCGACGTCGTACCGAATCTTTTCCGCCGCGCACCGCGGCCATTTCGCCACCACTCTCAATTGCCCGCTCAATTGAGCGCCCTGAGTCAATGGAGCCAGCCTTGATCCCCACGTCATCGTCCTCAGCCGAACTCAATTCAGCCGACACCTGGCGGACCGGAGAGCTGCGCGCGGAGAACGCGTACGTCGGCCGGCTGTACGCCCGCCTCGACGCCCAGCGCGAACTCGCGACGACTCGGCTGCGCGAGGTCCACCTCCAGGACAAGGGCGGAACGCTCCAGTCCCGCATGGAGCGCGACACGATGGAGAGCAACCACACCCGCCGGCTGGCGGAGCTGCACGCCGCCGAGTACGGCCTCTGCTTCGGCCGGATCGAAAGCGCCGACGGCGAACGGCAGTACATCGGCCGGCTCGCCCTGGCGGACGACGACCACGAGCCGCTCCTCACCGACTGGCGGGCGCCGGCCGCCGAGCCGTTCTACCGGGCGACGCCCGCCGCGCCCGGCGGCCTGGCGGGGCGACGGCACCTGCGGAGCAAGGGCCGGAGCATCGTCGACTTCGACGACGACGCCTTCGGCCTCAGTGCCCTGGAGGGCCGGGACAGCTCCGAGCTCAGCGGGGAGAGTGCCCTGCTCGCCTCGCTGACGGCGGCCCGGACCGGGCGGATGGGCGACATCGTCTCCACCATCCAGGCCGAGCAGGACCGGGTCATCCGCTCCGAACTCGGCGGCGTGCTGGTCGTCCAGGGCGGTCCGGGGACCGGAAAGACCGTGGTCGCCCTGCACCGCGCCGCGTACCTGCTCTACACCCACCGCGACCGGCTGGCCAAGCGCGGTGTGCTGGTCATCGGGCCGAACACGACGTTCCTGCGCTACGTCGACCAGGTGCTGCCCGCGCTCGGCGAGAGCGACGTCGTGCTGAGCAGCATCGGCGCGCTCTACCCGGGCGTGACGCCGACCGGCACGGAGTCGCCCGCGGCGGCCGCCGTCAAGGGCGACGCCCGGATGGTGCGGGTGCTGGCCACCGCGCTGGACGGCCTGCGGCAGCTGCCGCAGGAGTCATGGACCATCACCGTGGGCAGCAGGTCGGCCCACCAGGAGGAGCTCCAGATCAGCCGGGCCCTCTGCGAGCGGGCCCAGGCCGCCGCGCACCGGAGCGGCGAACCGCACAACGCGGCCCGACCCGACCTGGTCGAGCGGCTCTCGGCGGAGCTGGCCCTGCGGATCGCCAGGGACCGGGGCGCCAGGAACCAGGAAGCGAGCATGGACCTGGACGACGTGGCGAACCTCGCCGACGCCCTGGTCGACGAGCCCGAGTTCCGGACCCTGGTCGACAAGCTGTGGCCGCTGCTGAGCCCGGAGCAGCTGCTCACCGCCCTGTACGGCTCCCCGGAGCTGCTGGCGACGGCCATGCCCGACTTCTCCGAGGCCGAACGCGCCGCACTGCTGCGCGAACACCCGGACCTGGACCAGGAGGCCGCCGCCTGGACCACCGACGACGTCCCGCTGCTCGACGAAGCCGCCGAACTGCTCGGCCCGCTGCCCGGCGGCAGCACCTCCCATCGGGTCGATGTCGCGGCCGAGGCCGAGGAGTTGGAGTACGCGAAGCTCGTCCTCGAGGACTTCGGCGAGGGGCTGTACGAGATCGACGCGCAGATGCTGACCCGCCAGTACCGGGGCGAGAAGGCGTTCCGATCCCTGGCCGAGCGCGCGGCCGAGGACCGGACCTGGGCCTTCGGGCACGTGATCGTGGACGAGGCGCAGGAACTCTCCCCCATGGCCTGGCGACTGCTGACCCGCCGCTGCCCCGGCCGTTCCATGACGATCGTCGGCGACCTGGCGCAGACCGGAGCACCGGCCGGGCTGAGCTCCTGGGGCGAGGCGCTCGACGAGTACACGGCGGGACGCTGGCGCACGGTGGAACTCTCCATCAACTACCGGACCCCGGCCGAGATCATGCGGGTCACCGAGGGCGTGCTGCGGGCGGTCGACCCGGCGCTCGCCGCCCCCCGCGCGGTGCGCACCGGCGGGATCCGGCCCTGGAGCCTGCGGATCCCCGAAGCCGGGGACGGGCGAGGGCCGGCGCTGCGCAGCGCCGTCGAGCAGCAGATCGCGGCGCTGGACGGCGGCCGGCTGGCGATCATCCACGCTCCGGCGTTCCCGGCCGAACTGGTCGAAAGGCTCGCCGAGTTGGACGGCGTCCGGGTCAGCGACGGCCCGTCGGCGCTGGATTCGCCCGTCGTCCTGATGACGACCGCCCAGGCCAAGGGACTTGAGTTCGACGCGGTCCTGGTGCTGGAGCCCGCGGAGATCCTCGCGGCGCACAGCCACGGCGTGAACGACCTCTATGTCGCCCTCACGCGCGCGACGAAGAGCCTCGGGGTCATCCACAGCGGGGAGTTGCCGGACATGCTGGAGGGCCTGGACCCCCGCTGACTCCGGCGGGCGCTCGCCTCTCCCCCGCAACCGGCATTCCATCCAAGGGTTCTCCGGGATCAATGGAAGAAAACCCGAGGATTGACTTGGGTATCGCGGTGGAGAACGATCGTCAGCGACCGGGGCGGCGACCTGTCCGCCGGAGCTGGGGGGCACGTGGCGGCGATCCGGAGTCCGGACGACGACCACGGCGGACAGGCGCCGACCCGGTAACCGGCGTGAGGAGGAGCCACGATGGGACAGGCCGAGGACGCGGTGGCGCTGCTGCGCTCACTGGGCGCGGCGGAACTCGACCACCCGGGCGGCACGCTGCTCGCCCACCTGGAGCGGGTGCGCCTGCTGCTGGCCTCCTGGGGCGCCCGCCCCGACCTGCAACTGGCCGGCCTGTGCCACGCCTGCTACGGGACGGACGGCTTCGCCACCGCCCTGCTCCCGCTGAGCGCGCGGCCCCGGCTGGCACAGGTCGTCGGCACGGCGGCCGAGCAGCTCGTGTACGAGTACGCCAGCTGCGAGCGATCTCTGACGTATCGTCAACTCACGCTTGCCGACGGCACCTTCCGGGACCGCTTCACCGGCACCGACCTCCTCCCGGACCGGCGGCAGCGCCAGGACTTCGCCGAGCTGACCGTCGCCAACGAGCTGGACGTGCTGCGGCACAGCGACGAACTGCGCGAACGCTGGGGAGCGTCGCTGGGCCGGCTCTTCACCGGCTTCGGGCCGCTGTTGAGCGAGCCGGCCCGGGCGGCGGTCCGCCAGACACTGGGCGGCCCCTGACACGATCCGGTCAGGCCTTCTCGAGCTCCACGACGGTCGCGATCCGGGCGAACCGGCCGGCCAGCGCGTACTCGGTGCGGGCGATGATCTCGTCGGTGCCCAGGGTGGCCGGGTCGGCGAGGATCTCGGCCAGGCTGCGCCCGGCGGGGGCGTCGCGGTGCTCGATCGGGTGGGTGGCGGTGGCGTCGGTGACGAAGACCATCCGGTAGCCGAGGTCGGAGCCGATCCGGGTGGTGGTCTCGCAGCACTGCTCGGTGCGGATACCGCAGACCACAAGCTCCGCCACCCCGTGCCCGGTGAGCAGTTGCTGCAGGTTGGTGGTGGTGAACGCGTTGTGCGAGGTCTTGGTCACAATGGGCTCGCCGGCGCGCGGTTCCAGGCCCTCGATCAGCTGCACGTGCCCGAGGGCCGGGTCGAAGACGGTGCCGCTGCCCGGCTCGCTGTGCAGCACCCAGACCACCAGGTCGCCCTTGGCCCGGGCGACGTCGACCAGGCGGTTCACCTGCTCGACGATCGCGGGGTTCGAGACGGCGGGCCAGTCGGCACGGCGGCGGAAGGACTCCTGGGCGTCGATGACGATCAGTGCGGTGCGTGAGGTTGCGGTGTTCATGGGCACCATCGTTGCGGTTCCACGAGGCCGGACGAAGGCCTGATCAGGCCCGGAAGCGGAACGATCCGGTCAGCGAGCACGGGTGTGGGAGCAGGTACTTGGGAGCAGGTACGGCCACGGCGCTCGCTCAGCGCGGGTCGGGCCGGTCCACGTTCCAGTGCCGGACCACCTGACATATCCAGCGGTCCTCGTCCGCCGCGACGGCCGCGATCAGCGAGAACCGGCTGATGGTGCGCTGGCCGCCTTCCGAATCCCCGTAGAGCAGGTCGATGTTGACCCGCTCCCGGCTCTTGGTCGGGCCGGCCAGCGCCTGGTACTCCGGGTCCAGCGGGTCGCGGATCGCGGCGTGCCAGAAGCTGGTGTCGCCGGGCGCGATGTAGAGGTCGCGGGACTGGCGGCGGAAGTCGGCCGGGTCCGGGTGCTCGGCCTTCAGGTAGGCGTCCGGCGGGGCGAACCGCCAGCCGTGGATCACGCCGAGCCCCGGGCCGACGTTGCGGATCGAGGCGGCCAGGTAGAGGTTGCCGTCCTCGAGCCGCAGGTAGCCGGCGCTGCCGGGCAGGTGCGCCCAGTGCCCGTCCTGCCAGATCAGCTTCTGCTTCGGCGCCTCCAGGCGGGAGCCGATCAGCAGCGGTCGCAACGAGGCCAGCACGGCGCGCTCGGCCGACCGCGCGGCCCGGTCCGCCGAGCGGATCGAGGCGAAGGAGGCAGCGGCCAGCACCAGGGTGCCCCCGGCGGTGGCCAGCGCGGAGACGGTCTCCCAGTCGGTCACCGGGCGCCGCCCGTCGTCCACCGCGTCCGCCTCCGGCGTGCCGCACCGAGGCCTGATGGCCCGACAGCTGATGACCCGACAGCCGAGGGCCCAAGGTCTGATGATCTGACCGCTAGCACCGAAAACATGACGGGCAGCCTAGGGCACCGCGCCTTCACCGCGGTCGGCGGTCCGCAGACCGGGACCCCGCACACCACCCGCACCCCGCGATTCCACCCGCGCCGGACAGTTGCACCGTGTACGCGCCGTCCGCCACACTCAACGACTGTGTTACGACTGAGTTATGACGATGTGAAGGCCGCCGCCGAGCGGATCGACGGCGTGACCCGGCCGGTGCCGGTCATCGCGGTGGAACCGGGCTCGGTCGCCTCCGCCGAGGTCTACCTCGCACTGGACTTCATGCAGCACAGCGGCTCCTTCAAGGACCGCGGCGCCGCCAACTTCGCCGCCGGGCACCTGGCCGACGGGGCCATGCCGGCGGCGGGCGTGGTGATCGCCTCCGGCGGCAACGCCGGGCTGGCCTGCGCCTGGGCGGCCGCCCGGCACGGGGTGCCGGCCACCGTCTTCGTGCCGCGCACCGCGCCCGCTGTGAAGGTGGCCCGGCTGCGCCAGTGGGGCGCCGAGGTGCGGCAGGTCGGCACCGAGTACGCCCAGGCCCAGGAGGCCGCCCGGCTGTTCAGCGCGGAGACCGGCGCGCTGGCCTCGCACGCCTACGACGACCCGTACGTGGTGGCCGGAGCCGGCACCCTGCTGCCGGAGATCCGCGCCGCCGTGCCGGGCCTGGACACCGTGATCCTCGCGGTCGGCGGCGGCGGGCTCTTCGCGGGCACCGCCATCGCGGCCGAGTCGCACGGCCTGCGGGTGGTCGCCGTCGAGCCGGAGCGCTGCCGCGCCCTGAACGCCGCGATCGAGGCGGGCGAGGTGGTCGACGTCGAGGTGGACTCGGTCGCCGCCGACTCCCTGGGCGCCCGGCGCGCCTCACCCACCGCGCTGTACTGGGCCCGGAGGGCGGACACCGTCTCCGTGCTGGTCAGCGAGGAGCAGATCCTGCTGGCCCGCCGGCAGCTCTGGGACCAGCGCCGCCTGGTCGTCGAGCACGCCGCCGCCACCGCCCTGGCGGCACTGACCAGCGGCGCCTACCGCCCGACCCCCGGGGAGCGGATCGCGGTGGTGCTCTGCGGGGCGAACACCGACCCGGCCACCCTGGGGTGAGCCTGCCCTGGAGCGGTCCGGTGTCCCGGCCCACTGTCCGAGCCGCCCTCTAGGGTCGGAGGATGAACGATCATCCGGTGGCCCCGCCCGCCTCCCCCGCACCGACCATCGTCGTCACCGAAGCTCTGCCGGCGGACGACCTGGCGCTGATCTCCGACGCGCTGGACACGTTCAACATCGAGGCGAGCGGCGTTGCCGACCGCCATCCGCTGGCCGTCCTGGTCAAGGACCCGCAGACCGGGGCGGTGCTCGGCGGACTGACCGGGCGGACCTCACTGGGCCTGCTCTTCGTCGACCTGTTCCACCTGCCGACCGAGCTGCGCGGACAGGGCCTCGGGAGCGAGGTGCTGCGGCTGGCGGAGGAGGAGGGCCGGCGGCGCGGGTGCCGCAGCGCGGTGCTCTACACCATCAGCTTCCAGGCGCCGGAGTTCTACCAGCGGCACGGCTGGGAGGTGTTCGGCGAGATACCCTGCGACCCGCCCGGGACGAGCCGGATCTTCCTGCGCAAGGAGCTGCGCCGGCCTCGTACCGGCCACGCATCCCCAGTCGACCGGAGTCACCATGCCATTACCGGAAACCGTCCGCCTGCTGCCGCTGACTGACCCCCTCGGCGGCTTCACCGAACTGATCGGCGACGCACGGGTGGTGGCCATCGGGGAGAACAACCACCACATCGCCGAGTTCACCGCCCTGCGCGACCGGATGCTGCGACTGCTGGTCACCGAAATGGACTTCGGCATCATCGCCGTCGAATCGGGATTCGCCGAGGGGCACCTCGTCGACGACTGGATTCACGGCGGTCCCGGCGACGTCCAGGCGGTGGGACGGGACGGATTCACCTTCCGCTTCGGCGAATCCGAGGAGATGCACGAGCTGCTCCGCTGGCTGCGCGCCCATAACGCGGCCGGTGGCCGGGTGCGGTTCGCCGGTCTGGACATCCCGGGCTCGGGCGGTTCGGGACTCCCCGCGTTGCGCCGGGTACGCGAGTACCTCAGGACGTACCACCCGAACCAACTGCCCTTCGTGGACACGGCGATCGAGGCGACCGCGCCCTATCGATCCGCGAACAACGGTGTGGCCCCGACCCGTTATGCCGCGCTGAGCACCGAGACCCGAGACGCCGCCAGCACCGCGCTGACCAGACTGCTGCTGCGCCTGGACGCCCTGCGGCCGGGCCCGCACTCCGACTCCCACTCCGACCACCTGGTCGCCAGGCACCACGCGTTGGGTGCGCTGCGGCTGGACGAGCAGCTGCGCGAGCTGCTCGAACTCCGCGCACCGGAACGGCCCGAGCTGCTGCCGTCCTCCCGGGACGTGTACCAGGCGGAGACCGTGCACCTGCTGCGCGAACTCCACGGAACGGACCAGCGGATCGTCCTGCTACTGCACAACGCGCACGCCCAGCGGGTGCCGATGCAGCTGATCCCCGGGGTGCTGATCCCTTCCGCGGGCAGCTATCTCGCCGCCGCCCTCGGTACCGGCTACCTCGCCGTCGGCATCACCGCGCTCGCCGGCCGCACCACCGATGTGCGGATGGACGAAGCGGCGCCGCAGGGCTTCGAGGTGGTGTCCCGGCCGCTCCCGCCGCCCGTCCCGAACAGCGTGGAAGCGGCCGTCGAGGAGAGCGTGCCGGGCGGCGGGCCCGTGCTGCTGGACCTGCGGCCCGCGCGGGGCACCGCCGGCCCGTCGGCCGTCCGGCACGCGTACACGCATGTCCCGGTGGAGGTGCCGGCCGCCTTCGACCTGCTGGCCTGCCTGCCGACCATGAGCCCCAGCTCCTCCGTGCTGCCCGCGCCCCCGGCACCAGCGACGCGCGGCTGACCCGCAGTTGCCGACCGGGCGCAACCGGGACGGCACGGCACAGCACAGCACAGCACAGCACAGCACAGCCGCCGGTAAAAGCGACCCGAGCACCGAAACGGTCCGCCACCGAAACCGGTGGATCGTTATGAAATTTCAACGTTAGCGCACGCGTTCGCACGGTGCGCATTTCATTCGAATGCATGTGCGCGACACCACTGAAAGGGAATCTCATTACTTAACCAGCAGTCACAGGAGCAACGGTGGCCCCAGCCGCCCCAACAGGCGGGCCCCAGTTCACCAGGCGTCACAAAAACCCCGCGCGATGGGTGTTTCAAAACAGCTATTCACGTCAACATATGTGTTCTGTCGCGTCGTCATCCCACACCCCTGAAAGGACGACACCCGTGGCAACACAGCAGTCCGCCCCGCCAACCACCGCCGCCGAGATCGCCGACCCGGCGCCGCTCGGCCTGGCCGGCTTCGCCATGACCACCTTCGTGCTCAGCTGCTTCAACGCCAACCTGCTGGACGCGAAGCTCAGCGCGGTGGTGCTTCCGCTCGCCCTCGCCTACGGCGGCCTGGCGCAGCTGTTGGCCGGGATGTGGGAGTTCCGCAAGGGCAACACCTTCGGTGCCACCGCGTTCAGTTCCTTCGGCGCCTTCTGGCTCGCCTACTACTTCCTGGTCAAGGACGCCGTGCCGGCCCTGGCCACCGACCCGGACCTGCACAAGGCGCTGGGCCTCTTCCTGCTCGCCTGGGCCATCTTCACCGCCTACATGACGGTGGCGGCAGTCCGGGTGAGCGGGGCGGTGCTCGCCGTCTTCGTCATGCTGACCATCACCTTCGCGGTCCTCTCGGCGGGCGCCTTCGGCCCGAGCGACACCGCGACCAAGGTCGGCGGCTGGCTGGGCCTGATCACCGCGGCGGTGGCCTGGTACGCCTCGTTCGCCGGCGTCACCGCCTACACCTTCAAGCGGCAGATCCTGCCCACCTGGCCGGCCCACTGACCACTCCCGCCCCGGCACCGCGTGGGCCTGTCGGATCAGCCGATCCGACAGGCCCACGCGCGTCCGCGCCCGCCAAGTGGACCTCGGCCCTCACAAGTCCGGCTTCCCACCCACGAGTTCACGGAACCCGACCAAGGAACATCACGGTCGCACATCGGGCGGACGATTATTTCTTGACCATCAGTTGACCAAGGCTATACGTTCTCCCCCGAGCAATAGCACTGAGGTTCGGGAGCAAGAGCGGTGAACTGGTACCTGGCAGTACTCAAGAACTACGTCGGCTTCAGCGGCCGGGCCCGCCGCCGGGAATACTGGATGTTCACGCTCGTCGGCGTCATCATCTCGTTCGTTCTGCAGATCGTCGACAGCGCGGCCGGCACCAACGATGTCCTCGGCGCGATCTACACGCTCGCGGTACTGCTCCCGAGCCTCGCGGTGCTGTTCCGGCGACTGCACGACACCGGCCGTTCCGGCTGGTGGGCGCTCTTCTTCCTGATACCGATCGTCGGTTGGATCGTCCTGATCGTCTTCACGGCCACCGACAGCCAGCCGGGCACGAACAAGTACGGGCCGAATCCGAAGCTCGCCCCCGCCATGGTCTGACCCGGCCGACCCGGTCACAGGATTATCGGAAAGCGAAGAACGGAAAAGGGCCGGGCACACCGCCGAGCGGTGTGCCCGGCCCTTTTCGCGCTCGCCGACCGCAACGGAATTCCCCTCATTCCACCCGCTCGTGGCAGCAGTAGGGCTTGGTCAGAGAATTCCCAGCAGCCGCCCCAGCGTCCCGCCGAGCACCCGATCGCGCACCTCACCCGGCCGGGTCACCCGTTCGACGGCGGCGCGGGCGAGCACCGGGTCGCCGTAGGGCGCGTCCGAGCCGAACAGGGTGCGCTCGGGGATCTCCTGGATCGCCATCCGGACGGCAAAGATGATGTTGGCGGTGGACAGCTCCAGGTACATGCTCGGCGTATCCCGCACCAGCTCGATGGCGTCCATCCAGTTCAGCCCGCCCAGTTGGCTGACCACCAGCGGAACCGCCGGGTAGCGCGCCGCGAGCTGGGACAGGGTGCGCAGGTCGGCGGCGGTGGTGGGGGCGAAGCCGTGCACCACCACCGGCAGCCCGCCGTGGTCCTGGGCCGCCCGGAGCACGGGCTCGAGCCGGGCGGCCTGCCCCGGGGGCGGCGTGAGCTCCCCGATGCCGCGCAGCCCGCGCCCGACCACCTCACGGTCGATCAGCGCGGCCGTGTCCGCCGCGGGCAGATCGAGCGGCACGCTGCCGAAGCCGATGAACCGGTCCGGGTGCGCGGCCAGCGCCTCGTGCAACTCCTGCCAGGCGGCGCGGTAGCCGTCCACACTTGCGGCGCGGCCGGCCAGCGCGGTGTCGAGGGCACTCATCTCGCGGCGCAGCGAGGCGAGATCGACCGCCCGTTCCGGGTGCGGACGGGTGGCGAAGAGCACCGCGCGGTCCACCCCCGCAGCGTCCAGGTCGGCGAGATGGCGGCCCACCGGGTCGTGGACATGGCTGTGGGCGTCGATGATCACAGGGTTCCTCCGGGAGCGAAGCGGGTCGCCGGAATGCGGCGGGCGGGACCCACTGTTGCTCCTTGACACCATTGGAAGGTCAAGTGACAAGGAAGGAGCCGGGCGGTGCTCATCGGAGAACTGGCCGAGCGAACCGGGACCAGCGAACGCCTGCTGCGCTACTACGAGCGGGCGGGCCTGCTGCAGCCCGGACGCCGCCCCAACGGGTACCGCACGTACGACGAGGCCGCGCCCGCGACGGTCCTGCGGATCCGCGCCCTGCTCGCGGCGGGCCTGCCGACCCGGGTCATCGGCCAGGTACTCCCCTGCACGGCCGCACCCGGCACAACCACGCAGGCCACCGTGCTGCCGTGCCCCGGCGTACTGGACGCGCTGCGCGCCCAGCTGCACGCCCTCGACCAGCGCGCGGCCGAGCTCGCCACCGCCCGCGACGTCCTGCGGCAGACCATCGACCGCACCCAGGCCACCAGCACCGGGCAGGCCGAGCAGCGCGGCTGACCGGCCTTCGGGTGCGGCCGATGGCGGTGCAGGGGCGGGGCGACGCCGAGAGTCAGGATCGTTCTTGCCCACGGTAGTTCCGCCGGAACAACTCCGAAGGTTGTCCAGTGGATTCGCTACCGAAGGCAGGGTGACGTGCCGATGCTTGTTGATAGGACGGCAACGCAGGGAGTCCGACTCAGCGCCTTGAGCGACTCCCGCACCCGATCGAGCATGGGAGCAGCTGATATGACGGATAATCAGACGAATGTGGAGAGCCCCCTCAAGGGCGGCCACTCCCTCTTCGATCGAGGGATGCCCGAGTGTCGCTGCCCCGCCGACTGCGGCGGCCGCCCCGAAGCCGCACAGCGCCTCACCCTGGCGTATCCCGCCGTGCGGCCGGTCGGCACGCATCCGCCCGAGCTGAGGTACGAACCGCGCCGCCGGGGCGAGTTGGTCTATGACGCGCTCAACCAGCGGCTGGGGGTGTTCATGGACCAGGTGGGCCGCATCGTCTACCTGCGACCCGAGCGCGGCGGACCCGAGTGGGAGGCCGATCCGGAGTGGCTGGAGAAGCCGCCGCCGGCGCGACAGGCGGCGGGGCAGCCGGGCGGCGGCGACCCGAACGGCTGCGGAGCGCCCCTGAGCACCTGAGCCCGACCTCCTGGCCCCCGACCTCTCGCCCCCTGATCCCCCCTGATCCCCTGACCTCCCCGCCAACCTGCCAACCTGCCAACCTGCCCCCTGAGCACCTGTTCGACCGATGCTCATTCGACTGTCGAGCATGTGCCCGCAAGCTCGGTGAACCGATCGGACTGACGGTCCATCAGCTACGGGGAAAGCAGGAGTGCGCACATGACAGCCGAGGAGCTCCCGGTCTTCCCGTTCGGCCTGCCGAACGAACTGGAGCATCACCAGAAGTACGAAGACCTGCGCAGCCACTGCCCGGTACCGAAGGTGCGGCTGGCCCGAGGCGGTGGCGAGGCCCTCCTGGTCACCCGGCACCACGACGCCCGCCGGATCTTCAGTGACCCGGTCTTCAGCCGCCAGGCGATCCTCGACCCCGACGTGCCGTCCCTGCTCGCCGGGTCGAAGATCCCCGACCTGCTGCAGAACGTGGACCCGCCGGTGCACACGCGGCTGCGCAAGCTGGTGGTGGCCGCGTTCACCACCGGCGCGGTCTCCCGGCTGCGGCCGCGGATCCAGGCGATCGCCGACGAGCTGATCGACGAGATGCTCGCCGAGGGCGCACCGGCGGACTTCATCTCCCGGTTCGGCACCCCTTACCCCGCCCGGGTGATCTGCATGCTGCTCGGCGTTCCGCGCGAGGCGGTCGATCAGGTGGTCGAGTGGATGTTCCACATCCTGTCGCTCGACGAGACCAACGAGGCGGTCACCGCCAAGGCCTTCGAGGACCTGGCCGCCTACTGCGCGGGCCTGATCACCGAGCGGCGCCGACAGCCCGAGGACGACCTGATCACCCGGCTGATCCACGCCCGGGACGACCAGGACCGGCTCTCCGAGGACGAACTGCTGCGGCTGGTCTGGCTGCTGCTCGGCGCCGGCTTCGAGACGACCGCCAACATGATCGCCAACTGCCTGGTCACCTTCGGCCACTTCCCCGACCAGTGGCAGCTGCTGCTGGAGCGCCCCGATCTGATCCCCGGCGCGATCGACGAGATCCTGCGCTACGTGCCGATCGCCCACGCCGGCTTCGAGCGGATGGCCACCGCCGACACCGAGCTGAGCGGCGTCCCGGTACCGGCCGGCTCCGTGGTGCTACCGGTCCTCGGCTCGATCAACTTCGACTCCGTCGTCTGCCAGGACCCGACCCGCTTCGACGTCACCCGCGCCCACACCCCGCACCTCGGCTTCGGCTTCGGCCCGCACCGCTGCGTCGGCTCCCCGCTGGCCCTGCTGGAACTGGAGATCGGCCTGGCCACCCTGCTCCGCCGACTTCCCGGGCTGCGCATCGCGGTGCCGGACACGGAGTTGGAGTGGAAGCAGGGCGTGGCGGTCCGCGCGATGGTCAGGCTGCCGATCATCTGGTGACGGGCAGAATGCCGGTCACCAGATGACGGCCGGTCGGCGGACACGGTCAGTCGACCGGCCCGGTCAGTCGGTGGACACGGTCAGTCGGCGGGACCGACGTCCGGGCCGAGCCGCTGCTGTGCGACCCACTGCGGCAGCGCCTCGGTGACCGCCCGCCAGCGCGCCGGGATGCCCTCGGTGCCGACGTTCGCCGCCACGATGCCGCCGACGATCGCGCAGGTGGTGTCGATGTCGCCGCCCTGGCCCGCCGTCGTCCAGAGCGCCCACTGATAGTCGTTCAAGTGCTTCGCCGCGCACCACAGGGCGAACGGGACGGTGTCGAAGGCACTGACGTAGCGGCCGTTGCCGAGCACCTGGGCGACGTGGTCGGCCTGCTGGCCGAGCAGTTGGCGGGCCTCGGCGATGCCCTCGCGCACCTTGCCGGTCGGGGTCGACTCCAGAACCGCGGCGAGCAGATCGGCGTCGGTGAGCCACTCGGTGCGGGCCCGCACCGCCCAGGCGGCGGCCACCGCGACCGCGACGGCACCGGCGACGCCCTCCGGGTGGGTGTGTGTCACCTCGGCGGAGCGGGCCGCCTGCCGAGCGGCTTCGGCCGGGTCGGCGGCGAACCAGGCGCCGAGCGGAGCCACCCGCATCGCGGCGCCGTTGCCCCAGGAGCCCTGGCCGCCGAAGACGCCGGCCGCCAACTCGCGGTGGCTGCCGCCCTCGCGGATCAGGCGCAGCAGGCGGTTGGTCGAGGCGCCGTAGCCACGGTCGAAGTCGTGGTGGTGGGCGAAGGCTTGGGCCAGTTCGGCGGAGTCGATGGTGCCGCGGTCACGCAGGGCGGCGAAGACGGAGCAGGCCATCTCGGTGTCATCGGTCCAGGGCCAGGGCGCCGGCGGCAGTTGCCGGGCGCGCAGGGCCGGGAGGTTGGCCGGGAGGAAGAACTGGGCGCCGAATGCGTCGCCGGTGGTCAGGCCGCGCAGCGAATCGCGGGCGGCGGTGCGGTGGTTGACGGGTGAAGGAGTGGACGGGGTCATTGCGGCCCATCCTGCCAGCCACGGCGGGCGGGACTCCAGGGATTAACAGCGGAGTGCCGCTGGAACAGCCACCGGCCGGCGCAGGCCCCCGGGTCGGGGGACCGGCGCCGGCCGGTGATCTCGGTTTGACGCTGCGTCAGCCGGTGAAGGCAGCCAGGCCGTTCGGCGTGCCGAGGCCGGTCGGGCCGTCGTAGCCCGGGCCCGCCGTGCAGAGGTAGGACGGGGTGCAGCTGGCGGTGGAGCCGCTGGTCACGTCGTTCAGCGCGGAGGGGTGGGCGTAGGCGTCGGCCGCCGGGATGGCCGCGCTCGGGGCGCCGGCGTCGGCATAGACCCCGGCGATCAGCGGGGAGGCGACGCTGGTGCCACCGTAGACCGACCAGCCGGAGGCGCCGTAGGTCTGGTAGACCGCGACACCGGTGGCCGGGTCGGCGACCGCGGAGACGTCGGCGACGGTGCGGTTGCCGCAGCCGGTGTCCTTCTGCCAGGTGGGCTTGGCGTCGTAGACCGAGCAGCCGGAGCCGGCGCCCTCGGTGCTGGAGGTGGACCAGACCGACTCGGTCCAGCCGCGCGCGTTGGAGGCCTTGCTCAGCGAGGTGCCGCCGACCGCCGTGACGTACCGGGACGCCGCCGGGTACTCGACGCCGTAGCCGCCGTCACCGGAGGAGGCGGTGATCGCCACACCCGGGTGGTCGTAGTACTTGGTGTCGTAGGTCGGGTCGGACGAGGACTCGCTGCCGCCGTAGCTGTTGGAGACGAACTTGGCGCCCAGCTTGACCGCTTCGTTGACCGAGGTGCCGAGGTTGGCGGTGCTCGCCGTCTTCGCCTCGACCAGGATGATGTGCGCGTTCGGGGCGATCGCCGAGACCATGTCGAGGTCCAGCGAGATCTCGCCCGACCAGTCGGCGTTGTTGGCCGGCAGGCTGGTGGTGCCGGTCTGGCCGACCTGCTTGAAGCAGCCGCTGGCGACGGTGCAGGCCGGCAGGCCGTACTGCGCGCGGTAGACGGCCAGGTCCGACGCGGCGTTGGGGTCGTTGTAGGCGTCCACGATCGCCACGGTCTGGCCGGCGCCGCCGTTCGCGGGGAGGTTGTAGGCACTCCGCAGGTCGCTCGGGCCGTAGCCGGAGGGCGTCGCGTTGGGCGTCACGCCGAGCGGGCTGATGTGCTGGGCAACGCTGGTGACCTTGAGCGCGTTGCAGGCCATGGTGTCGCCCTTGGCGAGGGTCGCGCAGGAGCGTATCCAGGACGTCCCGCCCTTGCTGTGCACGGTGGCCGCCGTGGTGCTGGCGCCGGCCGGGGCAGCGGTGGCGAGCGCGGAGAGGGCAAGTGCGGCGGTGCCGGTGAGTGCGAGAGCGATCCGGCGGGCCCGGGCGGTGGGGGTGGCGCCGGGGGCCATGGTGAAGTTGAGCAAGGAACTGCCTCCTGTGGCGGATGTACCGGGGGCATGCGGGACACGTGGGGGTGCCCGTGCGGGCGTCCGGGTGGGAACTGGAGCCGCCCGATCGCTCGTTCGGTTGAACGAGTGGCACGACGCTAACCGGTCATGATCTGGTCAACAAGAGTTGAGCCAAGATTCAATCTTCGTGTTACCTGGGAGCAACAGGAGGTGACTGGACGTCACCTGACAGGTGGCCCGAAGAGTTCGTACCAAGGCGCAGGTGAGCGGCACATGTGACCGAGTACGATCGCCGCGCACAGCAATCCCGATCGCTCACGGGCCTTCCACAGCTGGCTGTTTACGGCCGTCCGTGGCCACTCGTGATCGTCCATCAGCCACCACCGGAGACTCGTTTGGCCCGCAAGCCCCGTCCCATCGACCCGACCGAGGGGCCGCTGCAAGCGTTCGCCCATGACCTGCGGGCGGTGCGTGAGCAGGCCGGCAACCCCACCTACCGGGCCCTGGCCACGCTGGCCGGGTTCAGCGCCAGCACGCTGAGCGACGCGGCGGGCGGGGTGCGGCAGCCGAGCCTTGAGGTGACGCTCGCTTATGTGGGGGCGTGCGGTGGCGACGTCGAGGTGTGGGAGCGGCGTTGGGAGGAGCTGAGCCGCGAGTTGGCGGAGCAGGCTTCGGAGGCTGGGACGGAGTCGGAGCCCGGGACGGAGCCTGCGGCTGAGGCAGAACCTGAGCTCGAGTCGGAGTCCGGGGCGGAGCCTGCGGCTGAGGCGGAGCCTGCGGCCGAGTCGGCGGCAACGTCGGCAACGTCGGAGCAGGCGGCGAGCGCGCCCGAGGAACCCTCACCCGCCCCGCCCGGCGCACCCGCCGCGCTCCCCCGGCTCTGGTACCAGTCGTACCGCAACCGTCCGGGACGCCGGCTCCTGCTCGCCGCAGCCGCCGTGGCCACCGCCTGCACGCTGTTCGCCTTCCTGCTGCCCGGTCGACCCCACCCGCACAGCGCGCCGGTGGTCGCCGAATCGGACTGCGTACCCCCTGCCGACGCGTCCACCGCACCCTCGCCGGCCACCCCGGCGCCGGTGCAGTTCACCGCAAGGACGTACGGCGCCGGCGCCCACGTCCGGTCCGGAGCCAGCTTCAACGCCACCACCCTCTGGACCGCCCCGGCCAACTGCGTCCTGGATCTGACCGGCTTCTGCCTCGGCGACGTGGTCTACGACCTCCGCGGCGGCGAGCCGGACATACGCTGGTTCGAACTGGCCGGCGGCGGGCTGGTGGCCTCGGCGGTCGTCCACGGAAACCCGCCGGGCGCGATGCAACCCAGCCCCTGTCCGGACGACGCCCCGATGCCGACCTCGGTCTCCCTGACGGTGGCGCGGCCGGCAGCCGACGGCTCGGTGGAACTGAAGGCGAGCGGCACCCAGTTGGCCATCGTCGGCTACGCCGCCTACTACGGCGATGCACCGAGCGGTGCTGCCGGCCCCGGTGCACCCAGCGCCGCCGTAGCCGCCCCCGCCGCCTGGCACCAGATCCAGCTGACCGCCCAGCAGCAGCAGGACTTCGACTACGTCTGGCGCCTCGGCCCGCTGCAGAACGCGACCACCGCGATCCCCGTGGTGGCCGTCGCCTGCCTGGGCGGAGACCGCGCGACCACCGTTGCCGACGCCCAGTTGCTCTCCCTCGACGGCACCGCGGCCGCGCCCGCCCGGCTCAGCCCGGCCGACCTGGCCACCGCCGAGCAGGCCGCCTGCCGCTACCCGAGCCCCGCCGCCGGCTGACCGGCAGGACCGACCGGCAGGACTACCCGGCAGCCCGCTGCGGCACGAGCGGAAATTGAGCACCGGTGCGGCGCGCGAGGCGGGTTAGAGTCGGGGTATGGCCGTAGACGAAGCCACCGCACGGGTGGACAGCTGGATCTGGTCGGTACGCCTGACCAAGACCCGCGCCCTCGCCGCCACCGCTTGCCGCGCCGGACACGTCCGGATCAACGGCGAACGGGTCAAGCCCGCCCACCCGGTCAAGGTCGGCGACGAGGTCCGGGTGCGCCAGGACGACTGGACCCGGGTGGTCGTCGTCTCCCGCGTGATCAGCAAGCGCGTCGGCGCCTCCGTCGCCGTCGACTGCTTCGTCGACAACAGCCCACCCCGCCCCGCCTCACTGGGCCCCGCCCCCGTCGCCCTGCGCGAGCGCGGCACCGGCCGCCCGACCAAGCGCGACCGCCGCGCCCTGGAGCAGCTCTTCGGTCCCCCGGGCGGCTGACTGGTCCGGCGCTGCTCCGCGGTGGTCGCCGGTCAGGACAGCTGACCGGCGACGAATCGGTCAGACCTGTTCGAAGTGGAAGGCCTTGATGAAACAGTCGCGGGGCTGACCGACGGCGAAGAGGATGCAGTCCACTAGCGACTGGGCCGTGAGGGCGTCCTTGGCCCCCCGCGGTGTGGTCTGCCACTCCTCGGCGAGCGGGTCGGGATTGTCGAAGTCGGGCGGGTAGAGCGAGATCACCCGGACGCCTTGGGGCCGCAGGCGCTTGGAGAGGATCTCGGCGAACCCCGCCTGGGCGCTCTTGGCCGCGTAGAAGGCGTCGTGAGCGTCCGAGCGCTGATGACCGGCCGCCCCGCAGGCGGAGACCATCGTCACGACATCCGGCTTGTCCGAGTTGAGGAGCAGCGGGAGGAAGTTCTTCACGGCCAGCACGGTGCCGGTGGCACCGGAGGCGATGGTGTCGACGACATCGGCGTCGGAGGCCGACAGGATGTCCGGCCCTCCGAGGTAGCGCGAGCCGTTGTTGACCAGTATGTCGACCCGGTCGGTGTGCCGGGCGACGTCGGCGGCGAAGTCGCGGATCGAGGCGGGGTCCGTCAGGTCGCAGGCGAAGGCGTGGACTTGGTGGTGCCCCCGGCCGCGAATCTCCTCACGCACGGACTCGGCGGCAGCGAGGCTGCGGGCGGAGAGGAAGACCTCGGCGCCGCGGTCTGCGAGTTGGATGGCCAAGGTCCGCCGAAGTCGCGGCCGGCGGCGGTGATGACGACGCGGTGCGCGGTGCGCGGTGCGCGGCGGCTCGGCATCCAGGTGATCGAGGTCGACGGAACGCGGGACGTCCATGCCGTCGCGGCCGAGGTGGCCGAGCGGTTCAGCCCGTACCTGCCGGCCCGGCGGACGGGATGACCACCACCTGGTGCTCGTCCTGATAGACGATCACCCCGGGGTCGGCCGAGCGGATCTCCGCGCAACCGACCCCGTGCGCCGCGAGCATCGCCAGCAGCCCCCGCGCCTGCTCGATGTGCGGCCGGGCGGCGGCCTTGAACCAGGCCTGCGCGCCTGGAACCGTACGTACATGTCGTCTCCCCCCCATGGACGGGTTCAGCCTTCCAGGGCCCGTTCCGCGGCCGGGAGGGCGGCGGCGCGGTGGGCCGGGGCCAGGCCGATCCGGGTGCGGCGGTCCAGCAGGTCGGCGGTGTCCAGGGCGCCCTCGTGGCGGACGGCGAAGAGGAGTTCGGCTGCCGTGGTGTCGGTGCCGGGGGCGATCGGGGTGAGCAGGGCCGGGTCGCCGTCGGCGGCGGCGAGGACGGCGGGGGCTTCGGTGCCGTAGCGGCGGACCAGGCGCAACGGGGCTGCGATGCGGTCGAGTTGGGGGCGGGGAGCGGCGCCGAGCAGCGGGAGGGTGCGGGTGCGGCAGGGGCGGGCGGTCAGGCGGGCGTGGGCGAGGGCGGCGTCCAAGGCGTCCTCGGCCATCTGCCGGTAGGTGGTGAGTTTGCCGCCGACCACGGTCACCAGGCCGTCGGGGCCGGTCAGTACGGCGTGCTTGCGGGAGACGTCGGCGGTCCGGCCGGTGCCGTCGTCCAGCAGCGGGCGCAGGCCGGCGAAGGTGCCGAGCAGGTCGGCGCGGGTGAGCGGGGTGCGCAGAGCGGAACTGATGGTCTGCAGCAGGAAGTCGATCTCGGACTCGGCGGGCTGCGGGACGTCGGGGATCGGGCCGGGCGCGTCCTCGTCGGTCAGGCCCACGTAGACCCGGCCGTCGGGGGCGGGCAGCGCGAAGACGAAGCGGTTGGTCTCGCCCGGCACCGGCACGGTGAGTCCGGCGTTCAGGGCGCCGGTCGGGCCGGTGAACGCGGACTGCGGGAAGACCAGGTGGGTGCCGCGGCTGGGTCGCAGGGTGATCCCGGGGGCCAGCTCGCCGGCCCAGACACCGGCCGCGTTGATCACCGTGCGGGCGGTCAACTCGAAGGATTCGCCGGTCAGTTCGTCGGTCAGCCGGGCCCCGGTGCCGTGCGCCGCGCTGACCGCGCAGCGGGTCAGGACCCGCGCGCCGTGCGCCGCCGCGGTGCGGGCCAGGGCGACCACCAGGCGGGCGTCATCGACCAGTTGGCCGTCCCAGAAGACCAGGCCACCGCGCAGCCCGGCGGACCGGACGGTGGGGGCGTAGCGCAGCACCTCGGCGCGGGTGAGGCGGCGGGAGCGGGGCAGGGTGGCCGAGGAGGTGCCGGCGGTCAGCCGCAGCAGGTCCCCGGCCAGGAAGCCGGCCCGGACCAGCGCGGCGTCCGCCAGGCGGGTGCCCGGCAGCAGCGGGACGATCTGCGGCAGCGCGTGCACCAGGTGGGGGGCGGTGCGCTCGAGCAGGATGCCGCGCTCCACCGCGCTCTCCCGGGCGATGCCGACGCTGCCCGAGGCGAGGTAGCGCAGACCGCCGTGGACCAGCTTGGAGCTCCAGCGGCTGGTGCCGAAGCCGAGGTCGTGCTTCTCGGCGAGCACGACGGACAGCCCGCGGGCGGCCGCGTCCAGCGCGATGCCGGCACCGGTGACGCCGCCGCCGATCACCAGGACGTCGACGGCGGGCCCGGCGCCGGCGGCCGACCCGGCCAGCTCCGCGAGCTCGCGGGCGCGGCGGGCGGCGTTCAGCGAGCCGGCAGTTTCCCTGTTCATACGTCAGATCCGCTTTCGGTCAGGGGAGTTGGCGAGAGATATCGGTCGAGCAGCAGCCGCAGCTCTGCGTCGAGCCTGTCGAGCCCGGCTCCCGTCCCCTCGGGCGCGTCCATCACGACCGGCCCGGTCAGCGTGAAGGACCAGGCGGTGAGCAGGACCGCGCGGGCCAGCAGCGCGGGGTCGCCGGCCCGGACCGAACCGTCGTCGATGCCGGTGCGCAGGGCGGCTTCGAGCAGCGCGAGCTGGTGGTTGGTGTTGGTGCCGCGCCGCTTGAGCAGGTAGGGGGTGAGGAAGTCCGGGTCGAGCTCGATGATCTTGCGCAGCAGCGGATGGACCCGCAGGGCGCCGACCATGCGCACCACTCCGTCGACCGCGTGGGCCCGGCCGTGGGCCGCCCCGCCGAACGGGAAGGCGCCTTCCACCAGTTCCATCCAGGCCCGGGTGGTCAGCGCGCCGAGCACCTCGCGCACGCCGCCCCAGCGGCGGTAGAGGGTGGCACGGGAGACGCCGGCCTGGCGCGCGATGTCGGCCATGGTGATCCGCTGCATGCCGATGGTGAGCAGCAGCTGGTACGCGGCGTCGAGGATCCGCTGCTCGGGAATGGCGTTGGCGGCCCTGGCCCTGGGCTCGGACGCGGGCTCGGGCGTGGGCCCGGTCGCGCGCTCGGGCTCGGCGGCTACCGACTTCTCTTCATCCGGCGTGTTGATTCGCTGCGACACCACATGTACAAGTGTATCAGCACGTACTCTCCAGCCCTGAGGACCTCGATGACCGAGTCAGACCTGCCCGTCGCGGACTTCCACCCCTACCGCTGGGGCGACCCGGCCCGCCGCACCGAGCTCCCGGCCGCCGCGCAGGAGACACTGGCCGCCTTCGGGGTGCGCACGCCCGAGCAGCCGCCGGTCGACCTCGACACGCTCGCGCTGCCCGCGACGGCGCTGGACGACAAGGCGCTCGCCGAGCTGGCCGCCGTGGTGGGCGCGGACCGGGTCGACACCACCGCCGCCGCCCGCCTGGGCCACACCCGCGGCTGGTCCACCCCCGACCTGCTGCGCCTGCGCGCGGGCGACGTCACGGACGCGCCGGACGCCGTGGTCTTCCCCGGCACGCACCAGGAGGTCGTGGCGCTGCTGGAGCTGTGCGAGCGGCTGCGCCTGGCCGTCGTCCCGTACTCCGGCGGCACCTCGGTGGTCGGCGGACTCGCGCCGCAGCGGGCCGGGTTCGCGGGCGTGGTGGCGCTCGACCTCAAGCGGCTCGACGCCGTACTGGCGATCGACGAGGTCTCCCGAACCGCCACCCTGCAGGCCGGACTGCGCGGACCGGAGGCCGAACGGCGGCTGCGCGAGCGCGGTCTGACGCTGGGTCACTTCCCGCAGTCCTACGAAGGAGCGAGCATCGGCGGTTACGCGGCGGCGCGTTCGGCCGGCCAGTCCTCGGCCGGCTACGGGCGGTTCGACGAGATGGTGGTCGGCCTGGTGCTGGCCACCCCGCGCGGCACGATGGAGCTGGGCAGCGCGCCGAAGTCGGCAGCCGGTCCCGACCTGCGCCAGCTGGTGCTCGGCTCGGAGGGCTCCCTGGGCGTGATCACCTCGGTGACCGTCCGGGTGCGCCCGCTGCCGGCCGAACGGGTCTACGAGGGCTGGAAGTTCGACTCCTTCGAAGCGGGTGCGGACGCGCTGCGGCGGCTGGTCCAGGACGGTCCGCTGCCGACCGTGCTGCGGCTCTCCGACGAGATGGAGACCTCGATCAACCTGGCCGACCCGGCCGCGATGTTCGGCGGCGGACCGGGCGGCTGCCTGGCCATCACCGGCTACGAGGGCAGCGCGGCCGAGGTGGCCGCCCGCCGGGCCGGCGCGAGCGAGCTGCTGAGCGCGGCCGGTGGTCAGCCGCTGGGCACCGAGCCCGGCGAGTCGTGGCGCCACGGACGTTACCGCGCACCGTACTTGCGTGATCCGCTGCTGGACGCCGGGGTGCTGATCGAGACCCTGGAGACGGTGACCTTCTGGTCCAACCTGCACCTGCTGCGGGCGGCCGTCACCGAGGCGCTGACCAACGCGCTGACCGCGCAGGGCACCGTGCCGCTGGTGCTCTGCCACATCTCGCACGTCTACGAGACCGGCGCCTCGCTCTACTTCACCGTCGCCTGCGCCCAGACCGATGACCCGCTCGCCCAGTGGCAGCTGGCCAAGTCGGCCGCCAACGAGGCGATCCGGGCGGCCGGTGCGGCGATCACCCACCACCACGGCGTGGGCACCGACCACCGGGAGGTCTACGCCCGCGAGGTGGGCCCGCTGGCGGTGGCCTCGCTGCAGGCGGTCAAGCGGGTGCTGGACCCGGCCGGGATCCTCAACCCCGGTGTGCTGATCCCGACTTCGCCGGGCGACCGGTCGGCCGCCGACACGGCCGGGGCCGCTGGGGCTGCCGGGGCTGCCGGGGCTGCCGAGAGCGAGCACTGAGATGACCGCCGGCGCGTTCACCGCGATCGTCAACCCGATCTCGGGCGGCGGCCACACCGTCGCCCGCTGGGAGCCGATCGCCGCGCGACTGCGCACGGCCGGCGCCACCGTGCGCACGGTGCCGACCCGGGACCGCGAACACGCCATCGCCGCCGCGCGGTCGGCCGCCGAGAACGGTGAGGTGGTGGTCGCGGTCGGCGGTGACGGCATGGTGCGCGACGTGGCCGACGGCACCGTGCGCGGCGGCGGCACGATGGCCATCGTGCCGGCCGGGCGGGGCAACGACCTGGCCCGCACCCTGCGGCTGCCCGGCGTCGAGGAACCAGAGGCGGCGGCCCGGCTGTTGCTGGCCGGCCGGCGCCGCGCGATCGACGTGCTGGAGGTCAACGGGGTGATCGCGCCGGGCAACGTGTACATCGGGATCGACGCGCTGGCCACCCGGATCATCAACGCCGGCCGCGGCCTGCCCGCCCTGCTGCTCTACCGGCTGGCACCGCTGCGGGCGATCCTCGGCTGGCGCGCGGCCGGCTACACGCTGAGCGTCGACGGCGAGCGGCGCGAGGTGCGCGGGCACACCGTGGTGGTGGCCAACTCCGGTGCGTACGGGCACGGTCTGCGGATCGTGCCGACGGCCGTGCTGGACGACGGGCTGCTCGACGTGATGGTGGTCGGCGACGGGCCGCGCGCCAAGGTGGTCGCCTTCATGCGCGAGGCCAAGCGCGGCACCCACCTGCGGCGGCCCGAGGTCGACGTGCGAACGGCGCGGGAGGTCACGGTGGACGCCGACCGGCCGATCCCGGTCTGCGCGGACGGCGACGAGATCGCCGTGCTCCCGGCCCGGATCCGGATCCTGCCAGGGGCGCTGACCCTGCTGGTGCCGTAGGGCGGGGCGGCGGGGGTCGACCTCACCCGGGAGGCGCTGGTGCGGCTCGCGGGTGAGGTCGGCTGACGTCAACTCGGCTGACCGGCCGTCACTCCTCGATCGCGCCCCGGACGGCGCGCAGGTGCTCGCGGAAGGTCAGCTCCGGGTCGCTCCGGCGCGCGGCGAGGTAGGCGTCGAAGCGGACCTGGGCGCGCAGCGTGTCGCCCGAGCGGATCCGCTCGGCCTGGCGCCGCTCGGTGTCGCGGATCTGCTCGGCGAGCGTGAGGAGTTCCTCGGCGCGGTCGGCGGGCAGGAAGAGCACACCGTCCTCGTCGCCGAGCACCAGGTCATCGCGGGTCACCGTCCACTCCCCCACGGTGGCGGCGGTCAACACGTCGGCGGGGCGGGCGTCCAGCCGCTGCGGGCCGGTGGGGAGCGAGCCCAGACTGAAGACCGGCAGCCCGATGGCGCGGACGTCGACGGTGTCGCGGTGCAGCCCCCAGATCACCACGCCCGCGATCCCGGCGGTGCGCGCCTCCAGCACCACCAGGTCGCCGATGCAGGCCTCCTGCGTTCGGCCGCCGTTGTCCACCACCAGCACGTCACCGGGCTCGGCGGCCTCGAAGGCCTCCAGGAAGATGTCGACGCTGCCGACGTGCCGGGCCGGGCGCACCCGCCCGGACACCCGGACACCGGGCAGCACAGCCCGCAACCCGGTGGGCGCACAGCGCACCGGCACCTGTGTGCGGATGCAGGCGTCGGCCAGATGGGCGGTGGTCAGCGTCTCGAACCGCTTCTGAAGCTCGTGATGGTCCATCCGGTCTGCCCTCTCACGCTGCGCTGTCGGGTAGGGGTTTCCCACTGACCCCATCATCAGGGGGCGGCCGTGCCGCGCGCAATGATCGCGACCGGCCACAGGGTTGGACCGAAACCGCCGGTCGGCCTTGGGGTCTGTCTGACAATTCCCGCCGGGCGCGCGACGCCGGGCATCCTCCCCCAGCCTTCGGCCGTCAGGCTGGGGGAGCCGCGCGCTGATCCGACGCGAATTGTCAGACAGACCCCAGTGGGCCCGCGCCACTCGGCCGGCTCAGCCGGCGGACAGCGAGACCTCGGTGGACTTGATCAGCGCGACCACGCTGGATCCGGCAGCCAGCCCGAGGTCCTCGACGGCGTCCCTGGTGATCGCGGCGGTCAGCTCGCCGCCCGTGATGGCGACCTTGACGGTGGCCATCGCACCGCCGGTGGCCACCTCCACGACGGTGCCCGGGAGCTGGTTGCGGATGCTCAGACCGGACACCGGGGCGGTGGCGAGCGCGATCTCGGTGGACTTGGCGAGCGCGTGGACGGCGGAGCCCTCGGCGAGCCCGAGTTCCTTGACCGCCTCGGCGGTGATGGCGGCGGTGATCTCCTGACCGCCGGTCAGGCGGGCGCGGACCGTCGCCATCACCGCGCCGAAGGTGATCGCGGTGACAGTGCCGGGGATCTGGTTGCGGATGCTCAGCGTCATGACGGGCTCCTCGATCGAAGGCGCAATCCGGGCAGATCGGACTGCCAGTGCCGCCCACCCTGTCACGCCCGCCACCGGCCCGTTACGCGCCGCTCGCATCCGCCAGGAGCACGGCGGGCCGGGCCTCGCAGATTCCGCCCGGTCGGCGACGGGTCTCACCCGGTGGGACCAGCGGCCCTCGTCGCGGACCGACACGCGCGAGGCCGCGACCCGAAGTCACGGCCCAAGCCACGCCCCCCGAGGCCGGAGAGCCGCCGGCCGGAAGCCGGAAGGCCTGCGGCTCTCCGGCCTCGCGCCGGCCTTCCGGGACCGACGCGAGGCAGCTCACTGCGGGACGGGGGTACCCCTGTGAGCTCGAGATCGAGCCTGCCAGAGCATCCTTGCATTTCACTAGAGCGGACCTCCGGGTCCGGTCGGCGGACCGCCGTCACCCGGAACACCCAGAACGCCTGGAACGCCTGGAGCACCTGGAGCACCTGGGAGCACCCGGCTTGGTCAAGTCATTGATACTGATGCACCCGTTGACATCAGTTCAACCACTGACACCGGTTCAACTATTGGCACTGACCAAACCGTTGATGTCAGTACGACCATTGACGTCAGAACAACTATTGACACCGCCACACCCGTTGACTCGTCGACGCCAACGCAAAGGTCCCCCGGCGCGCCCATGCGGCGCCCCGGGGGACCTTCTCACAGCTGAGGCCGGGTCAGCCCAGCGTGGCGAGCGCCTCGTTGAGGATCGCCGACGGACGCATCACGGCCGAGGCCTTGGCCGCGTCCGGCTGGTAGTAGCCGGCGATGTCGACCGGCTGGCCCTGGACCGCGATCAGCTCGGCGACGATCGCCTGCTCCTGCTCGGTCAGCGTCTTGGCCAGGCCCGCGAAGGCCTCGGCCAGCTCGGCGTCCTGGGTCTGCTTGGCCAGCTCCTGGGCCCAGTACATGGCCAGGTAGAAGTGGCTGCCGCGGTTGTCGATACCGCCCAGGCGGCGGCTCGGCGACTTGTCCTCCTCGAGGAAGGTGCCGGTGGCGCGGTCCAGGGTGTCGGCCAGCACCTGGGCGCGGGCGTTGCCGGTGGTCTGCGCCAGGTGCTCGAAGCTGGCCGCCAGCGCGAAGAACTCACCCAGGCTGTCCCAGCGCAGGTAGTTCTCCTTGACCAGCTGCTGGACGTGCTTGGGGGCCGAACCGCCGGCGCCCGTCTCGAAGAGGCCACCGCCGTTGATCAGCGGGACGACCGAGAGCATCTTGGCGCTGGTGCCCAGCTCCAGGATCGGGAACAGGTCGGTCAGGTAGTCGCGCAGCACGTTGCCGGTGACCGAGATGGTGTTCTCGCCGCGGCGGATGCGCTCCAGCGAGAAGGCGGTCGCCTGCTCCGGCGACATGATCTCGATCTGCAGGCCCTCGGTGTCGTGCTCGGGCAGGTACTCCTTGACCTTGGCGATCAGGTTCGCGTCGTGCGCACGGCCCTCGTCCAGCCAGAAGACGGCCGGGTCGCCGGTGGCGCGGGCGCGGTTGACGGCCAGCTTCACCCAGTCGCGGATCGGCACGTCCTTGGTCTGGCAGGCGCGGAACACGTCGCCGGCGCTGACCGGCTGCTCGATGACGACGTTGCCGGCCGCGTCGACCAGGCGGACGGTGCCGTCGGCCGGGATCTCGAAGGTCTTGTCGTGGCTGCCGTACTCCTCGGCCGCCTGCGCCATCAGGCCGACGTTCGGCACCGAGCCCATGGTGGCCGGGTCGAAGGCGCCGTGCTCGCGGCAGTTGTCGAGGACGACCTGGTAGACGCCCGCGTAGCTGCTGTCCGGCAGCACGGCCAGGGTGTCGGCCTCCTTGCCGTCCGGGCCCCACATGTGGCCGGAGGTGCGGATCATGGCCGGCATCGAGGCGTCGACGATGACGTCGCTGGGCACGTGCAGGTTGGTGATGCCGCGGTCGGAGTCGACCATGGCCAGCGCCGGGCCCTCGGCCAGCTCGGCCTCGAAGGAGGCCTTGATCTCCTCGCCGTTCGGCAGCGACTGCAGGCCGCCCAGGATGGCGCCCAGGCCGTCGTTCGGGGTCAGGCCGGCGGCGGCGAAGTCGGCGCCGAAGCGCTCGAAGGTCTTCGGGAAGAAGGCGCGCACCACGTGGCCGAAGATGATCGGGTCGGAGACCTTCATCATGGTGGCCTTCAGGTGCACCGAGAAGAGCACGTCCTCGGCCTTGGCCCGGGCGATCTGGGCGGTGAGGAACTCGCGCAGCTTGGCGACGTGCATCACCGAGGCGTCGACGACCTCGCCCGCGAGCACCGGCACCGACTCGCGCAGCACAGTGGTGCTGCCGTCGGCGGCCAGCAGCTCGATGCGCAGCGAGCCGGCCTCGGTGATGACCGCGGACTTCTCGGTGTGGCGGAAGTCGTTGACGCCCATGGTGGCGACGTTGGTCTTGGAGTCCGAGCTCCAGGCGCCCATCCGGTGCGGGTGCTTCTTGGCGTAGTTCTTGACCGAGGCGGGCGCCCGGCGGTCGGAGTTGCCCTCGCGCAGGACCGGGTTGACGGCGCTGCCCTTGACCTTGTCGTAGCGGGCGCGGACCTCGCGGTCCTCGTCCGTCTTCGGGTCGTCCGGGTAGTCCGGCAGCGCGTAGCCCTGGGCCTGCAGCTCGGCGATCGCGGCCTTGAGCTGCGGGATCGAGGCCGAGATGTTCGGCAGCTTGATGATGTTGGCCTCGGGCGTCTTGGCCAGCTCACCGAGCTCGTGGAGGGCGTCGTGGATCCGCTGACCCTCCTCGAGACGCTCCGGGAAGCTGGCGATGATGCGCCCGGCCAGAGAGATGTCGCGGGTCTCCACCTTGACGCCCGCCGTCGAGGCGTACGCCTGGACCACCGGCAGGAACGAATACGTTGCCAGGGCCGGGGCCTCGTCAGTGTGCGTATAGATGATGGTCGAGTCAGTCATCGGTGCTCCGCTTCACGGCTACAACGTCTTGATATCAAGATATCCCGTGATCGACCCTAGCTGATACCACCCTCGGAACGAACCGCCGGACGAGAATCGAACGACACTCTGGGGCTTGGGCCTGTCCGCTCTTAAGGCGGACACACCACGACCGCCCCGGGCACGTGGGCCCGGGGCGGTCGTAGCGACTCAGCGGCTCAGCGGATCAGCGGATCAGGGCCGATCAGAGGGTGGCGTTGAGCGTGAACGGCTGGCTCACCGTGCCCGCAGCGCTCTTGGCCGTGATGGTGCAGTGGAAGCTGCCCAGCGCCAGCTCGGTGCCGGACAGGGTGGCGGTGCCGTTGCTGCCCGCCTTGAAGGTGATCCCGCTCGGCAGGTTGCCGCTCTCGCTCAACACCGCGGCCGGGAAGCCGGTGGTGGTGATCGTGTAGTTGAACGGGATCAGCAGGAAGGCGGTCGCCGAGGGCCGGCTGGTGATCGCCGGCGCCTGGTCCACCGTGACGGCGAGCGCCTGGGTGGCCGTGCCCGCGGTGTTGGCGGCCGTGACCGTCAGCGGGTAGACGCCGCCGCTGCCGGCCGCCGGGGTGCCCGCCAGCGTGGCCGAGCCGTTGCCGTTGTCCTTGAAGGCCACGCCCGAGGGCAGCGTGCCGGCCGCGGTCAGCGTCGGGGTCGGGACGCCGGTGGCGGTCACCGCGATGCTGGCCGCGGTGCCCGCGGTCAGCGTGGCCGAGCTCGCGCTGGTCACCGACGGGCCGGTGGCCTGGGTGACCGTGACGGTGACCTGGGTGCTGGAGCTACCGGCCGCGCTGGTGGCCGTGATGGTCACCGGGTAGCTGCCGCCGGTGCCCGAGGCGGCGGTACCGGACAGGGTGCCGGTGCCGTTGCCGTTGTCCTTGAAGGCCACGCCGCTCGGCAGGGTCCCGCTCTCGGTGAGCGCGGGGGCCGGGTAGCCGCTGGTGGTCACCGCGAAGGTGCCCGCGGTGCCGGTGGTGAAGGCCGCCGTGGTGGCGCTGGTCACGGCGGGCGCCTGGGCGACGGTCACGGTCAGGTTCTGGGTGACCGAGCCGGTGGCGTTGGTGGCGGTGATGGTGAGCGGGTAGCTGCCGCCGCTGCCGGCCGCCGGGGTGCCGGCCAGGGTGGCGGTGCCGTCACCGTTGTCGGTGAAGGTCACGCCGCCGGGCAGGTTGCCGCTCTCCTTGAGCGCGGGCAGCGGGGAGCCGATGCTGGTCACCGTGGCGGAGAAGGCGGTGCCGACGGTGGCCGCGGCGGTGGCCGAGCTGGTGATCAGCGGGGCCACGTTGATGGTCAGCGTGCTGGAGGCACCGGCGCCGACCGGGGTCCAGGCGGAGAGCGTGCCGCCGTAGGACTGGCCGAAGGCCGCGCCGTTGACCGTGGTGCCGGCCGGGACGGTGACCGGCACGTTGACCGAGCCGCCGCCGGAGTTGGCGATCACCACGGCGCCGTTCTGCACCGAGGCGGTGACCGAGCCAGCCTGCTCGGCCGAGGCCCAGGCGGCCGACTGGCCGAGGGTCTGCGCGGTGGTCGCGTCGGTCATCTGGACCAGCGGCGTGGTGTACCAGCTGCTGTACTGCGCCTGCATGTTGTTCAGCAGGGTGAGCAGGGTGTAGCCGTAGTCGGAGGTCACCCCGTTGACGGTCTGGGTGGCCGGGCCGATCAGGTTGGTCTGGTGCGCGTAGTTCATCCGCGGGTCGTCGGCCAGCACGTGGCCGAGCATGATCCGGGACTCGCTGGCGAGCACGGTGGCCTCGTCGGCCGGGGTGGTGGTGCAGGTGGTCGACGGGCTGCCGGCGCACTTGCCCTGCTCGTTCGGGTAGAGCGCATCGTTCATCGAGGAGCCCTGCGCCACGTAGGCGGTGTTGTACTCGCTCAGCTCGTCGGGCCAGTTGGACGCGTTGTAGTAGATGTTGCTCGGGTAGCGCGGCGCGGAGACGGCGGTGTTGCTCGCGCCGGTGGCCGAGGTGCCCGGGATGGTGTAGCTCTGCGGCTGGCGCGAGGCGTCGCTGCCGAAGACGCTGATCCCCATGTCCGCCATGGCCTGCGGCATGTTGGGGCTCTCCAGGCCGGAGTGCTCACCGGTGACCAGGCCGCTGGTGCTGTAGTTGGTCAGACCGTTGTTGACGGCGAAGGCGTCGTCCAGGCCGATCTCCTGCTCGATGCTGGAGTCGGGCTGGGTGCTGGTGGCCGGCAGCCAGGCGGCGCGCGAGGAGCAGCCGATGCCGGGGTCGGTGGCGGTCGGGAAGTCGCTGGTGCTGCCGGGGCCGCCGCCGGGGGTGGTGGCGCCGGTGTCGGTGAAGGAGTAGCTGGTGGTGGCGCCGGTCGGGTCCTCCTTGACCTGGCCGACCAGGCCGAAGCTGGTGGAGCCGGCGGGCGCGCGGTAGATGTCGTAGCCCCAGAAGCCGGTACCGCCGAAGTACTCGGACTCCAGCTTGGCGAGCGTGGGGCCGTCACCGTTGGGGGCGTCCGGCCAGCTCAGCGAGACCGAGCCGTTCGCGCCCACGGTGACCTGCTGCGGGGTGGAGGGCTCCGACTCGCCGTAGGCGGTGGCCGCGGTGACCTCGTAGCTGTAGCCGCCGGCGGCCAGCGAGCCGCCGGTGCCCGCGGTCGGCGCGTTCGCCGGCTGCGGTCCGCCGACCTGGCAGCCCAGGTACATGTGCGACCAGGTGTGCGTGATCCAGTTGAACGAGCTCTGCTGCTTGAGGAGTTCGTTCACGAAGGCGGAGTCGTCCGGGTAGCCGCTGTCCACCGCCTGGCCCGGGTCGGTGAACGAGTTGCCGTTGACCGTGGTGCTGCCGGTGCAGTTGGCGCCGGACTCCTGGGCGGTGGTGGGCGCGGTGCAGGCGCCGATCGCGTTGAACGCCAGCTCCAGCTTGATGCCGGTCTGCTTCTCCCAGTTGGCCACGTAGTCCACGTCGGCCGCGGTCATCTGCACGTCCGGCGGGCCATCAGCGGCGTTGCCGCCGACACCGGCCGGACAGAGCACGTCGTTCGGGTCGGTGGCGCCCGGCGTGCACTGGTACTGCCGGCTCCACTCGTTGTCCGAGATGAACACGTCGTCGACGTCCTGGCCGAAGTAGTTCCGGTACAGGCCGAGGTGGGTGTTCTGGGTGACCCAGTTGATCAGGCCGGGCGACAGCAGCAGCCAGGGCAGCATGGTCGAGCTGTAGTTGAAGGTCAGCGACAGCTCGGAGACGCCGGCCTGCGGGTCGGTGCTCGGGTGCTGGTAGACGGCGGCCAGCGTCTGGCCCGCCGAGTTCTGCAGCCACGGCGTGACCGGGGCACCGGCGACGGGCGTGGCCGGGTAGCCGTAGGAGCCGGCCTCGAACGGCACCGGGCCCTTCAGCTCGGGCAGTTGGGCCAGCGCGGCGGTGGTCAGCTGCGCGGTGCCGGTGACCGGTCCCGAACTCGCGGCGGTCAGGCCCAGCGAGGCGGACGGGTACATGTAGCCGTCGAGCTGGCGCACGCCGAAGCTCGACTCGAAGCTGTCCAGGCCGCTGAGTTGACCGGCGGCGAAGAAGGTGGGCGAGTCCGCCACCACCACGCCGTTGTAGTAGGCGTGCGACCCGCTGGACAGCGCGGGCAGCGTCACGGTCTCACTGCCGATCGACCCGCTGGAGTTCACCAGCGTGTACGGAACCCCCTCGGTGTCCAACGCGTTCTGCCAGGCGGTGGTGGTGGGGTCACTGGCCCCACCACCGATCAGCAGAACCTTCAGATCAAGCTGCGGGGGTGTCGCCGCTGCGGCCGACACCCCCGCCTGTGCGGTCGCCAGCAGCGTCATCGCCGCCACCCCCGCGGCGAACCACTTAGCCCCTCGTTTGAACACGGTCGTCCCACCCCATGTCAGTACGGTTTACGCCGACCTGACGGTCAGCCAGCACAGCATGGTGCGAGCGGGCCTCAGCCAGGGTGGGATATGGCGAATTCAGGGGCAGATATTCATCTACGGGTCAGTAGGGTTCAGCGAACCTTGAGGTTCGCCCGGTAGCTTGATCCGCCAACTCGGGCTGCCGGTGCGGCCGGTGAGGTCCAGGTCGGCGCGGGTCCGGTTCGCGCGGCTCGCGTCGCCCAGTCGCCGTACAGGCGGGCGGCCATCGCCGGTCGGGCCGACCGGCCCTACCGATCCGGTCGGGGCGAAGCCGTTGCTCGCGACCGGTGATTCGGAGTCGATCGCTCCGGTGATGGCGATCGGGTGACCGTCCGGCGGCGCAGTGGTGCCGATGGGGCGACGGCGTCGCGCGGCCGGTCGCTCGCCGCGCGCTACGCGGTCGCCCGGCGGGCGTAGACCTCGATCTCGATCTTCATCCGGACGTCCGCGAGCCCGCACACCAGCATCGTCGCGGCCGGCCGCACCTCGCCGAAGCAGCGCCGCAGCACCGGCCAGCACGGCTCGAAGTCGGCCCGCTCGGGCAGCAGGTAGCGCACCCGCACCACATCGGCGAAGCCGCACCCCGCCTCGGCCAGTGCGGCCTCGATGTTGCGCAGGCACTGCTCGGCCTGTTCCACCACGTCGTCCGAGATGGTCATCGTCGTGTAGTCGAACCCGGTGGTCCCCGACACGTGCACCCAGTCACCGTCGACCACGGCTCGGGCGTAACCTATCTGCTCCTCGAAGGTGGAACCGCTGAGGATCGCGCGTCGCTCTGTCATGATCGAAACGCTAGGCGACCGCCCCGACAGCCGTCCACCCGCGCCGCGACCCGGACTTCAGCGCAGCTCCCCCGCCAGCCGGTCCGCGCCCCAGGCCGCCAGCCGCTGCGCCAGTGTCCCGGTGCCGTCCAGCACCTGGCGCACGAACGCCTCCCGTTCGTGTGCCAGCACCGCCGCCTCCCACACGCACGGCGCCAACCCGGCACGCCCGGGCCGGAGTTGCTCGGGCTTCCCGGCCGGTCCGGTGAAGATCGCCAGGTCGGCCATGTACCCCTCGATCCAGCTCTGCACCAGGACGTAGTCACCGTCCCCGCCCGCGTGCGCGATCAGCACCGCAAGTCCCAGGGAGCCCCGGGCCGCGCCGGCCGCCAGGTGCGCGCCGGCGAGGTCCACCAACGGTGCCAGCTCGGATTCGGTCACGGTGCGCCCCGGCGCCTCGATCGCGTACACCTTGAGCAGCCGGCCGGCGACCTCCCGGGTGGCGAACGGCCGGACGGTGCGGGCATGGTGGCCGTCGGCGAGGGCGAGCAGCGCCCGCGCGTCCACCGCCGGGGGCAGGGTCGAGGCCGAGGAGGAGAGCTGATGAGTGGTCATCCCCCCATCATCGGACGCCGGCCGGCTCCGGAGCCAGCCGGTCCGCGCCCGGTCCGCGCCCGCGCTGCCCTCGACCAGCCCACTGACCGCGCGTCAGATCGGCCGTGACACCGCGCCCGCCACTAGCGTCGCCCTGGACGCTGTGACGACATGAGGTGGTGGCGATGCCCGAAGCGAGCACCGAGCGCGACCGGCTGACGGTCCCGCAGGGCCTGGCCGCGCTCTCCCTCGACGCGCTGGCCTCGGTCGCGTACGGGCCCGAGGCGATCGTGCTGGTGCTGGCCGCGGCCGGCACCACCGGGCTGGACTACACCCTGCCGGTGACGCTGGCGATCGTCCTCCTGCTGGCCGCGCTGACCTTCTCCTACCGGCAGGTGATCGCCGCCTTCCCGAACGGCGGCGGCGCCTACGCGGTGGCCAAGGCCCACCTGGGCCGACGGGTCAGCCTGGTGGCCGCCGCCTCGCTGATCATCGACTACGTCCTGAACGTCGCGGTCTCGGTCTCGGCCGGGGTGGCGGCGCTGACCTCGGCGTTCCCGTCCCTGTACGCCGACCGGGTGGTGATCTGCGTCGTGGTCCTGGCCCTGATCACCGGGGTCAACCTGTACGGCGTCGCCGAGTCGGCCAAGATCCTGATCCTGCCGACGGTGGTCTTCGTGGTGGCCATCTTCACCGTGATCCTGGCCGGACTGCTGCGCAGCGAGCCGGTCGTCCAACCCACCCACCCGGGTGCGGCCACCGAGACCGTCGGTGTCCTGCTGCTGCTCAAGGCCTTCGCCTCCGGCTGCGCGGCGCTGACCGGGGTGGAGGCGATCGCCAACGCCGTGCCGACCTTCCGCACCCCACGGGAGAAGCGCGCGCAGCGCACCGAGATCGCGCTCGGCGCGCTGCTCGGCAGCATGCTGATCGGCCTGTCGCTGCTGATCGGGCACTTCCATGTCGCGCCGAACCCCACCAAGACCGTGCTGGCCCAGCTCACCGAGGCCGCGCTCGGCCACAACGCGGGCTTCTACATCGTCCAGTTCACCACCATGGCGCTGCTGGCACTGGCGGCGAACACCTCGTTCGGCGGGATGCCGGTGCTCACCTCGCTGCTGGCCCGCGACCACCACGTGCCGCACGTCTTCGCGCTGCGCGCCGACCGGCAGGTCTACCGGCACGGGGTGCTGGTGCTGGCGGGCGCGGCGCTGGTGCTGCTGATCGGCGCGCAGGGCAACACCCAGGCGCTGGTACCGGTCTTCGCGATCGGCGTCTTCATCGGCTTCACCATCTCCCAGATCGGCATGGTGCGGCACTGGCGCCTGGAGCGCGGACCGGGCTGGCACGGCCGGGCCGTGCTGAACGGGGTCGGCGCGCTGCTGACGGCGGCGGCCACCGCGATCGAGCTGATCGCCAAGTTCCGCGAGGGCGGCTGGCTGGTCTTCCTGGCGGTGGCGCTGCTGGTGACGCTCTTCGAGTCGATCCACCGCAGCTACGCGCGGATCGGACTGGCCCTGCACGTCGGCGAGGTGCCCGGGCCGCCGCAGCAGCTGCACTCGCTGGTGGTCGTGCCGGTCGGCTCGGTCAACCGGCTGACCCAGGAGGCGCTCGGCACCGCGCTGTCGCTGGGCGACGAGGTGCGCGCGGTCTCCGTGGCGCACACCGAGGACACGGACGGGCCGAGCGCGGAGCAGATCCAGCAGGCCTGGATCCAGTGGCACCCGCAGGTCCCGCTGACCGTGCTGACCAGCGCCTCGCGCTCGTTGACCCGGCCGATCGTGGACTACCTGCGCGAGCTGGCGGCGACCGAGCAGCACGACCGGTTGGTGGTGCTGATCCCCGAGACGCAACTGCCGCACCCCTGGCAGCGGCTGCTGCAGAACCAGCGCGGTGTGCTGTTGGACCGGGCGATCCGCCGGCACACCAACGCGGTGATCTGCCGCCTGCGGTTCCGGCTCGACATCCCGCCGCGGCACCCCGCACCGACCGGAATGCGCTGAGCCGACCGGTTATCGAGCGGTCATCGACCGGACGGCCAGCGCTGCTCCACCTTCGCCAGCCGCCAGTACGCCAGCGCACCGGCCCAGACCACCACGAAGAGGCCGACGATCACGAATCCGACGTTGTTCAGGTCGACACCGGAGATCCAGCCGGTCACCGGGTCGGTCAGGTCGAGCTGGTCGTGCAGCACGCCGACCAGCTCGATGGTGCCGATCAGGAAGGCGACGGCGATCGACAGGCCGGTGATGGTGAGGTTGTAGTACACCTTGCGGGTCGGGTTCGAGAACGCCCAGTGGTAGGCGAAGTTCATGAACGTGCCGTCGAGGGTGTCGAACAGGCTCATGCCGGAGGCGAAGAGCAGCGGCAGGCAGAGGATCGCGTACCAGGGCAGGCCGGCGGCGGCACCCGAGCCGGCCATCACCATCAGCGTGACCTCGGTCGCGGTGTCGAAGCCGATGCCGAACAGCAGCCCGATCGGGTACATCTGGCCGGGGCGGGTGATCGACCTGGTCAGCCGGCCCAGCACGCGGTTCATGAAGCCGCGGTTGTCCAGGTGCTTCTCCAGCTCGTGCTCGTCGAACTGGCCCGCCCGCATCGCCTTGAACACCCGGTGGATCCCGGCCAGCGAGACCAGGTTGAGCGCCGCGATCAGGTAGAGGAACCCGCCGGAGACGCTGGTGGAGACCAGGCCGAGCAGCTTGTGGGCACCCGAGTTGTCGTCGGTCAGAGTGCCGACCACCTTGGCCCCGGCCGCGACCAACCCCGCCAGCACCACCACGATGGTGGAGTGGCCGAGCGCGAACCAGAAGCCCACCGAGACCGGGCGCTTGCCGTCCGCCATCAGCTTGCGCGTGGTGTTGTCGATCGCCGCGATGTGGTCGGCGTCGAAGGCGTGCCGCATGCCCAGGGTGTACGCGGTGACGCCGAGTCCGAGGCCGAAGACCTGGTTGCCGACGGTGTAGTGGTGCGGGGCGACCATCGTGACCAGGACGAAGAAGGCGACCACGTGCATGCCCAGGATCACCGCCAGCAGGCCGCCGGTACGGATCCAGTCCCGCCGCTCCCAGGTCAGGGCGGCGGTCGCGGCTCGGGCGGGCCCGGCCGCCGCGGCGGCTTCGGGCATGGCGGCGGAAGCGGGTATGGCGGCGGAAGCGGTTTTGGGCAGGGTCATCTCAGGGCAGCCTCTCCAGCACCTCGTGGACAGTTCGTCGTGCGGTGCCGTGGCCGGTCTCCTGGCTGACAGGTGAAGCGCCCGCGCCGTTCCCGGCCTTCCCGGACGCGTGAAGCGTCCAGTGACCGCCCACCGCGTGACGGTGGGTCTGGTGTGCGCGGACTTCCTGATCACAGTGGCGAGGGCCGCTCCGGACTCCTGTGGCAAGCACAGTGCACCGGTCTTCCCGAACACCACGGCGGGACCACCGTATGGCCCTGGCGGCAATATCCACAAGCCTGCGCAGGTGTGCAGGTATGTGCTGGGCGGGCGTGCTCGGCCCGCTGCTCTTGCAGCCAAGGGCACACAGCGGTGGTCCACGAACGCGGCGGCGCCCTCGAACCGGGCGCGGGAGTCGAGGCGGTTCGGCGAGGCGATTCGCGAGCCGGCCGGCCCGGCCGCTACTTCCTGAACTTGTCCAGCAGTTGGTGGACCAGGCCGCGGGCCATCAGCTTGAGCATGTCGGCCTTGCGCGGCTCGTTGTAGAGGATGAAGTCGTCGAAGCGGTGCACACCGCGCCGGCCGGCCAGGGCCGCCGCCGCGTCGCGGATCGCCGTCAGCTGATCCACCGTCATCTCCAGGGCCCGCTCGTCGGGTTGGTAGCCGGCGCCGATCGGGTACTCCCCGCCGGGGCGGCGGTTCATCTCGACGTGGCAGCCGAGGACGTGGGTGACCGGCCGGGTGCCGGCGAACGCGACCAGCCGCTCCATCGAGGCGAGGAACGCGGCGGAGTCGGCCACGTAGAGCCGGCCCGGCAGCACGGTGTCGCCGGTGAACAGGAGCCCGGTCCACGGGTCGTAGCTGGTGATCGCCGCCTGGTGGTGCCCCGGTGAGGCGAGGATCTCCAGCACTCGGCCGCCCAGGTCGAAAGTGGCCTTCGCCAGGGGCCAGTTGTCGCCGAGGCCGAAGAAGGACCGGACGGCCTCGACCTCCCGGGGAACCACGGTGGTCGCGGGACGGTCGGCGAACTGGGCGTCCGCCGCCACGTGGTCGCCGTGCCCGTGGGTGTGCGCGATCACCAGCTCGTAGGGCGCGCGGCCCTCGTCGTGCTCGGCCGGGTTCCGGTCGAGCCACTCGGCGATCAGCCGGTCGACGGTGGCGCGCAGCGGGAAGAGGTCGGGGTCGGCCGTAGCGCCGGTGTCCAGCAGCAGGGCCCGGTCGTTGCCGAACAGCAGGAAGATGAACGGCGCCTCGTAGTTGACCGACTTGCTCTGGCGCAGGATGACGGTGTGCTCGTCGTAGTGGTGGATCTGGATCGCGGGGTCGTCGGCCGGGCGCCTGCCGGGCGCGCCGTGGATCCAACTGACCGCCAGGGAACCGGTGATGGGCGCCGCGCTCACGAAGTCGATCGGGCCACCGTCAGTCGTCCGCGTCATTCTCGTTCTCCCCCGTTTCGAAGTCCGGCAGCGGAGTCGCCGCCATGAAGTACCGGACGCGGTGGCGTCCGGGCCGGAGCCGGCTGCTGTCCGCCGTGCCCCGGGCGAGGTAGGGCTGGAGCAGGGCCAGCCACTGCGCCTCGAGTTCAGCTGCCTCGTCAGCGGAGAGCACGGCGATCGCGGCGGTGACGGCGGCCTTCGGGACGCCGCGCTCCTCGTCCCGCGCCGCCTGCTCACCGCGCGCCCGGTGATCGAGGATCGCCTGCATCTCCCGTTCCACCACCAGTCGTTCGAGCTGCTGCTTGACCACCGCGTCACCGTCCTCGGCGATCCGCACGGTCGGCTGCGCCTCGGCCACCCGCCACTGCCGCTCGCGACGGTCGCGCCCCGGCCCGGCCTCCTCCACATAGCCGTACTTGGCGAGTTGGCGCAGATGGAAGGAGCAGTTCGCCTGCGGCACGCCGAGGACGCGCCCGCACTGCGCGGCCGTCGCCGGCCCGGTGGTGGCCAGGAGTTCCATCAGGTCGAGGCGAAGCGGGTGGGCCAGGGCCCGGATCGCCTGGGGGTCGCTGATCCGCATATCCCAAAGAGTACTTTGGGATATGCGGATGTCAAGGGTTTCTTTGGCTTCTCGGTGGGCCTGCCGCCCTGGGCGTCCGCTTAAGGCGCCTGCTGCTTAAGGCGCCTGCTGCGGAATCGGGCCGGCGGCGGCGCCCGTCGCGGCGATCGACTCCAGTGACCGGATCCGCGGAATCGGTGAGGCCAGCAGCCAGAGCAGCGACAGCGAGCCCCCCAGGGCTGCCAGCAGCAGGGTCTCGCGCAGGCCGAGCACGGTGCCGAGCAGGCCGCCGACCAGGGCGCCGACCGGGCGGATGCCGTAGTTGACGGTGCTGAAGGCACCCGAGACCCGGCTGCGCATGCCGTCCGGGATGACGGCGGCCTGCAGCGAGTTGAGGTTCACGTCGAAGAGCATCACGCCGAGGCTGCTGAGGAACTCGGTCACGGCGAGCGCGCCGGCCCGGCTCCAGAGCGGACCGCCCGCCATCGCCATGATGGCCAGCGGCGCGGGGAAGAGCACCGCGCCCAGCGCGACGGTGCGCCCGATGCCCAGCCGGCGGCCGAGCCGCGGGGCGAGCATCGCGCCGAGCAGACCGCCGATCGCGCCGACCCCGAAGGCCAGGCCGATGCTGCCGGCGGACAGGCCCAGGCCGCGGCTGGCGAACAGCACGATCAGCGCGTTGGCCATGAAGGTGAAGAAGTTGACGGTGCTGCAGCAGCCCAGGCTGGCGCGCAGCACCGGGTGCCGCACCACGAAGGCCAGCCCCTGCCGGGCGCGGGTGAGCATCGACAGCTCGGCCTGCTGCGCCACCGGGAGCCGGGGTTCGTCGAGCGGGATGCGGCCGACCAGCAACGCCGAGCCCAGGAAGGAGAACGCGTCCACCAGCACGGCGACCGGTGCGGTCAGCGCCTGCACCAGAGCGCCGCCGATCGCCGGGCCCGCGATGTAGGAGGCGGACCGGCTGGTGCTGAGCTTGCTGTTCGCCTCCAGATAGGCGGAGCGCGGTACCAGGTGGGCGAAGAACGGCGAGTACGCGCTGTTGAACAGCACCGCCGCCGCGCCGGTGACCACGGCCACCAGATAGAGCTGACTGAGCGTCACTTTCCCTGCCCAGCAGGCGATCGGGAGCGTGCTGAGGGTGGCGGCTCTGACCAGGTCGGCGATGACCATCAGTCGGCGCTTGCGCCGCTGGTGGTCGACCCAGGCACCGAAGAAGATCGCCAGCAGATTCGGCGCCCAGATCAGCGCGGTCAGCAGCGACACCTGGGCGGCGGAGACCCGCAGCGCACCGACGGCGATCAGCGGTAGCGCCAACTCCGAGATCCGGTCGCCGAACTGGGATATCGACTGGCCGGTCCAGAAGCGTAAGAAGCGCCGATCGCGCCGGAGCGAGGCGGCGGGTACGGCTTCGTCGGCGGGAGCCGAGCCGGAAGCCGGGGCGGGAGCCGGGGCGGGAGCCGGGGAGAGGGTGTCGGCGTCGGCCATCAGGCGGCACTCCCGCCCTGCTCGTCATCGGCGCCGTCCGGCAGGGTGTACCGCATCAACCGCACGCCGCGCCCGTTCGCCGGCCGCTCGGCCGGGTCCCGGGTCACATAGGGCGCCAGCAACCGCTCGATCGCCTCCTCGAGTTCGGTGAGCTCCTCGACGGAGAGCACCACCCAGGTGTTGGCCAGCCCACTGGCCTCACGCCACTCGGGCGTCAACTCGGGCTCGACCTCGGCGATCCAGCGCTGCGGCACGTCGGCATGGCGCAGGAACAGCTGCCGGGCCAGCATGCGCGCGGCCTCCGTCCCGTCCTCGTCGCCGGCCAGCGGCCCGTAACGGAAGCCGCGGGCCACCGCCTGCCAGCGGCGCTGCCTGCGATCCGGATCGGGCTCGGCGTCGCGCACCAGGCCGAAGCCGGCCAGATGGCGCAGGTGCCAGCTGGTCACCGACGGGGTCGCGCCGACCTCGGAGGAGAGCTGGGTCGCGGTCGCGGGGCCGTGGCGCTGCAGGCGTTCCAGGATCGCGATCCGGACGGGGTGCGCCAGCGCCCGCATGGTCTGCGGATCGGTGATCTCGAGATCGCCGAAGGGATTACTGGAGTCCATGATCTGAGAGCTTCCTCTCAGAATATCTGAGAGTCAACTCTCAGATCTCCCCCTGTTCCCTTTCGCCTTCCCTTTCGTCAATATTCGTCATAGTGACGATAACCGCGCTAGGGTCAGCTCATGAAGAGTCAACTGCAAGCTGTGGCTTGCGAGAACGAGGCCATCGCTGCTTCCGGCAGTTACGTCGCCAGTGACGGCGCGGCGGTGGCGATCGGGGAGTCCCTGGCGGCGGCTCGGGCGGGCACGGTCTCGTACGGCCCCGACGCGGCCGTGGACGGGCAGGCCGAGGGGGCGGCAGGCGGGGCGGCCGAGGGGCCGTTCCTGGGGCGGGTGGCGGTCACCGCCGAGGACAGCATGACGGCGGCCCGGCGGCTGACCGAGGCCGGCGGCGGGCACGTCGCGGTGCTCAACTTCGCCTCCGGGCGCAATCCGGGCGGCGGGTACCTGCGGGGCGAGCCGACCCAGGAGGAGGAGCTGTGCCGCACCGCGCTGCTGTACGCCTGCCTGAACGACGCGCCCGACTACTACGCGGCGCACCGGGAATCCGGCGATCCGGCCTACAGCCACCGGGTGATCTGGTCACCGCACGTGCCGGTGATCCGCGATTCCGGGCGGCGGCTGCTGGCGCGGCCGTACCCGGTCTCCTTCCTGACCTCCGCCGCACCCAACGCCGGTGAGCTGGCGATGCTTTCGGGCCGGTGGCCGGCCGACACCAGGGAGCTGCTCACGGTGCGGGCCGAGCGGGTGCTGGCCCTCGCCGCGCGGCACGGCGTGCGGGAGTTGGTGCTCGGGGCCTGGGGCTGCGGGGTGTTCCGCAACGACCCGGAGGTGGTGGCCGAGGCCTTCGAGCGGGCGCTGGCCGTCCACGGCGCGGCCTTCGGGACGGTGGTGTTCGCGGTCTGGGACCGCTCACCGGAGTCGCTGAACCGGGCGGCCTTCCGGGCCCGCTTCGCCGCGGCCGGGGACTGAGCCGGCCTCACGCCACGCGGTGGCCGTCGGCCCGCGGCAGGGCGGCGGCGCTGAGGGGCAGCGGCGGCGCGGGCGGGGCGACCAGCTTGGGGTCCAGCACCAGCTCGTCCACGCCCAGCGGCTCGGTCAGCTCGCGCAACGCCGGCTCGGTCAGCTCGGCCGCTGCCTGCTCGGGGCCCAGCAGGGCGTGCAGGGCGTCCAGCGAGCTGAAGGCGACGGCGCACCGGCCGCCGTCCCGCTGCCGGAAGAACCGCAGCAGCTGGGTGCCGCCCACCAGCCGGACCGGGACGTACCGGACGGCGAGGTCGTCGGGGGCGGTGACCGGGTCGGGCCGTACGGACGGCACGGACGGCACGGGCGGCACGGACGGCACGGACGGCACGGGCGGCACGGGCGGCACGGGCGGCACGGGCAACGCAGGCGGACGGTGTGCGGTGGTGGTCACGGCATTCCTCCGGAGGTGGTCCACTGCTCGGCTCGGTCAGGTCGGTCGAGTCGGCTCGGTCGAGGTTCCGCTCAGTCGAGGTACTGCATCCCGAAGCGGCAGTGGGCCGGAGCCATCCGCTCCCGGTCCGCCACGCGGACCGCCGGCTCGTCCTCGGCCGGCTCGTCCTCGGCCGGTTCGTCCACCCCAGCGGACTCCCCCGCCTGAGCCGCCGCGCCCGCCACCGGCGCCCCGTCCAACGCGAAGATCGTCCCCGACAGCAGCCCGCGCAGGACGGCGTCCGCCATCGAGCGGGGCAGCGGGAGGTCGGCGGGCTCGATCGTATGAGGAACGGGGCTGGTGGTCTGCGTGACAGTCATGGGGATTGATTCCTTCCAGGGACCGTGCTGCTGGCCCCGGGATCCTGGGTGATCCCGGACGCAGCTCCAGTGGAGCGCCGTCACCGCCCATTAGCACCCGGCCTTGACGCGTGGACTACGCGCATGGGCCCGTCTTTGACGTCACCTTGATATCCCGTCCCCCGATCGGACGCGTACCGGCGGACCGCCGCCTCGCCGCGCGCACCGAACCGATCGGGTCGCACCGACCGTGGTACCGGGTGGCGGGCCCGGCTGGGACTCGCGTCACGATGCGACTGCGGAGGTACCTTCCATGCCCTGGTACGAGGGGTCCTGCCGGATCACGATCGTCGGGGTCGCGGCGTCCTGGCCGCAGCGCGTGGTGGTGAGCATCCGCCGCGGTGCCACGATCGAGATCCCGGGAGTCGTCGGGACCAGCCAGGTCATCGACGCCGGTGCGGCGAGCCACGGCTGGGACCTGTCTGTCGAGCACCAGTACGAGGGCACCTGGCGGCCGAACATCCGGGCGATCCAGGGCAAGTGGGCCGACTCGGAGCACGGGCGCAGCCAGCTGATCCGCAGCAAGGACCACGACTGGCCGGGCGACACCAGCGAGCGCAACCTGGTGATCCGGATCGACCGGATCGGCTCGGGCGGTCCGGCTCCGGAGATCGTGGCCGGCGCCCGGAAGTCCGCCACCGAGGCGCTCTCCACGCCCGTGCGGCAGCAGAGCGCCGCTCGGCGCTCGGTCACCGAGTCGGCTTCCGCGCCCGAGCGGCAGCAGAGCACCGTCCGCCGCTCGGTCACCGAGTCAGCCTCCGCGCCCGAGCGGCAGCAGAGCACCGTCCGGCGCTCGGTCACCGAGTCGACCCCCGCGACCGAGCGGCAGCAGAGCGACGTTCGGCGCCCGGTCACCGAGTCGGCCTCGGCGCCCGCGCAAACCCGGGACGCCGGCCCTCGGGTCGCGACGCAGGGCCAGGCGGCACCCGCAGTCCCCCGGGTGACGAGCGGCGGCGGCAGCTCGGCTGCGGGCACGGGTAGCTGATCGACCGCACGACGACGGAGGGCGGCCACCAGCTCGCCGCCCTCCGTTCGCCCGTCTTCGCCCGTCTTCGCGCGATGAACGCGCACCGGACCGGCCCTACACCCGCGCGCCCACCGGCTGCCCGGCCGCACGCCGTCCGCGCCCCGGCTTGACCAGGAAGGTCGCCGCGTACACCGCGCTCGCCGTGGCCATGATGGTGAAGCTCGGCGGCAGCGTCGAGAACTCGGCGCTGAGCAGCAGACCGCCCCACATCTCGGCGACCGCGAAGCCGGCGGAGAGCGCCAGCGCGTGGAACGGACGGTCCGTCAGGCGGATCGCCGCGCCGGCGGGGGCCGCCAGCAGGCCGAGCAGCAGCAGCGAGCCGACCGCCTGGGTCGCCTCCGCCGCGCAGGCGCCGACCAGCACCAGGAAGCCGAAGCCGAGCAGCCGCACCGGCACCCCGCGCGCCGCCGCGACCGCCTCGTCCACGGTGGCGAAGAGCAGCGGGCGGGCGACCAGCAGGGTCAGCAGACAGATCGCGCCCGCGATGACGACCGCCAGCGTGGTCTGCGAGCTGCTCAGCCCGAAGATCGAGCCGAAGAGCACGCTGGTGCCCGCACCTCCGTTGCCCGAACCGCTGCGCGAGGTGGTGTAGACGGTCAGGAAGAACGCGCCGAGCCCGAGGATCCAGGCGAAGACGCTGCCGATCACCACGTCGTCGGGTCGCCCGCGCCGCCCGAGGCCGCCGAGCAGCAGGCCGACGCCGATGGTCGCGGCGAACAGGCCCAGGCGCAGGTCGTAGCCGCCGGCCAGGGCCGCCATGGCGCCGGTGAAGGCGACGTGGCTGAGCGCGTCACCGGTGAACAGCTGGGCCCGCAGCACCAGGAAGTAGCCGACCAGGCCGCAGGCCAGCGCGATCAGCGAGCCGGCCAGCAGGGCGTGCTGGAAGAACGCCTGGGAGAGCACCGAGGTCATGCCGCACCTCCCAGCGTGAACGCGGCCGCGCCGTGCCCGTGCTGCCCCTGGCCCTGGCCCTGCCCGTGCTGTCCCGGCCCCGGGCCCTGCCCCTGCCCCTGCCCGCGCTCGCGCGAGCGGCCCAGCGCCTCGCGCACCAGCCGCAGCAGGTAGGCCAGCAGATATCCGCCGAAGGCGAAGGTGGTCACGAAGAAGCCCAGCGGGTAGGGCTGGTAGTACGCGGCGATCAGGCCCGCCCAGCAGACGCCGAGGCCGAGCAGCACCGAGAGCAGCAGGCTGCGACCGGGGCGGGCGGTCAGCTGGCCGGCGGTGGCCGCCGGGATCACCATCAGCGCGAAGACCAGCAGGGTGCCGGTGATCTGGCTGGCCTCGGCGGTCGCCGCGCCCAGCAGCACCAGGAAGAGGGTGCCGAGCAGCCGTACCGGCACGCCGCGCCCGGCCGCCACCTGCGGGTCGACGGAGGCGAAGAGCAGCGGCCGGCCGATCACGGCGAGCACCGCCAGCACCACCGCGCCGACCACCGCCAGCACCGTCACCTGGTTGGTGGTGATGCCCAGGAAGCTACCGAACAGCAGCGCGGTCGGCCCTTCCAGCAGGCCCTTGTAGAGGCTGATGAAGAGGAACCCGCAGGCCAGCGCGAAGGCCTGGACGGTGCCGGTGACGGCGGACTCCTCCGCGCCGCCCTCCTGGCCCTTGCGGCCCAGCGCGGCGATCACCAGCGCGGCCGCGACGCAGAAGCCGAAGTAGCCGAGCGAGGTGCTGAAGCCCGCCAGCACGGCCAGCGAGGCCCCCGGGAAGGCGGCCACCGACAGGGTGTGCCCGGCAAAGGTCTGGCGGCGCAGCACCATGAACCAGCCCACCACCGCGCAGACCACCGAGACGACCAGGCCGGCCCGGAAGGCGTTGACCATGAAGGCGTAGGACCACATGTCCTGGAAGTCGGCAACGAGGTTCCAGGAGAAGACCGGTGACGTCACGTCAGCTGCCAGCGGCATGATCGCCACCCCCGCTCCCGGAGAGCGCGGCCGCAGCGGCGACCGGGTGCCGGTCGGCGTGCTGGTCGGCGTGCCGGTCGGCGTGCCGGGCCGGGGCCTCGGGCTGGCCGACCACCACCAGGCGGCCGTCGCTGGTGCGCAGCACCTCAACGGGCGTGCGGTAGAGGCGGGTCAGCGTCTCGGAGGTGATCACCTCGGTCGGCGTGCCGGCCATCGCGCCACCCTCGGCGAGGTAGACCACCCGGTCGAGGTGGTGCAGGATCGGGTTCACGTCGTGCGCGACCATCACCACCGAGACCCCCTCCTGGTGGCAGATCCGGCCGAGCAGGGCCGCGATCGCGCTCTGGTTGGGCAGGTCCAGGCTGTCCAGCGGCTCGTCCAGCAGCAGCACGGACGGGCGGCGGACCAGCGCCTGGGCGATCAGCAGCCGCTGCTGCTCACCGCCGGAGCACTGGCCGATCGGCCGGTGCGCGTACCCGGAGGCGCCCACCAGCTCGACCACCTCGGCGACCCTCTCCCAGCCTTCGGCCGGGGCCACCCCCAGGCGCGCCGCGCGGCGGCGCTTGAAGCGGGCCAGGCCCGGGATCGGGATCCCCCACTTGTCCCCGTCCAGGCCCAGCCGCACCACGTCGAGGCCGCGGATCCGCACGCTGGCGTCGAAGTTGCGGCGCTGCGGCAGGTAGCCGACGCCCGAGCTGCGCGCACCGGGCGCGCCGCCGAGCACCGTCACCTCGCCGGCGGCGGGCGGCAGCACCCCGAGCAGCACCTTCACCAGGGTGGACTTGCCGACCCCGTTGGGTCCCAGGACGGCGGTGAACTCCCCTGCCCCGACGGTCAGATCGACCCCCGACCAGAGGGTCCGCCCGCCCACCCGCACGGCCGCGCCGCGCAGCGAGAGCACCGGGTCAGCGCCGGACGCCGGGCGCTGCTGCTGGGCCGGAATCCTGCCGCCGGCCGCAGCGGTGTCCGTCTCGGCGCCGTCTGTCTCCTCGGCGCCACCTGTCTGCTCGGCGCTGCCTATCTCACTTTGCTGGATGCTCATTTGCCGACCGCCTGCTTCAACGCGTTCTCGATGCCCTGCAGTTGCTGTACCTGCCAGTCCTGGAAACTGGCTCCGGCCGGCGCCAGGGTCTCGGTGACCTGGGCGACCGGGATGCCCTGCGCCTTGGCCGCGTTCACCTGGGCCATCACGTCCGGGTCGGAGTTCTGGGTGTTGAAGACGTAGATCTTGATCTGCTTGCCGGAGATCTGCCGGTCGATGGTCGCCTTGTCGGCGGCGGTCGGGTCGTTGCCCTCGCTCATCGCGTCCAGGAAGCTCTCGGGGGTGAGCATCTTCAGGCCGAGCGACTCGGCCAGCGGCGTCACGATGGACTCCGAGGCGCCGATCGGGGTGCCCGCGTACTTCGCCTTGATGTCGCTCTCCAGCTGGTTGTACTGGCCGAGCGTCTGGGACACGAAGGTCTGCTTCTGGGCGTCGAAGTAGGCGGCGTCGGCCGGGTCGATCTTCTGGTAGTCGGCGGTGATCCGGTCGATCACCTGGTGGAGGCTGTCCGCCGAGTACCACTGGTGCGGGTTGTCCCCGTCCTTCTTGCCCAGCAGGGTGCCGACGGTCAGCACGGTGCGCTGCGGCGCCGGGTTGGCGGCGAGCAGCTTGTCCGACCAGGCGTCGTAGCCGATGCCGTTGTTGATCACGTAGTCGGCCGAGGCCACCGCGCGGCCGTCGGCCGTGGTGGGCTCGTAGGAGTGCGGGTCGGTGTTCGGGTTGGTGATCACGCTCTGCACCCGGACGTGGCTGCCGCCGAGCTGGGCGGCGATGCTGCCCCAGAAGTTCTCCGCGGCCACCACCTGGATCGTCTTCGAGCCGCCGGCCGCCGAGGAGGCCCTGGGAGCCGTCGAACACGCGCTGGTGCCGGCAAGCACGGCGATGGCGAGGACGCCGAAGGCCGTGGCGGTGATGCGACGGCGACCGACGCCGGTCCTGGCGTTGTGCATGGGGCGGACTCTCCTGGGGCTCTTGCGGGTCCCGAGCGGCGGGCTGCCGTTCTCCCGGACATGGCAGAGCCTAGTTAGAAATGGTTTTCACATCCAGGCCAGATGCCGATGAGCTGATAATCATTACCAATTCTTGACCGCCGAGCCTCCCGCAGGCCAAATGGATCAGCTATCGGGAGCCGAGCGCCATCGGGCGAGCACGTTCCGTCGACATCGGGGCGCGGAGTGGCAGCGCGGCGCATCCACGGTCGAACGGGTGCCAGTCGAACGGGCGCGAGCCGGATCGGGGCAGGGGGCCGGCCGGGCCGCAGCAGGGGGTCGGTGATCGGCGTCACAGGCGGGGCGAGCGCGCCGCCGTCCTGCTCCGCTCCGCAGCCGACCGAACTCCCCCGGTGACCACCGGAGCTGACGTCGGTACAGACATGTCAAAGGTTTCCCCATGGATCACACAAGCCGCAGACAGATCCGCCCGGACAGGAGTGCGATATCGCCCAGCCGTCGTCGACGGGAACTACCACCCACCCCTCAGGGACACCCATGCGACGTACCACCCGTAGCCGCGTCACCGCAGCGGCTTTCGGCACCATCGCGCTGTTCACCGCGACCGCCCTCACCGGCGCCGCGCCGGCCAGTGCCGCGTTCACCGCAGCCGCTGCCGGACCGGTCAAGGCGATACCCGCCTCGATCGGACATCGACTGGCCTCAGGACAGTTCCCCGCTCCCCTCACCCTGAGCCAGTGCCAGGCCCAGCTGCAGGCCTCCTGCTACGGCGCCACCCAGCTCGAGCAGGGCTACAACGAGCACCCGTTGTTCGACAAGGGCATCAACGGGGCCGGCCGCACCATCGTGATCGTCGACGCGTACGGGTCGCCGACCATCCAGCACGACCTGGACGTCTACAGCGCCCAGTACGGCATCCCCAGCACCACCGTCCAGGTGCAGAAGTGGGGAACCGTGCCGCCGTTCGACCCCACCAACACGGACATGACCGGTTGGGCCGAGGAGACCACGATCGACGTCGACATGGCGCACGCCATGGCCCCCGGCGCGAAGATCGTGCTGGCCGAGACCGGCGTCTCGGAGAACGAGGGCACCAGCGGCATGCCGGAGCTGATGGCCGCCGAGGACTCGCTGATCAAGCAGGGTGTGGGCGACGTCATCTCGCAGAGCTGGGGCGCCACCGAGAACACCTTCCCCGGCTTCGACCAGGGCGACTACTCCAGCCTGCTCAACCTGCGCTTCGCGTACAAGGACGCGCAGGCGCACGGCGTCACGGTGCTGGCCTCCTCCGGCGACAACGGCGTCACCGACGACGAGTCGGACGGGTCGACGCTCTACCCGTACCCGGTGACCTCCTGGCCGCCCTCCGACCCGCTGGTCACCGCGGTCGGCGGCACCACGGTCCAGCTGGACGCCAACGGCAACCGGCTGAGCCCGGACACCGTGTGGGACGACCCGGCGACCGGCGGCGGGGCCTCGGGCGGCGGCAAGTCCAAGGTCTTCAGCCGACCGCTGTTCCAGTCCGGCGTGGCGAACGTGGTGGGCAACTCCCGTGGCGTGCCGGACATCAGCATGATCGGCGACCCGAACACCGGTGTCTGGACCTACAACAGCTTCGGGCCGCAGGACAACGGCTGGGAGCTGTGGGGCGGCACCAGCGTGGCCTGCCCGGTCTTCTCCGGCGTGGTGGCACTGGCCGACCAGGTCGCCGGCCACCGGCTCGGCAACCTGAACTACGGCCTGTACGCGCTGGGCGCGATGCAGCAGGCCGGTGCCAAGTGGACCGGCATCAACGACGTGGTGGGCGGCTCCAACACCTACAACGGAGTGACCGGTTGGCCGGCCACCGCGGGCTACGACCTGGCCAGCGGCTGGGGCACGGTGAACGCGACGCAGTTCGTGCCGGCGATCGCCGCCCTGGGCTGATGGTTCATCAGAACACTTAGGTGAAAGCGCACTTGCTCGCCCGGCCGAGTTCGACCCGGCCGGGCGAGCAGGCGTTTCGGCTCGGTGGGCTCAGCCGGCGGCGGTCGGCAGTTGTCCGGGCGCTGGTTCAGCCCAGTTGGGCGAGCAGCTCGGCCCCCGTCCAGCGGCGGGCCGCGCCTGGGCCGGCCGCCTCCGCGTCGCGGACCAGGGCGATCAGCCGGGCGTTGGCGGCGGCGGGCAGGCCGTGCCGGGCCGCGAGCGCGGTGATCTCGCCTTGCAGGCTGTCGATCTCGGTGGGACGGCCGCGCTGCAGGTCCTCCCACATCGAGGAACGCGCCTGCGCGTCGATCCGCAGGCTGGCTCCAGCCACCCGCCGGAAGAGGGCGTCGGGCAGCCGGAGCACCCGAGGCGTCCAGGTCGCGGGGACCGGCCCGAGTTGCGCGGGCGTGATGCCCTCGGCGGCGAAGACGGCGAGCGCCTCGGCCTGGCAGCGTGCCAGGCAGACCCGGTAGGCGCGCTCGCCCAACTGCTCGCGCAGCGGCCGGCCGGAGAGCGCGTTCACGGCGTTGTTCAGGTTCAGCAGCAGCTTCGCCGCCTGCACGGCGGCCATGTCCCGGCGCAGCACCAGCGGCAGCCCCGCCGCCTTCGCCGCGGCGGCGAAGGCGGCGCTCCGCGGGGTGTCCGCCAGCATCAGCTGTCCGGCGGTGCCCTGGTGGAAGGCCGCGCCGCCGGTGCGCACCACGTTGTACGGGACCATGCCGGCCAGCACCTGGTGATCGGGGAGTTCGGCGCGCAGCAGTTCCGGGTTGTGCAGACCGTTCTGGAAGCTGACCAGCACCGCCTGCGGGCCGAGGTGATCGGCGAGTTGGCGGGCGGCGGCCGTGGTGTCCGCCGACTTGACGGTCACCAGGACGTAGTCGGCCCCGGCCGCCGCGCTCGGGTCGGTGGCCAGTCGCAGGGTGCGGATCGCCCGCCAGGCCGCGTCCGGTCCCGGGCCGGTCAGCGTCAGCCCGTCGCGCTCGACGGCTGCCATCGCCGCCGGGCGGCCGATCAGGGTGACCTCCGCGCCGCCGACCACCGCGGCGAGCCGGCCGCCCAGGTGGCAGCCGATGCTGCCGGCGCCGAGCACCGCGATCCGCAGCGGCCGGGCGGCGGTGCCGGTGTCCGTGCCGACGGTGCCGGTGTCAGCAGCAGGGGCGCCGGGCTCGATCGGGTCGGTGGTCACAGGGGGCTCCTCAGTCGAACAGGTCGGGGTCGGAGGCCGTGATCTGGTCCCAGAGCGGGCGCGCCTGGAACCACCCGGCCAGGTGCGAACCCAGCTGTCCTCGGGCGACCAGCGCGGTCTCCCGGTCGATCAGCTTGGGGGTGCCGGCGGCCATCGCCAACAGCTGGGCCTGGCACGAGCGTTCCATCGTGATGAACCACCAGACCGCCTCGGCCACCGAGTGCCCGACCGTCAGCAGGCCGTGGTTCTGCAGGATCACCGCCTTGAACCCGCCGAGCGCCGCCGCGACCCGGCGGCCCTCCTCGACCTCGTTGACCACACCGCGATAGTCGCTGTAGAGCCCGTGGTCCTCGAAGAAGGCGCAGGCGTCCTGGGTGATCGGGTCCAGCGGGATGCCGAGGCTGGCGAACGCCTTGCCGTGCAGCGAGTGCGAGTGCGCGGCGGCGACCGCGTCCGGGCGGGCGGCGTGCACCTGGGAGTGGATCACGAAGGCCGCCCGGTTCACCGGTCGGTCGCCGTGCAGCAGCGTGCCCTCATGGTCGACCAGGATCAGATCGGAGGCCTTGATCATGTTGAAGCTCATGCCGAACGGGTTGACCCAGAAGCAGTCGGGGCGCTCCGGATCGCGCACGGTGATGTGTCCGGCCACCCCTTCGGAGAAGCCGAAGCGCCCGAAGAGCCGGAAGCCGGCCGCCAGTTGCTCCTTGCGGTACTGGCGCTCGGCCTCTACCGAGTCGAAGCTGGGCGGCATCGGCAGGTTGAAGCCGGCCGGCACCGGACCGACCACGGCGGCCAGTGCGGCGGGCACCGGGGCGGGGGCGGGAGCCGGATCGGCGGCGGGATCGACGGCGGGATCGGCAGCGGTACTCACGGAGTTGCTCATCGCGGGCTCCAGGACGTCGGCGACAGTGCGGACAGCCAGAAGATACACTCGTGCATCCGATACGCCAATGCATCCGATTGCATTCGAAGATTGCATCCGATGCAGACCCGCGAACCGGCCCCGGCCGCCCAACCGATCTGGAGAGTGCCCCGATGCCCAAGGGTGTGACCAAGCGCCGCCCCCGCACCCGCGCGGCGCTGCTGGAGTCGGCACTGGCCGCCTTCGCGGAGAACGGGTTCCACGCGACCTCGATCGAGCAGATCTGCGAGCGCGCCGGCTACACCCGGGGCGCCTTCTACTCGAACTTCAGCAGCAAGGAGGAGCTCTTCCTCGCGCTCTTCGACGCGCACAGCGAGCGGGTGATCGCCCGGATCGGCACCCTGATGGACTCGGCCGGCGCGGCACAGCTCACGCTGCAGGGGCTGGTGGAACTGCTCTCCGACATCGAGCCCGCCGAACGCGACTGGTACCTGGTCACCACCGAGTTCACCCTGCACGCCATCCGCGACCGCCAGGCCGCCTGGGTCCTCGCCCAGCACGACGCCCGGCTGCGCGCCGAACTCACCCGCTGCCTGACCGACCACCTCACCCGGGCCGGCCGCGCCCTCACCGTGGACGCCGACGAACTCGCCCGCCTGCTGATCGCGATCCGCGAGGGCGGCCTGGCGCAGAGCTACGTCGAACCCGACCAGCTGCCGCCGGGACAGTTGGAGCGCAGCTTCCTGGCCCCGCTGCTGACCGCGCTCACGGTGCGGCGGCCCTGAGTCCCAAGCCCTGCCGGCCCGCCGGCCCGCCGGCCCTGCCAGCCCTACCGCACGTCCGGCGCCAGCGCGGCGAAGGCCCGGTGGAGCAGGTCGGCGAGGTCGGCGTTCTCGCGCTGCGCGTCGGGCAGCCCCAGGTAGGTGAGCCGCACCACTCGCATCGCGCCCACCCCCGCGCGGGCCAGCACGGCGGCGCGCAGCACCACCCCGGCATCCGGCTCGGCCGCCGCCGGGGCCAGCCGGTCCAGGAAGGCGGCGGAGATCCCCTCTTCCAGGTCGAAGAGCAGGAACCTGTCGCCGCGGCTGGTCGGGTCGATGGTCAGCGGGTAGGGCCCGACCAGCAGGATCGCGGGGAGCGCGTCGTAGCGCCGGGTGAGTACCAGGATCGACTCGCGCAGTGCCACCAGCGGCGACTCGGCCGCCGGGCGGATCCGGATCTCCGCCGCCAGCTTCGGGATGAGGTCCCGGACCTGCTGCAGGATCAGGCTCTCCTTCGACGGGAAGTAGCGGAAGAAGGTGCGCTCCCCCACCCCCGCCGCCCGGGCGATGTCCCGCACCGTGGTCGCCTCGTAGCCCTGCTCCTGGAACAGCCGGGTCGCCTCCCGCACCAGCGCGTGGTGAGTGCGCCGCTTGTTCTCTTCCCGGCGTCCCGGTCCTGCTTCGTTCACCCCTGGATCATCTCAGCTCCGCGGGGGTGACCGGTGCCACACCCCCGAGAAATTGGCAGTCCTGCCATGTTTGCTAACGTGGCAGGACTGCCAGTTTCTGGAGCGCCGCGGATCATCAGGACCGCCGCCCGCCTCCGGTGACGTAGGACCTCTCGTTCGGAGCCCGTCATGCCCACCCTGCTCTACCGCCTAGGGCGCACCGCCTTCCGCCACCGACGGCGGGTGCTGGCGCTCTGGCTCGCGGTGATCGCCGCCGTCGTCTGCTGCATGGCCGCCTTCGGCGGCCCCGGCAAGCTGGACGACACCTTCTCGATACCGGGCTCCGAGTCGCAGGTCGCGCTGGACCGGATGAAGACCGACTTCCCGACCTCCTCGGGCACCAGCGCCCAGGTCGTCTTCACCGCCCCCGCCGGCCAGAAGGTGACCGACCCGGCCGACCTGGCCGCGATCAGGTCCGCGCTGGACGCCGCGAAGTCCGCGCCGCAGGTGGCCAAGGTGATCGACCCGGTGGCCGCGCAGAGTGTCTCGGCGGACGGCAGCACCGCGATCGCACAGGTGCAGTACGAGGTGGTGCAGAGCGCGCTGAAGTCCGGCTCGCTCGACGCGCTGAAGACCGCGGTCGACAGCGCCGGGCAGCACCAGCCGGGGCTGGACGTGCAGGTCGGCGGCGCCGCGTTCGGCTCCGGCCCGTCGAAGTCCGGTGGCAGTGACCTGATCGGCGTCGGGATCGCGGTCGTCATCCTCGCGCTGACCTTCGGCTCGCTGCTGACCGCCGGGCTGCCGCTGATCAGCGCGATCGCCGGGGTGGTCACCGCGATCGCCGGGGTGCTCTCGCTGACCGGCGTGACCGCCATCTCCTCGACCGCGCAGAGCCTCGCGCTGATGATCGGCCTGGCGGTCGGCATCGACTACGCGCTCTTCATCGTCAGCCGGCACCGGTCCGAGCTGGCCCGCGGCACCGCGCCCGAGGAGGCGGCCGGGCTCGCCGTCGGCACGGCGGGCAGCGCCGTCGCCTTCGCCGGGCTGACCGTGGTGATCGCCATGGCCGGACTCTGCGTGGTCGGCATCCCGTACCTGACGGTGATGGGCCTGAGCGCCGCCGCCGCCGTGCTCATCGCGGTGCTGGTCGCGCTCACCCTGCTCCCGGCGCTGCTCGGCTTCGCCGGGGGACGGCTGGCCCCCATGCCCGGGTCGCGGGCGATGCGGCGCGAGCAGGCGGCAGCCGACCGGGGCCGCACGGGTGCCGCGAACGCCGGTGAGCGCTGGTTCCGGCTGGTCACCCGCCGCCCGCTGATCACCCTGGTCCTCGTGCTGGCCGCCGTCGGCGCCCTGGCCTGGCCCGCGCACAGCATGCGGCTGGCCCTGCCGGACAACGGCACCTCTCCGGCTGGCTCCTCCCAGCGGCTGGCCTACGACCAGGTCAGCAAGGAGTTCGGGCCCGGGTTCAACGGCCCGCTGCTGGTGCTGGCCGACACCTCGCAGAGCGCCGACCCGACCGCGGCGGCCGAGCACATCGCGACCACGATCCGGGCGCTGCCCGACGTCACCGCCGTCGCCCGCCCGGTCGCCAACCCCGCGACCCACACCGCGCTGATCCAGGTGATCCCGGCCAGCGCCCCCAGCGACCAGGCCACCAAGACCCTGGTGACCGCGATCCGCGCCGACGCCGGCACGCTGCACCAGCAGACCGGGGCGACCATCGGCGTCACCGGCAGCACGGCGGTGGGGATCGACGTCTCGGCGAAGCTCGACGCCGCGATGATCCCGTTCGCCGCGGTGGTGGTGGGCCTGTCCCTGCTGTTGCTGCTGCTGGTCTTCCGCTCGCTGGTCGTCCCGCTCAAGGCCGCCGTGGGCTTCCTGCTCTCGGTCGCCGCGACCCTGGGCACCGTGGTGAGCGTCTTCCAGAACGGCCACCTGGCCCACCTGATCGGCGTCGACCGGGCCGGCCCGGTGAGCAGCTTCCTGCCGATCATCCTGCTGGCCGTGCTGTTCGGCCTGGCCATGGACTATGAGGTCTTCCTGGTCTCCCGCAAGCGCGAGGCCTACGTGCGCACCCGCCGACCGCTGGACGCCGTGCACAGCGGTGGCCGGCACAGCGCCCGGGTGGTCACCGCGGCGGCGCTGATCATGATCGCGGTGTTCGCCGCCTTCCTCGGCAGCGACAGCCAGATGCTCAAGCAGATCGCCTTCGCCCTGGCGGTGGGCGTGCTGCTGGACGCCTTCGTGATCCGGATGACCTTCGTGCCCGCCGTCCTCGCCCTCACCGGCCACGCGGCCTGGTGGCTGCCGCGCCGCCTCGCCCGGCTGCTGCCCGACCTCGACATCGAGGGCGAACGGCTCCAGCACCAGCACCAGCACCAGGAGGCGGCGCCGCTGCGGCTGGTGGTGGAGGAGGAGGCGCCCGCGCGGTGACGGTCGGGCGGTGACGGTCAAACGGTGACGGTCAGGCGGTGACGTGCGGGCGGTGACGGTCGGGCGGTGACGTGCGGGCGGTGACGTGCGGCCGTCACTGTCACCGTCGCCGTCAGCGGCCGACCTCGCGGGCGCGGAAGTCCTCCACCGTCTCCCGCCGGATCAGCAGGCGGGCGCGCCCGTCGCGGACGGCGACGACGGCGGGGCGGCCGACCAGGTTGTAGCCCGAGGCCATCGAGAGCTGGTAGGCACCGGCGGCGGGCACCGCCAGCAGGTCGCCGGGGCGCAGGTCGGCGGGCAGTCGGGCGTCGTGGACCAGGACGTCGCCGGCCTCGCAGTGGCGGCCGACCACGTCGACCACCGCCGTCGGCGCGTCCGAGATCCGGCCGACCAGCCGGACGTCGTACGCCGACCCGTACAGCGCCGGGCGCGGGTTGTCGCTCATGCCCCCGTCGACGGCGGCGAAGGTGCGGCCGTCGGCGGTGTGCTTCAGCGACAGCACCCGGTAGAGCGCGACGGCCGCCGGGGCGGCGATCGCCCGGCCCGGCTCGATGATCAGGCGCGGCACGGCCAGGCCGTGCTCGACGCACCGGGTCGCCAGGCGCTCGCTCACCGCGGTGGCGAACTCGGCCGGGTCCAGCTCGCGGTCCTGCGGCAGGTAGCGGACGCCGTGACCACCGCCGAGGTCCAGTTCGGGCAGTTCGACGCCGTGCCGGTCGCGGACCTCGGCCAGCAGCTCCACCAGCCGGTCCAGCGCCACCAGGTAGGGCTCGACCTCGGTGATCTGGGATCCCAGGTGGCAGTGGAGTCCGACCAGGTGGAGGCTGCCCTGGGCCAGCGTGCGACTGACCGCCTCGGCCGCGTCGCCCCCGGCGATCCGGAAGCCGAACTTCTGCCCGTCCACCCCGGTCCGCACCGCGCTGTGGTGGCCGGCGGCGATCCCCGGCACCACCCGGATCAGCACCTGCTGCGGGATGTCGGCGATCGCCAACGCCGCCAGCCGGGGAATCTCGGCCAGCCCGTCGATGACGATCCGCCCCACCCGCAACCGCCGGGCCAGCCGCAGCTCCTCGGGCGTCTTGGCGTTGCCGTGCAACAGGATCCGCTGCGGCGGGAACCCGGCGGCGGTGGCCAGCCGCAGCTCGCCCGCCGAGCAGACGTCCAGGCCCAGCCCCTCCTCGGCCACCCAGTCGGCCATCGCACTGCACAGGAACGCCTTTGCCGCGTAAAGCACTTCGGCCTGCGGCAGGGCCGCCCGATAGGCTCGGGCGCGGGCCCGCACCTCGCCCTCGTCCAGGACGTAGAGCGGCGTCCCGAAACGGTCGGCGGCCTCGTCCAGCCCGACCCCGCCGACCAGCACCTCACCACCGCGACCAGGACGGGCCGACGCCGGCCAGGGACTGCCGAGCGGCTCCGGCTGCGCGGTGCGGGTGGCCGAGGGGCGGACGGCGGTGGCGGACCAGCTGGTGGCGACCTGGGTTTCGAGCATGGCGGACGCTTCCTTCCACTCGCGGCACGGGCCGGCGCGGATCCCGGCCCGCCTCCAGTGGAGCCCGCGCCGGTGGTACGCGCACACCCTCTTGACGCTTGGGCTACGCGCAACCGGCCTTCCTTCACGACACCTTGACGGCGGTACGGCCGTACGGGTGAGCGGAGGCGGCGGGTAAGCGGGGCGGCACCGTCACGCGCGGTGCGGCAGCCACCCCTGCTGGACGGCGCGCACGCCCGCCTCGAAGCGGCTGCGGGCGCCGAGGCGTTCCATCAGCTCCGTGGCCAGCCGCCGTGCGGTGCGGTGCGAGACCCCGAGGCGCTTGGCCACCGCCTCGTCCGTCAGCCCGTCCGCGAGCAGCCGGATGGCCGTCGCCTCCTGGGCACTGAGGCCGCCGGCGCTCTTCGGGGCCTCCTCGCCCAGCGGGCTGGCGTGGCTCCAGACGCTCTCGAAGAGGGCGCACAGGGCGGTCAGGGTGCCGTCGCCGGTGAGCACCACGGCGCCGACGGAGGAGTCGTCGGTCCGCACCGGGATCACGGCGCTGGTCCGGTCGACGATGATCATCCGAGTGGGCAGCGTCACCGCGGTACGGACCTGACCCCCCTGCCGGGTGAGCCAGTCGAGGTACTCCACGGTGGCGGGCGAGTTCCGGATGCTGTCCAGATAGATCGTTCGCAGCTGGACGCCGCGCTCGCGGAGTTCGAGGTTGAGTGGTTTGGCCGCCGCGATGTCGTCGGGAGTGTGCGCGCCGCCCGGGGCGAAGGTCATCACCTCGTGCCGCACCTGCCGGGTCAGCGCGGCCAGCCGGTCACGGATCCGGTCCATGCCGAGCAGCCGCTCCACGCCGGCCTCGACATTGCCGGCCGGCTGCAACTCGGCGTACTCGGCGATGAGTTGGGCGGCGACGGTGCGGGAGGCCTCGATCCGCAGCTGCTGGGCGGCAAGTTCGGTCTGCTGACGGGCTATCAGGAGCTCCATGCCGACGTCCGGCGAGACGGCACGCAGCTCGCCCTGCCGCCCGTGCGCCGGTCGAAGCAGCGCCAGCTCGCTGAGGCTGTCCAGCGCCTGCCGGACCGATTCGTCACTGAGACCCAGTCGCTGTGTCAGCACCGCGATCCCATCCTGTGGATGGGCCAACATCGCGCGATACACCGCTTCCGACTCGGTATCCAGCCCCAGCATCGACAACATCCCCGTACCCCCGTTAAGCGTCAGTCAGACCACACTGATCGTGCGTGATCCTGCCATAGGCGTCTGTTCGCATACCAGGGGCGGTTCTTGGCCTCTTTGGGCCCGGGCCGGAACGGGCCAGCTTGACCATCTATGGCGTGGATGCCTGGATTTGAGACGGTCGGATGCATGTATCTCATCCACGTCCAGCTGCGGCCGCCGGCTTCCGGCGGCCGGCTCCCCGACGGCATCGGCACCCTGCTGCGGGCCAACGCGCTGCCCGCTGACGGCATCGAGCACATCTCCGTGCATGCCCAGGCCCATCCCTATCCGACGCTCGGCCTCTATCTGACGGCCGACTGCCTCCTCACGGCCGAGGAGCGCGCGAGACTGCTCGCCCGTCGCTGGGTGGCCGAGCTGCCGGCGCTGGCCCACTGGCAGCGGGTCAGCGCCGAGGCTCCGTTTGTCGCCCCCTTCTACGAGCGACTGCTGTCCGCTTCCGGCCCCGGTGGACTGAACGGGCCAGGGCCGTTTCGGTCCAGCTGATCCGCCTTCCGCCGGCCCTGGATCGCGACGAAGCTGGTACTCGCCAGCAGGGAACACCGCCCGGCAGGCAGGACCGGACGAAGCGTCACCGCGGGACGCGAAGCCGGATGGACCGTCATCTTTCACCGCTCAGAACGGGGTTCTCACCATGTTCCGGATTGCCAAGGCCACCGCGGTCGCCGCCCTCGCCCTCACCGCCGCCCTGCTGCTCCCCGCGGCTGCCGACGCGTCCACCGCGCAGATCGCCGCGGCCACCGCCCCGCAGAGCACCGTCGCCGCCGACGCCGGCACCACCGTCGCCCCGAACGACATGATCTGGGGCAGCTCCGTGACCCCGAACGACATGATCTGGGGCGGCTGACCCCGAGGCGGACACCTCCGCTCCCACCTGCGGCCGTACGCCCGACCGCTGCTCCTGCAGGGCAGCCGTCCATCCCGGCCGCGTGGTCAGCCCCGAGCGCCTCCAGCCGCTGGAGGCCCGCGCTCTCTCATCGATCGCCAGGCCGACGGGTCCACCATGCCCGGAACAAGGGGAAGTTCACCGTGAAGCTCAAGAAGTCGACAGTTCTTCGGACCGCCGCCACCCTGTCCGCCCTCTCCGCCGGTGCACTGGCGACGGTGGTCCTCACCACCGGCGCGCACTCCGCCCCCCTCGACCTGGTCGGCGCCCGGGTCAGCCCGCCGGCTTCGGTCGGCGCTCCGGCCGCCGGTTCGCCCGCCGCCACCGCCTCGCCGACCACCGGCGGTTCGCCCAGCGCCTCGGCTCCCCCGCCCGGCAGTCCGGATCCCGCTGCCGCCTCGCCGGCCACCGCCGGTTCACCGAGGACCTCGGCGTCGGCCAAGCCCGCGGCGCCCGCCCCCGGCGGCGCTCCGGCGGGCTCCGGTGCCGCGTCGAACACCGTGGCCGCGCCGCCGGCCCCGCTGCCCGCCGCCCAACTGCCGGACAGCGCGGTGGCCCAGTGGAAGCCGATCGCCCCACCGCACACGCAGCCCGTCCAGCACCAGATCCAGCTCAACGAGTGCGCCGACGTGAACGGCGCCGCGACCTGGCAGCAGCAGGGCTACGTCAGCTCCTTCAACACCCCTGCCATCCAGGACACCTTCACCTTCACCGACGCCACCGCCGCCCAGGACTCCTACCGCTCGGTGCTCGCCGGGATGGACGGCTGCCAGGCCAAGTCCGATGCCCTGCAGACCGCTTCGAAGATCACCCCGGATGCGCAGGTGACCCGGACCGCGACCACCGCGGACGGCACCGCCTACACCCGCCAGTGGACCGGAGTGGTTCCGATCTCCGCCCCCGGCCGCCAGACCGACCACATCTACCTGGTCCAGCGCGGCGACGTGCTGACCGTCCTCCAGTACGCGGTGCCGGTCACCACGACCGGCGCCACCCCCCAGACGCCCGATGACGACCAGAAGCAACTCGCCGTTATCGATGCACAGTTGACGACCGCTTCGAGCAACTGACCAGCGGTCACCGCACACCCTCGTGCGAACAGTCCACCAACTCACACCCAAGGAAGCCCCTCCCATGACCAGCTTCTCCCGCCGCTCGCTGCGCACCTTCGCCACCGTCGTCGCCGCCGGTGCCGCCGCCTCCCTGTTCACCGCGGCTCCGCAGGCGCACGCCACCTCCAGCATCGGCGGTCAGATCACCCGCAGCGAGGTGCTGGCCCGCGCCCAGTCCTGGGTCAACAACGGCGTCCCGTACAACCAGGGCGGCTACGCCCCGGACCCCGAGGGCACCAACTACCGCGAGGACTGCTCCGGTTACGTGTCGATGGCCTGGCACCTGAGCTCCAGCCTGGTCACCTCGACCCTGCCGAGCGTCTCCACCCAGGAGAGCTTCTCCAGCCTCAACTCCGGCGACATCCTCGACTACACCGCCGAGCACACCTTCCTGTTCGCCAACTGGACCAACCAGGCCAACGGTGACTTCACCTACTACGCCGAGAGCAACCCCAACGACCCGACGCACGGCCCGACCGCGGCCAACATCAACAGCTCCAGCCTGGAGGGTTGGCCGACCAGCTACTACGGCGCCTACCGCTACAACAACATCGTCGACGACCCGGCGACCCCGGCGCGTCCGGCGCGGGTGGCGGCGGGTGACTTCAACGGTGACGGCAAGCTCGACGTGGTCGGCATCGACGCCAACAGCAACATGCAGTTCTACCCCGGCGACGGCGCCGGCGACGTCAGCGGCCCCGGTACCCCCATGCTCGGCACCACCGGCCTGTGGGCCAACTTCAAAGCCATCGCCTCCGGCGACTTCAACAGCGACGGCAAGACCGACATCGCCGGCATCGACGCCAACAACAACATGATGCTCTACACCGGCGACGGCAACGGCCACCTCACCGGCGGCACCAACATGATGCCCGGCACCAACGGCGCCTGGGTCAACTTCAAGGCCATCACCGCAGGCGACTTCACCGGCACCGGACACATCGGCATCGCCGGCATCGACGCCAACAACAACCTCATGTTCTACCCCGGCGACGGCAACGGCCACCTCGGCACAGGCATCCCCATGCTCGGCACCAACGGCGCCTGGGTCAACTTCAAGGCCATCACCGCAGGCGACTTCACCGGCACCGGACACCTCGGCATCGCCGGCATCGACGCCAACAACAACATGCAGTTCTACCCCGGCGACGGCACCGGCCACCTCAGCAGCGGCAGCCCCATGCTCGGCACCACCGGCCTCTGGTCAGGCTTCCACGCCATCATGGCCGGCGACTTCACCGGCACCGGCAAACTCGGCATCGCCGGCATCGACGCCAACAACAACCTCAAGTTCTACCCCGGCGACGGCAACGGCCACCTCAGCGCAGGCACCCAGATGCTCCCCGGCAACGGCCTCTGGGTCAACTTCTAACCCACCACCGGACGCCAGGGTCCCGGTTGGCCCTGGCGTCCACCCGCGCTGCCCAACCCCTAGCCCCAGCACCGAACTTCGGAGGATCGCCGTGCCTCGGCCCGCCACTCTCAAGCCCGTTCACAAGACCGCGGCCTTCGCCGTGCTGCTCTCCGGAGCGCTGCTCTGCACCATCGCTCCCTCGGCGCACGCCGCCTCGGTCGCCACCTGGGAGAAGGTCGCCCAGTGCGAGAGCAGCGGCAACTGGAGCATCGACACCGGCAACGGCTACTACGGTGGCCTGCAGATATCCAGCTCCACCTGGGCCGCGTACGGCGGCACCGCCTACGCCTCCGAGGCGAACCAGGCAACCGAGGAGCAGCAGATCCTGGTGGCCGAGAAGATCCTGGCGTCCCAGGGTCAGAACGCCTGGCCGACCTGTGGCCCCGCGGCCAACCTCGCGGCCGACACCGCCAACCCGTACCCGTCGAGCCCGCCATCGACCCCGCCGGCGCCGACGCGTCCGGCGCGGGTGGCGGCCGGTGACTTCAACGGCGACGGCAAGCTCGACGTGGTCGGCATCGACGCCAACAGCAACATGCAGTTCTACCCCGGCGACGGCGCCGGCGACGTCAGCGGCCCCGGCACCCCCATGCTCGGCACCACCGGCCTGTGGGCCAACTTCAAAGCCATCGCCTCCGGCGACTTCAACAGCGACGGCAAGACCGACATCGCCGGCATCGACGCCAACAACAACATGATGCTCTACACCGGCGACGGCAACGGCCACCTCACCGGCGGCACCAACATGATGCCCGGCACCAACGGCGCCTGGGTCAACTTCAAGGCCATCACCGCAGGCGACTTCACCGGCACCGGACACATCGGCATCGCCGGCATCGACGCCAACAACAACCTCATGTTCTACCCCGGCGACGGCAACGGCCACCTCGGCACAGGCATCCCCATGCTCGGCACCAACGGCGCCTGGGTCAACTTCAAGGCCATCACCGCAGGCGACTTCACCGGCACCGGACACCTCGGCATCGCCGGCATCGACGCCAACAACAACATGCAGTTCTACCCCGGCGACGGCACCGGCCACCTCAGCAGCGGCAGCCCCATGCTCGGCACCACCGGCCTCTGGTCAGGCTTCCACGCCATCATGGCCGGCGACTTCACCGGCACCGGCAAACTCGGCATCGCCGGCATCGACGCCAACAACAACCTCAAGTTCTACCCCGGCGACGGCAACGGCCACCTCAGCGCAGGCACCCAGATGCTCCCCGGCAACGGCCTCTGGGTCAACTTCTAACCCAACACCCAGGCCCCCGCATCCAGTTCAGGGATGCGGGGGCCTCGGCGGTTGCCGGAACGCCACGGGCGGTCGAATCAGCCCGCGCGCTCACCGCGCCTCAACGTTCACCGCCTCGACGTTCACCGCCTCGACGTTCACCGCCTCGACGGCGGGCGAGGCGGGGCCGGCCGGTCTGGGGATGGTCTTGCCGCGGTGCAGGGCGCGTTCCAGGTCGCCGACTGCCTGGGCGAGCAGGCGGGAGGCGGCGCTCAGCAGGTCGAGGCGGTCCAGCTGGTCGGGGGACGCGTCCGCCGTGGCCGCCTCGCGCAGTTCCTGTTCCCAGGCGTGCTGGGCGGCGCGCAGGCGGGTGAAGTCGACGGGGTGGCCGGCGCGGACGGCGGTGGCGGCCACCGCCGTGGCGTCCACCAGGGCGGCGGCGAACCGGTCGGCGCCGGGCACCGGCCGGGCGTCGGTCGGCGGGAGGTGGGCCTCCAGCAGCAGGCCGGTGCGGGCGAGCAGGCCGACCGCCGCCCGAGCCTTGTCGAGTTGCTTGGCGGGCAGCGCGTGGCAGAGCACGTCCCGGACCGGTTCGGCCGCGGCGTGCTCGATCGCCTGGATGAGTTCGGCGCGCGCGGCGCGGGCGTCCAGCAGGGCGGTGCGGACCTCCTGGCGCGGGTGCGCGGCCGGGTCGCCGAAGACGGTCAGCACCGTGGCGCAGTAGCGCCCGTTGGTGTCGATCCAGCCGGCCAGCCGGTCGGCGAGGCGGGCCGAGGCCCAGCTGGGGAAGAGCGCGAAGATGACCAGGGCGACCGCGCCGCCGAGCAGGGTCAGGCCGATCCGGTCGGCGGCGATGGTGAGCGGGCGGCCGCCTTGCAGGCCGAGCAGCAGCACCACGTAGGCGGAGACGCAGGCGGTCATCAGCGCGTAGCCGGTCCGGCTGGTCAGGTAGGCGCCGCCGATGCAGAGCACCGCGAGGGCGGCCGACCACCAGGGGCCCGGGTGCAGCAGTTCGACGACGGCCGTGCTGACCGCGACGCCGACGGCGGTGCCGGCCAGCCGGGCGACGCCGCGACTGAAGGTCTGGCCGAAGTCGGGCCGGATCACCATCGCGGCGGTCAGCGGCGCCCAGTAGGGGCGGGGCAGGCCGGCCAGGTCGGCGACCAGGTGGGCCACCGTGACCACCGTCGCCAGCCGCACCGCGTGGCGCAGCACCGGCGAGCCGGGGTTGAGCTGACGGCGCACGGCGCGCAGCACCAGCGGCACCATGCCGAAGAGCGAGGGGCGCAGCAGCGCGCCGCCGCTGCCGTGGGTCGGGGCGGCCACGGTGTCGTGGCCGTCGTGGGCGCCGTGGTCGAGGGTGTCGACGGCCCGGCCGAGCAGCGTGGTCAGCTGCCGGGCGGCGGCCCGCGCGGGGCCCGGCAGCGGCGGGGCCTGGGGGCGGGCCGGCGACGGAAGCGCGGGCTGCGGGGCCGGCTGCGGCGCGGGCTGCTCGCCTGGGGGCGAGACCAGCGCGGTGGCCGCGCGCGGCAGGTGGAGCGGTTCGCCGGTGCGGATCGCCAGGGCGAGCGCGTCCAGCGTCTGGGCGGCGGCGGCCAGCAGTTCGCAGACCCGGTCGTGTTCGGCGCCGCTCTCCGGCGCGCCGCCCCGGGGGTCGGCGAGCGCGGTGAGCGCCGGACGCATCGACTCGGCCAGGCCGCGCAGGCCGCGCAGCTCGGGCGGGCGGTGGCGGTCCTGCCAGGGGGTCAGCTCGGAGGCGTGCCGGGCGGTCATCAGCGCCGCCGGGTCGACAGGGGTGGTCGGGTCCTCGCGCAACTGGCGGGCGTAGTCGGCCAGTGAGCCGTACGCGTCGGCGAGCGCGTCGCGCTGGGCCCGCCAACTGTCGATCGGCCAGAGCGTGATGACCAGCGCCTGCACCGCGCCGCCGAGCGCGCAGACCAGCGCGTGCTCGGCCGCGGTCGCCACGCTGACCGGCAGTTGGACCACCACCAGCATCACCGAGACCGTGGTGGCCGCGACCACGCCGCCGGTGGGTCCCACCGACCAGGCGAGGCCCGCGAGCAGTGCCCAGGCGGCCAGCACCACCGGGAAGAGGCCCGGCACCGAGACGGACAGGTAGCCGGTGAAGGTGCTGACGCCCAGTCCGATCCCGGCCGCCACGGCGAGCGAGGGCCGGGGCCGGAAGCTGCGTTGGAAGGTGGCGGTCCCGGCGATGAAGGCGCCCATCGCCGCCGAGGTGGCCAGCCGTGGGCCGCCGAGCGCGAGGGTCGGGAAGAGCACCAGCGCCACCGCGAGCGCGCCGCGCGCGGCCCGCTTGGGGTTGGTCAGGGTCCGGTCCAGGTGCAGCCCGGTACGCGCGGTGTCGCGCAGGGCGTCGATCCAGGGCATGGCGACCAGTTTATGCGGACGATCGCCCTCCGCAATGGTCGGTGCAGTGGCGGGCGCGGTGGCGGGCCGGGCAGGGCCTGCGGGCAGGGCCTGCGGGGACAGGACATCCGAGGCCGCGTTTGAGGTTCCCGCGCGGCAAGGTTCCAGGTTCTCCTCATGGCGGACGGACCTGAGCTGATCACGGTCGGTCAACTGGCGCGTCGCGTCGGGCTGACCGCGAAGGCGTTGCGGCACTACGACCGGGTGGGGCTGCTGGCGCCCGCCGTGGTCGATCCCGGGGCAGCCCCGCTTCTGGTGAGGCGCGGTCCGGGCAGCCGGTGGGCCACCGTTCGGTCCGCGCCGAAATGTCCGGGCACCAGGATCGTCCCCAGCGCCGTCCCGCCGTCCCACCGCTGAGGAGTCCCCCGTGCCCCACGTCCAGACCGTCCTCGGCCCGGTCGAGCCCGCCCGGCTCGGCCGGGTGCTCTCCCATGAGCATCTGCTCTGCCTGGCACCCGGCCCCGGGCTCGGCCAGGATCCCGTGGACCTGGCGGTGGCGGCGCTGCGCGGGCTGGCGGCGTACGGGGTGGACACGGTGGTCGACCTGAGTCCGTACGGGGATGCCGGGCGGGACGCGGACGGGGCGAACGTGGAACTGCTGCGGGAGGTCGCGCGGCGCAGCGGGCTGCACATCATCGCGGGGACGGCGACCTATCGGGCCGAGTTCAGCCCGGCGTGGGTGCGGGCGGCCGGGGTCGCCGAACTCACCCGGAGATTCGTGGCGGACGCGACGCGGGGGATCGGCGGCACCGGCGTGCGGGCCGGGATCCTCGGCGAGCAGCCGACCGGGCTCGACGAGGTGACCGCGCACGAGGAGACCGGGCTGCGGGCCGCCGCGCGGGCGCACCACCAAACCGGGCTGGCCATCAACACCCACACCACGCACGGCACCATGGCGCTGGAGCAGCTCGCGATCCTCGACCAGGAGGGGGTGCCGCGCGACCGGGTGGTCCTCGGGCACCTCGACAACCATCCCGAACTCGACTACGTCCGGCGGGTGCTGGACACCGGGGTGAACATCGCCTTCGACTCGGTCGGCAAGCAGTGCTGGGACCTGCGCACCCCACCACCGGCCCGGACGCCACCCGACGGGGAGTACCGCAAGCGCGCGCTGCACCAGGCGGACCTGACGCGCGCGGACCGGCTGGCCCGGCTGGTCGACGAGGGATACGCCGAACAGATCCTGCTCTCACAGGATCTGACTGGTAGTCAGTCCTACCTGAACCCCACGACCCACGGGCAGTGGGGATACCGCTACCTGCCCGCCGTGTTCACCGGCATGCTCACCGAACGAGGCGTCGGCGAAGCGCAGTTGACGGCCATGCTGCGGACCAATCCGGTGCGGCTGCTGACCGTCGACGGCTGAGCGTGCGCCAACTGGTCGGCTTCGGACGTCCTTCGGGCACCGCAGCGCCTCCTGCCGGCGGGCGTCCCCCCAGCACCGTCAGCTGCGGAGGAGGGCGAGCTCGTTGTCCCTGCACGTGGGCTGTCCGGCGATGGGGACCGAGAGGCCGGTGCGCTTGAACCCGACCTTGCCGTACATCGCTTCTGCTCGGGCGTTGTCCTGGTGGACGAAGAGCCGGACGCGTTCGACCGGCGGCTCGGTCAGTGACCAGGACCACCCCAGGGCGGCTTGGAAGAGTTCCTCCGCGAGCCCGGTGCCTCGCGCCTCAGGTCGGACGAAGACGCCCACGATGTGCGTCTGCGGCACCTCGGGGACGTCGCCGAAGAAGGTCTCGACGCCGGGCCGTTCGACGAGCACGGTGGCCATGCCGAGCCAGTGTCCGTCCGCGGCCTCCGCGACGAACTGCCGACTGGTCTTCCCCTCGGCGGCTCCGGCGGCACGGCCCTGCCAGAAGTCGTCGGGCCGGGCGACAGCCTGCTCGTAGGTGTCGAGGAAGGCGAGATGCGCGATCGGATCCCGCAGCGCGTCCAGCCGCAGCGCCTTGATCTTGATCCAGTCTTCCTGCCGTACGGACCTGATGGTGGTCTGCTTCATCTGCCGATCTTCCCATCGGCCCTGGTACCGGTCGCAACTGGATTCCCCCGGTCACCGGCCTGCTGCGTCAACCCCCGAGGGACTTCCGAAGCCACCCGCCAAAGCCGCCCGCCAAAGCCACCCGTTAGGGCGTTCCCCGGCTCGCGTGCGCGGCTAGCACGGCCAGGTAGCGGCGGTGCACGTCCTCGCGGTCGGCCGGCTCGGGCACCGTCTCGGCACCGAGCCGGTCGATCATCTCGGCCTGGTCGAGCAGCACCTTGCACTGCTCCTCGCTGACGGCTTCCACCATGATCTCGGTGAGCGCGTCGAGCTGGCGGATCAGCACGGCGGGCATGCCGTGCGCCGCCTGGCGGATCTTCTCGAAGGCCCGCTGCACCAGCCGCTCGTAGCTCACCGGGGCCGCCAGCACCCGGATCCGGCCCTCGGCGTCGCGGTGCACCGGATTGGGGTCCCAGCCGGCGGCGACCCGGCACAGGCTCTCGCCGAGCCAGTCGATGCAGGTCAGCGCCGTGAACGTGTCGTTGACGGCGGTGGACAGGGCGCGGATCGCGATCTCCACCAGCTGGTCGACGGCGAAGGCGATGTCCTGCGCCAGGGTGCGGGAGGGGCCCGTGATGTGCGCTCGGGCGAAGCTGCGGGCCACCTCGGGGGCCGCCTCGGGCGGCCAGACGGTGGCCAGCTGGTGCCCCTGCACCAGGAAGTGGCCCGGACGGTGGTCCAGCCTGATCACCGCGTCGAGTTCGCTGGCGATCCGCACCAGCGTGCGATGCCGGACGAACTGCAGGTAACCGCTGGCCGGGGCCGGGACGGTGGCCCCTTCGGCGTCCAGGCGGGAGTTCAGCTGGTCGACCGGGGGGCCGTGCTTGACCCCGCCCTCCCACTCCGGCTCCCCGGCGCCGGCCTCGATGGCCGCGGAGAGCTCGGCGGCGATCGAGGCGATCACGTGCGGCAGTTGGATCGAGGTCGCGATGTGGTGGATGAAGTGGATCAGGACCGCCAGATCCAGCAGGACCAGCACCATGCAGACGGTGATGGTCAGGTGCGGCACGAAGTCGCCGTGCGAGGCGGGGCCGATGGAGATCAGCGCGAGCATCGCGAAGACGAAGGTGGCGACGAAGGTGCCCAGGGTCAGCTGGGTGGTGAGGTCGCGGATGAAGGTGCGCAGCATCCGTGGCCCGAACTGGGTGGAGGCCAGCGTCAGGGTCACGATCATGATCGAGAAGACCACACCGACGACCGTGATCAGCGCCGCCGCGATGGCGGCCAGGATCTGCCGGGCGGCGTCGGCGGTACCGCTGATCACCCAGGACGGCAGAGTGATCGCGCCGCGGTAGGCGGCGCGGTCGAGCGACCAGGTGGCGAAGAAGAGGCCGACGGCGAGCAGCACCTCCAGCGTCGGGACCAGCCACAGGTTGGTGCGCAGCGCCTCCTTGCGCCACTGCGACTCCAGGTGGACATTGCCGATCACCTTGCCCACCACCAGTCCCTTACCAGGCCAGGTCGGATACCTCCACCCTAGACAGGGCTGCCTGGTCCCGCGCTCTCAGGCGCCGGGCCATGACGAACGCACCCCCGGGCCGCGGGTCGCGGCCTCAGGCCCCGACCCGCGGCCCGGCCGACGTCCGCCGCTGGTACGTCTCGGCCGTGGCGCGCAGTGAGTCGAGCAGCGCCGCCACCGGGGCGACCCGGACCATGTCCGGCCAGAGCAGCGCGAAGATCCGGCGGGCCGGCCAGTCGCGCAGCGGACGGGCCACCACGCGCGGGTCGTTGTGCGCGCCGACGCCGAGCTCGTTCATGATCGCCACGCCGATCCGGTTGGCCACCAGGCAGTGGATGGTCAACTGGTCGTCGGAGGTGGCGGCGACCTTCGGGGTGAAGCCGGCCGCCTGGCAGGCGGCCAGGAAGCGCTCCCGGCCGCTCTCCAGCACCCAGCGCTCCCCCGCGAGTTCGCCCAGCGCCACGGTCGGTGCGGCGGCCAGGGGATGATCGGCGGGCAGCAGCACGCAGCGGCGGTCGGAGAGCAGCGGCAGGCGCAGCAGCCGCGGGTCGGGCAGCACGCTCTGGCCGTCCGTCTGGTCGAGTTCCAGGTCGCACATCATCGCCAGTTCCACCTCGCCGGCCGCCACCAGGCGGTGCGAGACGGGGCACTCGGTCTGCGTCACGACCACCTCCAGCTCGGGGTGGCTGCGCCGCAGCGCGCCCAGCGCCGCCGGGACCAGCGCGACACAGCCGCTCTGCATCGCGGCCAGCCGGACCTGGCCGCCGCCGCTGGAGGTGAGGGTGGCGACCTCGTCCTGCGCGGTGCGCAGCGCGGCGAGCACCGTCTCGGCGTGCCGGGCCAGGGTCTGCCCGACCTGGGTGAGCCGGATGCCGCGCCCGCTCTTGGTCACCAGGGCCGCGCCGACGGTGCGCTCCAGCATCCGCATCTGGTAGCTGACCGCGGGCTGGCTGTAGCCGAGGGCGTCAGCGGCTGCCGTGTAGGTCCCGGTGCGGGCGACTTCGGCGAGCACCTGGAGTTGGCGCAAATCGAACATTGATCAAGGATAAAGGATGTTTATTGCTCTTCCTTAAAACCCCTACTGGACATATGAGTTTCACCGCCGCCATGCTGTCCGAACCACAGTGAGCGGCAGGGAGGTGACGGTCCGCGATGAGCCAATCCAGCAGGTCGGCGCTGGTTCGCCTGGACAAGGTCAACAAGTCCTTCGGGGACCAGCAGGTGCTGCACGACATCGACCTCGAGGTGCACAGCGGCGAGGTCGTGGTGCTGCTCGGCGCCTCCGGCTCCGGGAAGTCCACGCTCTGCCGCTGTGTGAACCGGCTGGAGACGATCGATTCCGGCTCGATCACCATCGACGGCGTCCCGCTGCCCGCCGAGGGGCGAGAACTGGCCAGGCTGCGCGCCCAGGTGGGCATGGTCTTCCAGTCCTTCAACCTGTTCGGCCACCTGAACGTGCTGGACAACCTCACCCTCGCGCCGGTCCGGGTGGCCGGGGTGCCGCGCGGGCAGGCCGCCGAGCGCGCCCGCGAGCTGCTCGCCCGGGTCGGGCTGGCGGACAAGGCCGACGCCTACCCGGCCCAGCTCTCCGGCGGCCAGCAGCAGCGGGTGGCGATCGCCCGGGCGCTGGCCATGGGCCCGCGGCTGCTGCTCTTCGACGAGCCGACCTCGGCGCTCGACCCGGAGATGATCAAAGAGGTGCTCGACGTCATGGTCGAGCTGGCCGCCGAGGGGATGACCATGCTCGTGGTCACCCATGAGATGGGCTTCGCCCGCCGGGCCGCCGACCGGATCGTCTTCCTGGACCAGGGCCGAATCCTGGAGACCGGCACCCCGCAGGAGTTCTTCGAGGCGCCGCGCACCGAGCGGGCCCGCGACTTCCTCTCCAAGATCCTCAGCCACTGACACCGCTTTCCAATAAAACCGCTCTCCACTGACAGCGCCTTTCACTGACACCGCTGCGGTCGGTGGCCCAGCCGTTCACGCGGCACCGACGAAACCAAGCACTGAAGCACTAACGAAGGGACCCCGTCCGTGCACGCCAGGTCACGCACTCCCCTGGTCGCCGCCGCACTCACCGCGGCGCTGGCCTTGTCCCTCGCGGCCTGCGGCAGTTCGGGCAGCTCGCTGCCCGCGCCGAAGAGCTCCGGCGGGGCGGCCGCGCCGACCTTCCAGCAGGTGATCGACAGCGCCCCGGTGGCCGCCGCCTCGGCGATCCCGGCCGACAGCCTGATGGCGAAGATCAAGGCCCGCGGCACGCTGAACGTCGGTGGCACCGACACCTCGGCGCTCTTCTCGCTCAAGGACCCGGTCACCGGCAAGCTCACCGGCTTCGACGCCGGGCTGGCCCAGATGCTCGCCAAGTACATCACCGGCAAGCCCAACGAGAACCTGGTGCTGGTCACCGCGGACACCCGCGAGACGCTGCTGCAGAACGGCACCGTCGACTCCGTCTTCGCGACCTACACGATCACCCCGGCGCGCGCGCAGAAGGTGGCCTTCGCCGGCCCCTACTACTCCTCCGGTGACGCGATCCTGGTCGCCAAGGACAACACCGGCATCACCAAGGTGGGCGACCTCAACGGCAAGACGGTCTGCACCGAGTCCAGCTCGACGGCCGCCAACGACCTGAAGCAGTACGCGCCGACGGCCCACGTGATCCTCTTCCAGACCAACGCCGAGTGCCAGCAGGCGGTCGAGCAGGGCCGGGCCGACGCCTACGTGCTGGACCAGGCGCTGCTGCTCGGCGACCAGTACCGGGACCCGAAGGTCAAGGTGGTCGGCCAGCCGTTCACCAGCGAGCCCTACGGGATCGGTCTGCCGCTCTCCTCGCCCGAGATGAAGACCTTCGTCAACGACTGGCTGAAGGAGATCCAGGCCGACGGCGAGTGGGCCAAGCTGTGGAAGGCGACGATCGGCAGCGTGCTCAGTGGTGACGCGCCGACCCCGCCGGCGATCGGCTCGGTCCAGGGCAGCTGAGGGCCATGCCGGACGGTATACGGGAAGTCCTCGGCCCGCTCGGCCATGGCCTGCTGCTGACGCTGGCCATGACCGGGCTGGCCTTCGCGGGCGCGCTGGTGCTGGGCGTGCTGCTGGCCGTCTGCCGGATCAGCCCGGTGCCGCCGCTGCGGGTGCTGGGCGCCGGGTACGTCACGGTGTTCCGCAACATCCCGCTGCTGGTGCTGCTGGTGCTCTTCGTCTTCGGCCTGCCGGACGTCGGCCTGCTCTTCTCGCTCTTCGCCACCGTCACCCTGACCATGGCGCTGTACTGGGCGGCCTTCGTCTGCGAGGTGCTGCGCGCGGGCATCCGGACGGTGCCGTTCGGCCAGGCCGAGGCGGCTCGCGCGCTCGGTCTGACGGCGGGCCAGAGCATCCGGTACGTCATCCTGCCGCAGGCGCTGCGCTCGATGGTGCAGCCGCTGGCGGGCGTCTTCATCGGGCTCGCGCTGAGCACCTCGCTGGCCGCCGCGGTCGGGGTGGCCGAGATGACCGGGCAGGCCCAGTTCACCACGCTCAAGTACGACCAGCCGCTGACCAGTTTCGCCGCGACGACGGTGGTGTACGTACTGATCACGCTGACCTCCGGGCTGGTCGCCGGGCGGATCGAGAAGAAGGTGGCGATCCACCGATGAGCGAGGTGCCACCGATGAGCGACGTGCCGCCGACGAGCGACGTGCCGCCGACGAGCGGGGAGCCGGCGGTGAGCGAGGAGCCGGCGGTGCGGCAGGGCGCGACGGTGCGGCGGGGCGCAGCATCGAAGCGGGCGGCCGCGGTGCGGCGGGCCGCGACGGCGGGCGCCGAGCACCGCCTGCTCTTCGACGAGCCGGGCCCCCGGGCCCGGCGCCGGATCAGGATCGCGACCGGCCTCTCGCTGGTCGTGATCGCCGCTCTGCTCGGCCTGACGATCCGTCAGTTCGCCGTCCACGGGCAGCTGTCGGCCGATCAGTGGTCGATGTACGGGCAGTGGCCGATCATCCGGTTCCTGCTGGACGGGATCGGCAAGACGCTGCTGGTGACCGTCGTCGCGGCGGCGATCGCCTTCCCACTGGCCGCGCCGGTGGCGCTGGTGCGGCTGAGCCGGGCCCGGGTGCCGCGCGCGCTGGCCCGCGGGTACGTGGAGCTGTTCCGCGCCGTGCCGCTGCTCCTGCTGCTCTACGTCTTCCTGTTCGCGCTGCCCCGGGCCGGGGTGACCTTCCCGGTCTTCTGGCAGCTGGTGCTGCCGATCGTGCTGAGCAACATCCCGGTGGTCTCGGAGATCTTCCGGGCCGGGGTGCTGGCCCAGCCGCGCGGGCAGGCCGAGGCCGCGTACAGCCTGGGCATGACGTACTGGCAGGCGATGCGCCTGGTGGTGGTGCCGCAGGCGGTGCGCAAGCTCCTGCCCGCGCTGGTCAGCCAGTTGGTGCGGCTGCTCAAGGACTCCTCGCTGGGCTACGTGGTCAGCTATGTGGAGTTGCTGCACCAGACCCAGGTGCTCGGCGAGTACTACCACACCGTGCTCTCCAGCTACCTGGTCGGCGCCGCCTGCTATCTGCTGATCAACGTCGGCCTCTCCCGGCTGGCCACGGCGCTGGACCGCCGCCGGCCGAGCTGAAGCCGCTCTCTCCACCTCGCGTCAACTCCCTCATTCCGCAAGGCAGCTGAAAGGATCCGGCATGTGCCGCCTGCTCGGCGTGATCACCCGTGCCCCGATGCGGTTGGCCGACTCGCTGACCGATCTGACCGAACCGTTCGCCGGGCTGTCCCGCGAACACCGCGACGGCTGGGGCCTGGCGGCCTGGCAGGCCGACGGTGAACTGGCGGTGGCCAAGGAGGTGGTGCCCGCGCACCTCAGCGAGGCCTTCCCCAAGGCACTGGCCGAGTCGGTCACCGACGCCGCGCTGCTGCACATCCGGCTGGCCAGCCCCGGCCTGCCCACCGAGACCCGCAACACCCATCCGTTCAGCGCCGGCACCATCGCCTTCGCGCACAACGGCTACTTCACGCCGGTCGACGCCCTCGACGAGCTGATCGGCCCCGAACTGCTCGCCACCGCGCACGGCGACACCGACTCGGAGCGCTACTTCCTGCGGGTGCTCGCCCGGCTGCGCACCGAGGACCCGGTCGACGCGCTGGCCGGGGCCGCCGCCGACATCCGCGAGCGCGCCCGGTTCGCCAGTCTCAACTGCCTGCTGCTCACCGAGCGGGCACTGTACGCGTACACCGACGAGGACCCGGAGTCGGAGGTGAGTCGCCGGCGCGGCCCCGACTTCTTCCAGTTGCACTACCAGGCGCGGGCCGACCGGGTCGCGGTCGCCTCCAGCGGGATCGGTCCGCAGTCGGCGCAGGACGGCTGGTCGGTGCTCCCCTACCGCCAGGTGCTGGAGGTGCGCCGCAGCGACCTGCGGATCTCGACCCACCTGGTGCAGCCTCAACTGGTCTGACTCGTGCGGGAACGGCAACGGCCCGTCCCGCGACGGCGCTGCGGGACGGGCCACTCAGGGTACCGGCGTCAGGCGAACAGGCCCGCGCCGAACTGGTCGTTCGGGCCCTTGACCCCCGGCAGCGCGAAGAAGTAGCCACCGCCGGTCGGCGAGATGTAGTCGACCAGCGGCTCGCCCGCCAGCCGCTGCTGCACGACCTGGAACTGCCGGGACACGTCCTGCTGGTAGCAGCAGAAGACCAGTCCCACGTCCAGGTTGCCGTCCAGGTCCAGGCCCCGCTCGTAGTTGTAGCCGCGGCGCAGGATCAGCTGGTCGGCGGTGGCGGCGGTGCGCGGGTTGGCCAGCCGGATGTGCGCGTTCATCGGGATGATCAGACCCTGCGGATCGGCCTGGTAGTTGGGCAGGTCGGTCTCGGCCGTGCCGTCCAGCGGGGCGCCGGAGTCGCGGCGGCGGCCGATCATCGTCTCCTGCTCGTGCAGCGAGACCCGGTCCCAGAACTCCACCAGCATCCGGATGATCCGGATCACCTGGTAGGAGCCGCCCTCCGTCCAGGCCGGTTCGCCGTTCGCGCCACCGTGCGTCCACAGCACGGCGTCGGTCTGCTTCGGGTCGGTGGTGTCGGGGTTGGCGATGCCGTCCTTGAAGCCCAGCTGGTTGCGCGGGGTGCCGCTCGGGCGCGGGGCCGCGTGGAACCCGTCGACCTTCCAACTCGGCTGCATCAGACCGCGGGTGTGCCGGGTGATGTCGCGCAGCGCGTGCATCACGGTGTCCCGGGAGTCGGCGCAGATCTGCAGCGACAGGTCGCCGTGCAGCTCCTTGGAGCCGACCAGGTTGTCATCGGGGAAGGCGGGCATCTGCACCAGCTTGGCGGGCTTGCGGTCGGCCAGCCCGTAGCGGGAGTCGAAGAGCGAGGCGCCGACGCCCACCGTGACGGTCAGGCCGTCGCGGGGCAGCACCGGGCCCAGAGTGGCGCTGTCGGTGGGCGGTGAGGCCAGATCGGTGGCGGGCACCGGGCCACCTGCGGTCAGCGTGCGGATCCGGTCGGTCAGGATACCCAGCAGCTGCTGGAGTCCGGCCCGGTCCGGCGCGATCACGTTGAACGACACGAAGCCGGCGGCGGCCTGCGGCGGAGTGGTGATGCCCGCCTGGTGCGGACCGTGGAACGCGATGCTCCGGCCGGACGGGCCGACCGCTTGGCCGGTCGAGTCGTCGGCGCTGGCCGCGTACGCGCCGGCCAGCGCGCCGGCGCCGAGCGCGGCACCGACGGTGGCGCCGCGCAGGAAGGCGCGGCGGCGCAGTGCGGGGGCAGCCGCCACGGGGCACTGGGCGGGGACGGGGGCGGTCGGTTCCGGCGTGCTCACGCGTGGTTCCTCGGGGTCAGCAGGTTGGGCAGGACGGCGAGTTGTTCGAGCAGCGCACCGAGGTCGCCGTCCAGGCGCTGGCGCCGGGCGGTGTCGAGCGCGGCGGGCGGCGTCCAGGAGCCGTCGGCGGCCCTGGTGGCCGTCACCTCGGCGTCCAGCGCCGGGAGTTCCTTGTTCAGCTGGTCCAGCAGACCGGGGTCGCGCGGCTGGATCACCGGGACGAGCACCGAGAGCACCTCCTCGGTGCCCTGGATGTTGGCGTCCAGGGTGGCCAGCGTGGTACCGCTGCCGTAGTCGGCGATGCCGGTCAGCTGGAACTGCAGCGCGTTCTCCAGGATCTCGTGGGCGCGCAGCGGCAGGTCGCCCGGATCGGTGTCCTCGCTGGGGAAGTCGTCGATCAGGCCGCTCGCGTCACTCACCAACTGCTGGCTGAGCGGTCGCAGTTGATCGGCGGTGCGGCCGTGCCACAGGCCGTGCTCCAGGGCGAAGAAGCCGGTCCAGCTCGCCGTGCCGACGCCCTGCGGCAGGCCGTTGGCCATGCCGTTGAGCGAGTCGTCGTAGTCGCCGAAGGAGTTGTAGGCGGCGCCCAGCCGCTCGTAGTCCAGGTGCGCGGCCAGCCAGTCGGTACGGGCCGCCGTCAGGTCGCCGCGGGCCAGGTCGCCGTCCAGGGTCTGGGCGGCGGCCAGCAGTTTGGGCAGCGCCGCCTCGACGTAGGAGCGGTAGTCGTTGACCGGCTTCGTCAACTCCTTGTCGCCCATCGGCAGATAGCCGGCCACCGCGCCGCTCGCCGTGCCCTTGACCTGGATCTGGCCGGTGCTGAGCACCGGGCCGCTGGAGAAGACGCAGCGGATCTCGTACTGGCCGCCGGTCAGCGTGGTGGCCAGCGGCAGCGTCTTGCCCGGACCGAGCCAGGGGATCTCGGCGTAGGCGAGGCTCGCGTCACCCGAGACGAGGTAGACCGTCGCGTACACCTTGGAGGCGTTGGTGACGCCGAACGAGACACGCCCGGCGTGCAGTTGGGCCGGCGCGGTGCCGCAGCCGGTGGTGTCGATCCGCAGCGCGCCACCGGGCAGCGCCGCAGCGCCCCCGGCGGACGGCGCCGAGCCGATCAGGCCGGCGGCGGCGAGCACCACCAGGGCGGCCAGCGCGGTGCGCAGCGGTCGGCGGCGGATGACGTCCAGGCGCCCTCTGGGCCCCGGCGGGTCGGCGGACTGCGGCATGGCGGGGATGCTCCTTCTGATCGGACCGACTGCCCCCGGCCGCGCGCGGTTGCTCGCGGCCGGGGGCGGGAACCGCTTCGGGTGCGGCCAAGTGGACCTGGCCTCAGCCGAGCTGAACCGGCGTCAGCTCCAGATGTCGGAGATCGGCGCGGCGGAGGCGCTGTTGCCGACCGCGTTCAGCCCGTACATCTGCTCCAGGGTGGCGAGCAGGTTGTAGTGGTTGATCGTCTCGCTGTACTGGCCCGGCGCGACGCCCGCACCCACGACGATGGTGGGGATCTGGTTGCTCTCGGTGTAGTCGTCCTCGTCCCAGGTGACGATCAGCAGGCTGTTGTTCTGCTGCGCCCAGGTCGCGTAGTTCGACAGGTTGTTCTGCAGCCAGCTGTCGCCCTGCGCGATGGTGCCGTCGTGCATGTCGTCGTCCAGGTTCGGGATCACGAACGACAGGGTGGGCAACTTGCTGTAGTTGCTCGGGAAGGCCGAGAAGGGCTGCTGGTCGGCGGTGGGGATGTTGCTGAAGTTCGCCCACGGCGCGTGCTTGCGGGCGTACTCGCCCGAGGTGCACTTGGTGGAGCCGACCGAGGGCAGGCCCTCCGCGTAACCGGTGAAGGTCTTGCCGGCGGCCAGCAGTTCGGAGCCGAGGTTCGGCGTGTTGCCCTCGTTGACCGGGCAGGAGTCCCCGGTCAGGCCGAAGGTGTCGCCGCCGAAGAGCGCCATGTAGTTCGGCTCGCTCGGGTGCGTGACGCCGAACGAGGAGGTCATCAGGGCCCCCTGGTCGGCCAGCGAGTTGATGTAGGGGGCGTCGTCGGTGTCACCGATGATGTCGTCGAAGGAGTGGTTCTCCTCCATCACCACGACCACGTGCGCGGGGGTGGGGATCACGCCGGCCGTGGCGGGGGCGGCCACGGCGGAGCTGCCGGTGGAGAGGGCGGCGGAGAGCGAAGCGGCAGCCGTCAGAGCGACGGCACACAGCCCGGCGAGACGCGACCTCGAACGCATGAAGACTCCAGGAGTTCCGGGACAGCAGGAGCCAGGCCCGGTTGGCCGGCTCACGGAGCAGGTGCGGGGTACGAGCGTAGGGGCCGTGGAGGAGTAGGGGTTGTCCATGGCCTGTCAGAATGATGAACTCCGCGACATGGACTGGCAATGTTCCTGACACCGCCCGTCAATCCTGATCAGTCGGAGCTGAACTGCTGGTGATGATCACTTGATGATCACTCAGTGAGACGTCCAAGCCGTTGACTTGCTCAATTTGCAGCAAGTAGCTTCGCGTTCTGGCGGAACTGGATGTTGTTCAGTCAACGGCTGGACGCTGTCCGGTCGACCGCCGCAACCCCAGCAAGGAGTGGGCCATGGGCGGGATCGAGGTGGTCGGACCGGACACCGGCACTGCCCGTTTCACCGTCCTCGGGCTGCTCGCCATCGCCGATGAGCGCGAGACCGCGGTGCTGCAGCCCTCGAAGCCGGCCACGCTGCTGGCCGCGCTGCTGGTGCGCCCGAACACAGTGGTCTCGGTGGAGTGGCTGCAGTGGGCGATCTGGGGCGAGGAGATCCCGACCACGGCGAAGGCCGCGCTGCACTCCTGCGTGCTGCGGCTGCGCCGGTTGTTCGCCCGGTACGGCATCGCGGGTCGCACCATCGAGGCGCTGCCCGGCGGCTACCGGATGGTGGCCGACGCGCGGAGCCTGGACCTGCTGGAGTTCCGCGAGTTACTGGTGCGGGCCGAGCAGGCCGCCGACCGGAGTGCGGAACTCACCTTACTTCGCGGGGCACTGGCCCTGTGGCAGCTGCCGGTGCTCGGCAACGTCCCCTCGGACGCGCTGCATCGCGAAGAGGTGCCCCGGCTCACCGAGGAGTGGCTGCGCACCGCCGAACGGGTCTACGACATCGAACTGGCCCTGGGCCGATGTCGCGAAGTACTCGCGGAACTCTGGTCGGCCGCCCGCTCGCATCCGGTGCACGAGCGGTTCTGGGAGCAGCTGATCGAGGCGCTGTACCGCACCGGCCGCCGCGCGGACGCACTCGCGGAGTACCGCCGGGTCCGCGACCACCTGTCGGACGAACTCGGCGTCGATCCGGGACCGCCGCTGCGGCGTCTCGAACTCGCGATCCTGCGCGGCGAGTCGGTAACCGACCAGCCCGACGACGGGCGCGATCGGGCGGTCCTGGTGGATCAGGAGGACCGGGCCGAGCAGGTCGCGCAGGTCACCGCACCCGGCGCGCGGGGTGGACCGCGCGGCGTGCCGCGGACCGAACTGTCGCCCGAGCTGGCCGCGTTGGCCGATCCGGCTGATCCGGTGGATGGCGCCACCGGTGACCTGGTGCTGACCGCTCTGGTCCAGGCCGGCCTGCTGCGCGAAGGGCCGCGCGGGCAGTACCGGATGCATGAGCTGCTGCGCTCCTTCACCCTTGCCGCTGCCGGCAGTTGGGCCGACACCCCGGTCGCCGCCGCCTGCCGGTCGGCCAGGCTGACCAAGCCGGCCGAACTTGCCGAACTGACCGAGCTGACCGGAAGCTCCGAGCCTCCCGAACCGATCGGGCCGGCCGTTCCGGACGGCACCGGCACCGGCACCGGCACCTGTATCGACGCTGACCATTCCAGATCTACGCGGCCGTCGGCCGCCCCGCTGCCCAGCCAAGAGGTGTGAGGGACATGGCCCTGTACGAGGAGATCGCCCAGACACGTCCGCGGATCCGCAGAGACGTGCTCTACACCCAGACGCCCACCGGGGTGCTCTTCCACAACGCGCACGGCGGCTTCAGCCTCACCACCAAGAACGCCTACCGCTTCGCGTCGTTGATCGTTCCGCATCTGGACGGGTCGCACCAGCTGTCGGACATCTGTGCCGGGCTGGGTGAGAGCCAGCGCGCGATGGTGACCCAGTTGGTCGGCGCCCTGTACGGGCGGGGTTTCGCCCGCGATGCGGGTCCGGCGCCGCAGGGGCCGTCCGTGCTGCCGGCTGAGGTCGCCGCGCGGTTCGGTGCGCAGGTCGAGTACATCGATCATTACGTGGACGCGGCGGCGGAGCGGTTCGGCCGTTTCCGCGCGACCCGGGTCGCGGTGCTGGGTGAGGACGAGGTGGCGCGCTGGTGCGCGCTGAGTCTGGTGCGCAACGGCTGTGCGGAGGTGGTGGTGCGGGGGGAGTTCCCGGAGGTCGCCGCCGAGGCTGAGGAACTCGCGGCCACTGGATGTGAGGTGACGATTCGTCAGTTCACCTCTGGGTTGGAGGACGTGGACCTGGTGGTGGTCACCAGTGGGCCGCGGGAGCTGCTGCGGCTGGCGGCGGCCGGTCTGCCGGGCGGCGTGCGGCTGCTGCCGGCGTGGACGATCGGGGAGCGGGCGGTGCTGGGCCCGCTGATGACCGAGGGCGTGGCCGGCTGTTGGACGTGTGCCGCGCTGCGGCTGGGCGCCAACGGCGATGCGGGTCAGGCGGCCGAGTTGTGGAGTCGCCTCGCGCCGCTGCCCCCGCTGGAGTCGGGCGGCCGGGAGCCGGGCGGGCCGCTGGCGGCGATGCTGGGCAACCTGCTGGGCTACGAGGTGTTCCGGCTCGCCACCGGGGCGCTGGCCGCCGAGACGGACGGCAAGCTGATCGTGCAGGACCTGGACTCGATGGACGTTGCCTGCGAGCCGCTGCTGGCGCACCCGCGCTGCCCCCGCTGCGCCGCGCTCACCGAGGCCGCCGACGCCGCCGAGGCCGCCGGGCTGCCGGCGCCCACCGTCGCCGAACTCACGGCGGCCGACGCGCCCCGCCCGCAGCCGGCCGATGGCGCGGGCGAGGAGGCGGCGGCCCAGGCGGCGCTGGCCGAACTCGACGCCCGCGCCGTGCTGGTGCGTGCGCAAGCCGGTGTGTTCACCGAGTTCGCGGACGACCGCTGGCACCAGACGCCGCTGAAGGCCGGCACGGTGACGCTGAACCTGGCTCCGGGCACGCGCCGGCGGATCACCGCCTTCGACGTCCACCATGTCGCCGGCGCCCGGCTGCGCGCGCTCTACCGGGCGACCGAGGTCTACACGGAACACGTGATCCCGCCCGCCGGGCTGCGCCACGAGGCGGCCGGCCTGCCCGCGGTGGACCCGGCCTCGCTGAGCACTGCCAGCGGCAGCCCGGTGGGCGAGGTGCGGGCCTGGGGCCCGGCCCGCTCGCTGCTCACCGGCGCGTCCTGGCTGGTGCCGGCCGCCGCGCTGCGCCCGTTCGGCCCGCACAACCAGCGCCGCGCCTACGAGGCCACGGCGGCGGGTTGCGGCGCCGGCGGCACCCTCGCCGAGGCGAGCGTGCGCGCGCTGCGCTCGGCACTGGGCTATGACGCGCTGCGCCGGGCGCTGCGCGGTGCGGCCGAGCTCGCGACGATACCGCTGGACCTGCTGCTGGCGGATGTCGAACTCACCTTCCTGACCCGCTCCGCCAAGAACCTCGACGTGGAGCTCGAGTTGCTGCGCCTGGGTGGTGCGGACGAGCCGCTGCCGGTGGTACTGGCCCGGGCCGGCGGTGGCACCCAGTGGTCCCTGGGCAGCGGTGCCGACCTGCGGGGGGCGGTGCTGGAGGCGGTGCGGGACCTGCTCGGGATCGTGCAGCTGGGCCGTGACCTGGGTGAGGGCGAGCGCGTCGATCCGGGCGAGGCGCCGCTGCGTGCGCTGGATCCGGCGACGCTGGTGGCGGGCGGTGCGCTGGTGAGCGAGCTGGGCGGGCGGCGCGAGTGGGCCGAGGTGCTGGAGCTGGTGCGGGCCGCCGGTCGGGATCTGCTGCTCGCCCGGGCGGGCGCCGCCGACCTGCGGGCCGGTCAGATCGAGGTGGTCAAGGCTCTTGTGGTGGACGGGGCTTCGGGTGAGCACTGAGGTCATCGACCGCACCGGCGCGCAGCCGGTCGGTGCTGCTGCTGCCGCGGTTGCGGTCGGGCCGTGGGCCGGTACCCGTGCGGGGCTGGCGGCGGCGGGGTTGCCCGAGCCCGTCCTGCTGGGTGTGCGCGACGAGTTGGCGGTGACCGAAGCCACCGCTGCCACTGCCCCGGTGCACCTCTACGGCCATCACGCGATCCTCGGGCCCACCGAGAGTGGTGGAACCACCCGCTCGGGTGCTCCGTGTTCGCGCTGTCTGGCGCGGCGTTGGCAGGCGGTGCGGTCGGGGCCGCTGCGGGAGGCGCTCGAACTCGGTGGTGAGACCAGGGCGGTGGGCGAGCCGCCGTGGGCGATGCCGTTCCTCGCCGACGCGCTCAACGCGCTGCTGACCATCCGTCAGGAGCGCGGCGGGACAGACCTGGTGCAGTTGCTGGATCTGGAGACCCTGCGGGTGAGCGGCTTCCCGCTGCTGCCCGATGCCCAGTGTCCGCACTGCGACCCGCGGATCGACGACAGCGCCGAGGCTGCCCGCCTCACCCTGACGAGCCGTCCCAAGCATGCCCGGGACGACTTCCGGCAGCGCCGGATCGAGGAGTACGAGCTGTCGCTGCCGGCCTTCGTCAACCCGGTGGCCGGGATGCTGGGACCCAGCGTGGTGCCCGACCTGGTCTCCACCACCACCTCCTCCGCCATCGGCTGCTTCACGCTGCGTTCGGGCAGCTACCTGCGCGAGGCGTTCTGGGGCGGGCACACCGCCGGCTACCGCACCAGCACCGAAGTGGGCCTGCTGGAAGGCCTGGAGAGGTTCGCCGGGATGCGCCCGCGCGGGCGCCGGACCACCGTGTTCGCGTCCCTGGACGAGCTGCGGGAGCGGGGCGAGCGGCTGCTCGACCCGCGCGCGGTGGGCCTGTACTCGGACGAGTTCCACCGACTCCAGCCCCAGATACGGCCGTTCACGCCCGAGCGGGCGATCCCCTGGGTGTGGGGCTGGTCGCTGCGCGACGAACAGCCGCTGCTGGTCCCCGAGATCCTCACCTACTACCACGCGCCCGGCGGGCTGACGAACCGCTTCGTCCAGGAGAGCTCCAACGGCTGCGCCTCCGGCGGCTGCCTGGAGGAGGCGGTCTACTTCGGGCTGATGGAGGTCATCGAGCGCGACGCCTTCCTGCTCGCCTGGTACGGGCAACTCGCGCTGCCCGAACTGGATCCACAGGCCAGCCGGCGCCCCGAAACCCGGGCGATGGTCGACCGGTTGGAGATGTACGGCTACCGGGCCCGGTTCTTCGACACCCGGATCAGCTTCCCGATCCCGGTGGTGACGGCGGTCGCCGAGCGGATCGACGGGGGCCTGGGACGGCTCTGCTTCGGCGCCGGCGCCAGCCTGGACCCGGAGGCGGCGCTGGCCGCCGGGCTCTGCGAGATCGCCACCGACGCCGTCAACCTGCGCCGCCGCACCGCCCGCCAGGAAGCACGGCTGCGCGCGATGGCGGCCGACTTCGACCAGGTCCGGGTGCTGCACGACCACCCGCTGCTCTACGGACTGCCCCAGATGGCCGGGTACGCCGACTTCCTGCTGCGCGAGCGCGGGACCAGGACCGCACCCGCCTCGATGGCCACCGGCGCGCGGGCGATCCACCCCGGCACCGACCTGCGCGAGGACCTGCGCACCTGCGTCACGGCCGTCACCGCGAGCGGCTTCGACGTGATCGCCATCGACCAGACCATGCCCGAACAACGCGCGCTGGGACTGCACACCGCCAGCGTGCTGGTCCCCGGCCTCCTGCCGATCGACTTCGGCCACCACCGCCAACGCGCCCTGACCATGCCCCGACTGCGCACCGCACCACGCGAAGCCGGCCTGCGCGAACGCGACCTGCGCCCCGAGGACCTCAACCCGGCCCCGCACCCGTTCCCCTGAGCCACCGCCCTACCTGGAAGAGGAGCCACCATGGGCTACGCCCACGAGTACGCGACCGCGGTGATGCGGCGCGGTCGCGTCCCGATGGAGCCGGCCGACTTCGTGCCCGACTGGGCCGACCGGCCCCGCAAGGGCAAGTACTTCCCCGAGGCGCAGCGGTTCCCGCTGCCGGACGGCGCGGTGGACGCGGCGGCGAGCGTGCGGCGCGGGCTGTTCGGCCCGGTGGGGGACGGCGGTTTCACGCTGGAGCTGCTGGGCGGGATGCTGCGCGACTCCTACGGTCTGACCGGGCGGCGGCTGGCCGTGCAGGCCAACTCCGATCTGGGTTCGCTGCCGCTGTGGACGCACGCCAACTTCTCCCGGGGCACCGCGTCGGGCGGTGGCCTCTATCCCATCGGCGTGCACTGGGTCTGCGGCCCGAGCGGCCCGTTCACTCCGGGCGTCTACCACTACGCGACGGGGCAGCACGCGATGGAGCGGCTGCTGACCGGTGACGTGTCGGGACAGGTCCGGGCGGCGGTGGGCGAGTTCGGTCCGCCGGGTGACCAGTTCCTGGTGCTGGGCGTGAAGTTCTGGCAGAACGCTTTCAAGTACAACAGCTTCTCCTACCACGTGGTCGCGATGGACATCGGCGCGCTGCTGCAGACCTGGCGGATCTGGGCCGGCGCGCACGGTCTGCGGATCGGTGCCGCGCTCTGGTTCGACGAGCCGCGGCTGACCGGGCTGCTGGGCATGGCGCCCGAGGAGGAGGGCGTCTTCGCGGTGGTACCGCTGCGCTGGGAGGGCAGCCGTGAACTCCCCGCAGACCAGCCCGTCCTGGAGCCGGAGGGGGTGCGGGTGCGGCTGGCGGACCAGGAGCGCTCGCGCCGGGTGTTCGGCTTCGAGACCGTGCGGCGGGTGCACGCCGCCACCCTGGCTGGCGCCGCCGAGCGGCCGGACCCGGGGGCGCTCGACGCGGCGCTGGCCGCACCCGCCCCGGCCCAGGCCGGAGCCGAGGCCGGGTGGCAGGCGCTGCCGCAGCCGCAGGCGCTCACCGCCGACGTGCGCACCGCGCTGCGGGCCCGGCGCAGCAGCTTCGGCCGGTTCACCGCCGCTCCGGCGATGAGCGCCGAGCAGTTGGCCACGGCGCTGGCGGCCAGCGCGGCGGCCGGGCGGCTGGACAGCGACGCGCAGCCGGGCGAGGGCCCGGCGCTGACCCGGTTGTACGTCTTCGCCAACCACGTCACGGGCGTGGCGCCGGGCGTCTACCGTTACCACCCGGGCGGGGCCGAGGGTTCGCCGCACCGGCTGGAGCCGCTGCGGGACGGGGCACCGGGCGCGTTCCTGCAGGCCAACTACTTCCTGGCGAACTACAACCTGGAGCAGGCCGGTGCGGTGATCATGGTGGCGGCGCCGACCGCGGCCGTGCTCGACACCGTCGGCGACCGGGGCCTGCGGCTGGTCAACGCGACCGTCGGCGCCACCTCGCAGGCCCTCTACACCGCCACCGCCGCGGCCGGGCTGGCCTGCGGGGTGGCGCTGGGCTTCGACTGCGTCTCCTATGCCGAGCACCTCGACCTGACCGACACCGGCGAGATCCCGATGCTGATCATGATGGTCGGCCAGGAGCAGCGCGCCGAGGCTGACTTCGACCACCGGATCGCCTGACATGCGGGGGGAAGACTTGAGCGCGGGAACGTCCCACCGGTACGGCCTCGGCCGGCAGTTCATGCTGCGTTTCGGCGGGTTGCCCGTGGAGGCCGTGCACGGCCTGCGGGCGCCGGAGTCGGTCGGCTGGGCCGAGCGGCTGCTGGCCGAGGAGGAGCGGCTGGCCGAGCTCGCCGACGGGCTCAACGAGCCGCTCGGCGCGCTGGTGGCGGCCAGTGAGGATGCCGGGTTCCGGCGTCAACTGCTGGCCCTGCGCAGGCAGGTGTTCAACAACCGGCTGCCCGCCGAGTTGGATGCGGCGCTCGCGCTCGCCGAGCGGCTGGCGGCGCCCACCGGCGTGCGGCTGGCCGAGTGGCTGTGCGCCCGGCAGCGGCTGGCCGCTCTCGCGGACCTCGGCGAGCCCACGCTGGCCGCCGAACTCGCGGACACCCGAGGCGTGTTGCGCAAGCTCGCCGAGCGCGACGAGCTGCGCCTGGGCCTGCTGCTCGCCTCGCCCTCGCTGGCGGAGCGGCTACCGGCCCAACTGGGCGAGCCGGGTGCGGCCTTGGACAAGCGTGCCCGCAAGATGGAGCGCTCACTGCTCTCCTACCTCTACCGCACGGCCTGCAAGACCAGCCCGTTCAGCACCTTCACCCCGGTCGCGGTAGGTACGTTCGACGCACCAGACCCCTGCGACGCGTCGGGCAGTATCGACGCACCGCTCCCGCAGCCGGAGTTGGTGGTCGGCACGGGGCGCGGCAGCCACCCGCGACTCAACGTGGTGGCGCTGGCCCGGTTGGCCGAGCTGATCGCCGCCGATCCGGTGCGCCGGCGCGATCTGCCGCTGGCACTGGCCTCCGGCTGGGAGCTGACCGAGGACCGGGTGCGCTACGTGCAGCGTTCGGTCACGGCCGCCGACGGTGCCACGCCGGTGAGTTTCGACGCGGCGCGGGACCGGTTGTTCTTCCTGCGGCTGAGCGGGGTCCTGGAGCAGCTGATCGGCTGCTTCCGCGAGCGGGCGCTGATCCGCTACGGCGAACTGGCCGACCTGCTGCACGCCCAGGCGGGCGGCAGCACCGAGGACGCCGAGCACTACCTGCGGGCGCTGCTGGAGGTCGGCATGCTGCAGCAGCCGGCGCTGGCCACCGATGTGCACGCCGGCGACCCGGTGCGCGCCTTCCAGGACGCGCTGCGGGCCCTGGAGCGCCCGTGGGCCTCGGCAGTCGCCGAGCGGCTGGACGCGCCGGCCGCCGCGATCGACCGCTACCCGGCCGGCGACGCGGCGATGCGCCGTGCCCTGCTCGCGGAGCTGCGGACGGAGTTGACGCAGCTTCAGCAGTGGCTGGCACCCGAGGCCGGCGCCGTGCCGCAGACCCTGCTCTACGAGGACGTGGCGGCGGGCGAGGTCGGGGCCGATGCGCTGGAGTGGGCCCAGCTCGCCGCCCGCCCGCTGGGCGAACTCGCCGCGATCCTGCCCGTCTTCGACCTCGGCCTGGCCCAGCGCCTGACCCTGAAGGGCTTCTTCCTGGCCCGCTACGGACCAGGCGGCCAATGCGCCGACCTGCTCCAGCTGGTGCACGACTTCCACGAGGACATCTTCAACCAGTACCTGCAGTTCACCTCGCTCAAGGCGGCCCAGGGCGAGGACGGCGCCTACCTCCCCGAGGAGAACTGGCTGAACCTGCCCGAACTCACCGCACTGGACCGCGCCCGCGCTGAACTGAGCCGCCGGATGCGGGCGTTGTGGGAGCAGGGCGGCGACGACTGCGAGGAGCTGCTGCTGACCGGGGCCGACCTGGCCGCCGTCGCCGGCGAACTCGCGCCGATCGGGCGGGGTTTCGCCCCGCACAGCCACTTCGTCCAGCTGGCCCGCCGCCAGGACGAGCCCCTGGTGGTCCTCAACCACTCCTACGGCGGCCTGGCCTTCCCCTTCACCCGCTTCACCCACTGCTTCGAGCAACCAACCAGCACCGACCAGCCCGCCGACCTACCCGCCGACCTGCGTGAGACGCTGCGCGCCGCCCAGCCGCCGGGCGCGGTCTTCGCCGAGGTCACCGCCGGCGCGGCCACCACCAACCTCAACCTGCACGCCCGGCTGACCGACTACGAACTCGTCTGCCCCGGCGAGACCAGCACCGCCCCCACTGCGGCCCAACTCCACCTGGACGACCTCCTGGTGGAACACGACGAGGCCACCGACCGCCTGCTGCTGCGCTCACGGCGCCTGGACCGCGAGGTCATCCCGGTCTACCTGGGCTACCTGGTCCCGATGGTGCTCCCCGAGACGCCGCGCAGCCTGCTGCTCTTCTCCCCGACCTCCCGGGTCACCCCGGAACTGTGGCGCGGAGTCCCGACCGGGCCCGCCCGCGACGGGGTGACCCGCCGCCCCCGGGTCCGCTACGACCACCTCGTGCTGCACCGGCGCAGCTGGACCGCCGCCCCCGACGCGCTACCGCACCCCGAGCCGGGCCAGAGCCAGGCGCAGCGCTTCCTGCAGTGGCAGCGCTGGCGCCGCCACCACCGGCTGCCGGTCCAGGTCTTCGCCCGCGCACACCCCGCAGGCGAGGGCGAGGGCGGCGGCAGGCTGGGCGCGGTGAAGCCGCAGTACGTGGACTTCGCCAGCCCGCTCTCGCTGCTCGCCCTGGACGGCCTGCTCAGCGGCGGCCCGTGGCGGCTGGTGCTGGAGGAGATGCTGCCCGGCGACGACGAGCTGCACGTGCGTTCCACCGAGGGCCGGCACGTCGCCGAGGTCGCCCTGGAGATCATCCCGGCGCCGCAGAGCGCGGCCCCCGAGCAGACCGCCCCCCGAGGAGCGCCGAGCCTTGACTGACCCCAGCACCCCGCCCGCCACCCCACCTGCCGCCCTGGGCGACTGGCAGGCCCACCACGTCTTCTACGCCGCCAGCCCGCGCCCGCTGCTGCTGCAGTGCGTACGGCCGCTGGTCACCGAGCTGACCGAAGAAGGCCTGCTCGCCGGGTACTTCTTCATCAACTACTGGCTGGAGGGCCCGCACCTGCGGCTGCGCCTGCGCCCGGTCTCCCCCGCCGCCGCCGAGCCGGTCCGCGCCCGCGCCCAGGCCGCGATCGAGGCCTTCCTGCGCCGGCGACCCGCGCTCTACGAGGTGAAGGACAGCTTCTTCGCCGACCTCTACAACACGCTCTTCGAGCTGGAGTACCGCGAGGAGGACCGGGCCCGGCTGCTGGGACCGGACGGCAAGATGCGGCTGCGCCCCAACAACACCTTCAGCACCGAACCGTACGAGCCCGAGTACGGCAAGTACGGCGGCCCGGCCGGGATCGAGCTCGCCGAGTGGCACTTCCAGCACTCCAGCGACCTGGTCATCGAGGCCACCCGCACCATGAACCTGCACCTGCGCACCGTGGTGCTGGGCCTGGCCGCGCAGCTGATGATGACCATGTCGGCCTGCTTCCTGCCCGACCAGGACCAGCTGCTCACCTTCCTGGACCGCTACCACGCCTTCTGGAACGGCGCGTTCGCGGGCACCAACTTCACCACCCAGCAAGGCTACGACCGGGCCTACGGCAGCACCGGCGAGGCCTTGGCCGGACGGTTCACCGCCATCCGCGCGGCAGTCGACGACCGGGCCCTGGAACAACTGCCCAACCTGCTGCGCGGCTGGGCCGAGCACTGCCTCCAACTGCGCACCCGGGCCGTGGAGCTGGCCGAGCGCGGCGAGCTGGTCTTCCGCTCCTGGGACGGCGAACGCGACCTGCCCGTCACCGACCCGGCCCAGGCCCTGCCGATGCTCCTCTCCCCGTACGCGCACATGACCAACAACCGCCTCTCGGTCACCGTCCGCGACGAGGCCTACCTCTCCTACGTCCTGGCCCGCGCACTGCGCGAACCATCCCGGGCGGTGGATGCATGACGACACGTCAGCTCTTGGAGCTGCGGCCGCGGATCCGCCCGGAGCTGCGGATCAGCCGCCCGCTGCGGCGCGGTACGGCCGTGGTCCACCTGCTGCGCGACCCGGTCAGCGGCAAACGGCTGGAGATCGGCGCCAAGGAGCACTTCCTGATCACCCGCCTCGACGGCACCCGGTCACTGGCCGAACTCGGCGAGAGCTACGCCCAGCAGTTCCGGGCCCGACTCGGCGAGGCGCAGTGGCAGCAACTGCTCGGCCTGCTCTACGGCCGCGGCCTGCTCGCCGACGCCCCTGCCCCCGCCGCGGAGCCGCCGGCCCCGCCGGTGCGTTCGACCGTGCTCAACGGCCGGGCGAAGCTGGTCGCGGACGCCCCCGCGCTGCTGGATCGGCTGCATGCGGCCACCGGCTTCGCCCGCACCCGCTGGTTCCTCGTCCCGCTGCTGGCCCTGGTGGCGGCGCTGCTCAGCTCAGTCGCCGCGCACCTGGGCGAACTATGGCGCAACACCGATCAGTTGTTCCACCAGCCGGTCGCGCTGCTGGCGGTCGGCTGCCTGCTCTGGCTGGGCCTCGCGCTGCACGAGCTGGCGCACGGCCTGGTCGGGCGGGCGTACGGCGGGCGGATCACCGAGATCGGGCTGCGCTGGCGGCTGCCGATGACCTACCTGTACTGCGAGGTCGCGGACGTCCAGTTCTTCACCCGGCGCCGCGAACAACTCGCCACCGCCGGCGCCGGAGCGCTGGCCAACCTGGTCTTCCTGCTGCCGTTCTACCCCGCCTGGAGCCTGCTGCCACCACACGCCCAGGCCCGCCCCTTCCTCGGCGGCCTGCTACTGCTCGGCACCGTGCTGGCCTTCGCCAACCTGCTGCCGCTACCGCCACTGGACGGCTACCAGGCCCTCGGCTACGCCCTCGACTGCCTGCAACTGGCCACCGAGAGCCGCCGCTTCGCAGGCCTGGCAGCCCGCGCGGCGGTGCGGCGCGGACCGGGCCTGAGCGGCTACCCCACCCGACTGCGGCTGGCGTACGGCGGCTACGCGCTGCTCTGCGCGGCCCTGGCAGCCGCCGCCCTCGCGGCCCTGGCACCACTGGCCCGCCGGCTGCTCCCGGCCGACTGGGCACCCGTGGCGGGCTGGGCCCCGCTGCTGGCCGCCACCGCAGCCGCGGCCCTGTGGGCAGCGGGCCTGCTCCTGCGCAACTACCGGAAACGGCAGACCACCTGATGGCAGCAACAGAAAGCAAGCGGCAGATGAGCACAGCGCAGAGCCGACCCGGTCCCGCCGTGGCCCTGGACGGCGTAACCAAGCGGTACGGGCAGACGCAGGCCCTCGACGGCGTCTCCCTCACCGTCGAACAGGGCGAGTTCTTCGGCATCCTGGGCCCCAACGGTGCCGGGAAGACCACCCTGGTGGAGATCATCGAGGGCCTGCGCAAACCGGACGCGGGCAGCGTGGCCGTGCTCGGCGAGCAGCCCTGGCCACGCAACACCGCCCTGCTGCGCCGCCTGGGCATCCAGACCCAGGCCTCCGCCTTCTTCACCCGGCTGAGCGCACTGGAGCACCTGGAGACCGTCGCGGCGCTCTACCGCCTGGACTCCGGCGCGGCCCGACGCGCCCTGGACCTGGTGGAGTTGGGCGAGAAGGCCGACAGCCGGGTCAGTGACCTGTCCGGTGGCCAGCGCCAGCGCCTGGCCCTGGCCACCGCGCTGGTGCACGACCCGGAACTGATCTTCCTGGACGAGCCGACCGCCGCCCTGGATCCCGCCGCCCGCCGCTCCCTGTGGGAGGTGCTCGGCACGCTGCGCACAGCGGGGCGCACCGTCGTCTACACCACCCACCACCTGGAGGAGGCGCAGACGCTCTGCGACCGAGTGGCGATCATCGCGCGCGGCAAGATCCTGGCCGTGGACAGCCCCGGCAACCTGATCAGGTCCCTGGCCTCACCCACCCGACTCACCCTCCCGATAAATCTACTGACGGTCAGTCAGGCCCAGGAACTGCCGCAGGTGGAGCGGGTCACCGTCGAGGGCGGCGAACTGGTGCTCTGGACCAGGGCCGCCAACCGGGTGCTGATCGCGCTCGGCGAACTGGTCGACCTCACCGAGGTGCAGACCCGCACCGCGACCCTGGAGGACGCCTACCTGGAACTCACCGGATCGGAGCGCCACGCGTGAACGCCTACGCCGCCGTCACCCGGGCCAGCTACCTGGCCTACGTCCGCGACCGCACCTCGGTGATCTTCACCTTCGCCTTCCCGCTGGTCTTCCTCGTCGTCTTCGGCCTGATCTTCCACGGCCAGTCCGTCAACGGCGGCCTGTCCTACATCAACTACATCGCCCCCGGGGTGCTCTCCTGGGGCATCGGCAACGCCGCCCTGTTCGGGGTCGCGTTCACCCTGATGCACTGGCGCCGCGACGACCTGCTGCGCCTGATCTGGCGCACCCCCACCCCACTGCGCACCGTCCTCGGCGCCCGCTACCTGGTGGCCCTGGGCACCGGCCTGATCCAGGCCGTGCTCTTCACCCTCGTCGCACTGACCGCCTTCGGCCTGCGACTCGACGACCGCTGGCCACTCGCCCTGCCGGTGCTGGTGCTGGGCATCACCGCCTTCGCCGCACTCGGCCTGGTGGTCGGCACCCTCGCCAACACCCCCGAAGCGGTGGCCGCCGTCGCCAACTGCGTCATGGTGCCGATGGCCTTCCTCTCCGGCGCCTTCTACCCGATCGACCTGATGCCCGGCTGGCTGCGCTCACTCTCCCGGGTCCTGCCGCTGCGCTACTTCGACGAGGGCGTCACCGACGCCATGGGCGGACGCGGCGGATTCGGCACCCCCGCCCTGGACTGCGTGGCACTGGTCGGCTTCGCGCTGCTCTTCGCGCTGGTCGCCTCCCGCTTCTTCCGCTGGAGCAACACGAAATGACTGATCGTCAGATTCTGGTCGCCGCCCGGGACCGACTGGCGGAGCAGTTGGCCGCCTGGGCTGCCGCGCACGGGCAGCCGGCGCCCGAGGTGACCGTGCTCGGTGGCACCGACCTGCTGCGCCCCGAACCCGCCGAAGCCGCCCGGCAGCGGGCCGGAGCCACCGTCCACCTCGGCTCGCAGGCCGTCCTGATCGGCCCCTGGGGCGGCCCGCCCGGCACGCCCGACGCGCCTGCCGCGTGCGGGAGTTGCCTGGCGATGCGCTGGCAGCGGCTGCGCAGCCGCACCGAGCGCGAAGCCCTGGAAGCGGGTTCGTCACTGACCGCCGTGGACGCGGACTGGCCGGTACTCACCGAGCACGCCGTGGACGCCGTCTGGGCGCTGCTGCGGGCCGTCAGCGCCCGTACCGGCGGCCCGCTCGCCCAGGTCTCCCGGCTCGACCTGGAGACCCTGCGGGTGCAGAGCGTGCCGCTGCTCGCCGAACCGCTCTGCCCGTCCTGCACGTCCACCGGCACCCCCTCGGTGGGCGAGGGTCCGGTGCTGCCGCTGGTCTCCCGACCCAAACCCGGCCCGGACGACTACCGGCTGCGCCCCGCGAGTTCCTACGCCCTGCCCGCCGACGCGCTGGCCAACCCGGTCTGCGGCGTCCTGGGCGCGGGCACCTGGTCCGACGTCACCTCGCCCACCACCGCGCCGGTGGCGGGCAGCGTCTTCATGCGCGGCTACGCCGGACTGACCGACGTCACCTGGAGCGGCCAGGCCAACACCTTCGCCACCAGCCGCGACCTGGCCTTCCTCGAAGGCCTGGAGCGCTACGCCGGCACCCACCGCCGCCGCACCGCGCCCCTGCTCACCGACTCCTACCGCAACCTGGCCGGCGGCGCGCTCGACCCCCGCGACTGCGGCCTCTACTCCGAGCGGACCTACCAACTCGACCCGATGATCAGCCCGTTCGACCCCGACCGCCCGATCCCCTGGGTGCCCGGCTGGTCACTGCGCGACCAGCGCCCGATCCTCGTCCCGGCCCGACTCTGCTACTACAGCGCCGGAATGGCCGCCGACAACTTCGTCTTCGAATGCTCCAACGGCTGCGCCATCGGCAGCTGCCTCGAAGAAGCGATCCTCTTCGGCCTGCTCGAACTGATCGAACGCGACGCCTTCCTCCTCGCCTGGTACGGCAACGCCCCGCTACCCGAACTCGACCTCGACGCGCACACCGGCCCGGCGCTGCGCGCCATGGTCGACCGGGCCGCACTCCAGGGCTACCGGGTGCACGCCTACGACAACCGCATCGACCTCGCCGTCCCCGTCGTCACCGCACTCGCCGTACGCGAGGACGGCGGCCCCGGCACCCTCGCCTTCGCCGCCTCCGCCGGCTTCGACCCGGAAGCCACCGTGGAATCGGCCGTCTCCGAGATCCTCACCTACATCCCCCACCTGCCCGGCCAGGTCAGCGCCCGTCCCGCCGAACTGGCGGCGATGGCCGAGGACTTCGACCTGGTGCGCCGACTGCCCGACCACGCCGCGCTGTTCGGCCTGCCGCAGATGGCCGAACACGCCCGCAGCTACCTGGAACCCACCCAGCGACGCGACACAGACCAGACCTACCAGGACTGGCGCAAGCAACGGCCCGACACCGGCGACCTGCTGGACGACCTGCTGTTCTGCCGCGACGAACTCGCCCGGGCCGGCTACGACGTGATCGCCGTCGACCAGACCACCCCCGAACAGGCCCGACTCGGCCTGCGCACCGTCTGCACTCTCGTCCCCGGCCTGCTCCCGATCGACTTCGGCTGGCCCCGCCAACGCGCCCTGACCATGCCCCGACTGCGCACCGCGCAACACCGCGCCGGGCTGCGCGACACCGACTTGACCGACAACGAACTACGGCTGGTCCCGCACCCGTTCCCGTAGTCCACGGGAGCGGGGCGGAACCAGCCGTGATGCAGGCCGCTCGATCAGAAAGCTTGATCAGAAAGCTTGATCAGGCGGTGCAGCTGGTGGTGCTGGTGGTGCTGGAGCAGGTGCTGGTGCTCGAGCAGCTGGTCGAGGAGCCGAGCATGACCTCGCTGGTGTCCGAGTAGTCGCTGATCTCGAAGGTCTCCGACTCGAGGTTCAGGATCTCCTCGGCAAGGGAGGCAAGAGAGTTGTCAGCCATGGGAACTCCTTCAGAGTGCAGGGAAGCGAACTGCGGCCGGCGCTCACCGCACCACCAGTTCTACGAAATGCCGCTGGCACCCCAGGGGGCGGTCCACTGGCACCCCACTGACCACCCCTACTGACCTGCCCCGGAGCGCCCCGGATGACCACCGCCAGTGACCCGCTCACCCGGGCCGCCGAGTTCTACCTCGACCTGCACCGCCACCCCGAGCTCTCCGGCGCCGAACAGCGCACCGCCGCCGCCTTCGCCGACCGGCTCACCGAGGCCGGCTACCAAGTCACCACCGGCATCGGCGGCCACGGCGTGGCCGGCGTACTGCGCAACGGGCCGGGCCCGGTGGTCATGCTGCGCGCCGAACTGGACGCGCTGCCGGTGCGCGAGCAGACCGGCCTGCCCTACGCCAGCACGGTCACCGCCACCGCCGCCGACGGGCGCACCGTCCCGGTGATGCACGCCTGCGGCCACGACATGCACCTGGCCTGCGCCGCCGGGGCTGCGGCCGAGCTGGCCACCGACCTCGAGCGGTGGCGCGGCACCCTGCTGGTGGTCGGCCAGCCCGCCGAGGAGACCCTCCAGGGCGCCCGGGCGATGCTGGCCGACGGCCTCTACCAGCGCTTCGAACCGCCCTCGGTGGTCCTCGCCCAGCACACCGCCCCCCTGCCGGCCGGCCTGGTCGCCCACGGCCACGGCGGCCCGATGACGGCGGGCAGCCGCACCCTGCGCGTGGTGATCCACGGACGCGGCGGCCACGCGGCCACCCCGCACCTGGCGATCGACCCGGTCCCGGTCGCGGCCGCCATCGTGCTGCGGCTGCCCGGCGTGGTCAACCAGGAAGTCGGCGCCGCCGAACAGGCCGTGGTCACCGTCAGCTCACTCCAAGCCGGCAGCTCGGGCAACGTGATCCCCGACCTCGCCACCCTCACGGTCACCGCGCGCGCCTTCTCCGAACACACCCTGGACCGGATCACCGCCACCGTCCAACGCGTCGCCCAGGGCGAGGCACTGGCCTCCGGCTGCCCGCGCGAGCCGGAAGTGGAAGCACTCTCCAGCTCCGGCGTCAACCTCCCTGACGCCGACCTGACTTCCACCATCCGCACCGCCCACCAAACCGCCTTCGGCCCGCCCCGGGTCACCGACTGGCCCCCCTCACCGGCCACCGAGGACTTCCCCCTCTTCGGCCCGGCGGGCCAGCACCTGCACGGCATCCCCGACATCCGCACCGCCTACTGGATGCTCGGCATGATCGGCCCCCAGCAGTGGTCCGCCGCCCCCGGCACCACCCCCGCCGAAAAACTCGCCGCACTACCCCCCAACCACTCCCCCGAGTTCCGCCCGTACGTGGGACTGACGCTGCGCACCGGCATCACGGCCATGGCACAGGCGGCCCGGGCAGCGCTGGGGTAGCGGCCGGTCGGATCGGGAACGAGCCTGTTCGGGGCCTTGGTCACAGGTCATCCACGATCGTCACAGGCGTGAAACAGGCCCAACCAGGGCAGTGGGCGGCTCCGTACTCCCGGGTGTGGGTGGCCGCAGGTGCCGCCCCTTCGACCTCAGGGGGACACGCACCATGCGGAACAACCGACTTCTCGCCACCACCGCTCTGCTGACCGCCGCGCTGGGCCTGTCGCTCACCGCCTGCGGCCCCGACAGCACGCCCAGCGCGGGTGCGAGCAGCGCGCGCACGGCTGCGAGCCCGAGCACGAACACCGACCCGGGCACGAGCCCGAGTTCCCCGAGTGCCCCGAGCGCCGCCGCGCCCTCCGCCGCACCGGTGGCGAACGCGCCGACCCCCGTCGCGCTGCCGACCACCAGGCCGTCCGCCAAGCCGACGGCCTCCAAGCCCGCCGCCAAGCCGACCGCCGCCCCGACCACCCCGACCACCCCGACCGCCGACTGCACGGCCAACGCCAACCACCCGGGCCACACGGTGATCAACGCCACCGTGGGCTGGGCCGATCCGGACCGGATCGGCGCGAACGCCACGAAGTTCGTCTGCGGCCCGGACGTCCCGAACGACGGCTACTACCAGCCCGTCAACCAGAACAGCTCGTACACCTTCGCCCCGGGCGCCACGGCCCACCTGGTGGGGCAGTACGCGTCGGAGGGCGGCATGAACGTCTCGATCGACACCCTGCTGACGCACATCGTCCACTGCACCACCAACAACCCCACCGGGAACCCCTCCCCCTGCTACGGCAACAACTACGACATCACCGTCGACGGGTCCGGCCGGATCACCAGCATCAGCGAGCTCTACCACCCCTGACCAGGCGCTCGGGGAAGCTCAGTGCCCGCCCAGGTCGAAAGCGGCACTGGCGATCTTGTACTGGGCGGCGAACGAGGCACCGTCGCGGCTGGTCGGGGTGAGCGAGTAGACCAGGTCGCGGTCCGCGTCCTGGGTGGCGAAGATGCCGCTGCTGTAGCCGGGGCGGCTGCCGGTCTTGCCCCAGAGCACCACACCGGCGGTGGGGCTGAACCGCATCAGCCCGGTGCTGAAGCAGGCGCGCCCGGCGGTCAGGCCGATGTCGCAGTTCGGGTTCTGGAAGTTCGGCACGTCGGGCACCGAGAAGAGTTCGGCCTGCTGCGTGGGCGGCAGCAGCCGGCCGTGCAGCAGCGCGGTCAGGAAGTGGTCGAGGTCGGGCGCGCTGGAGATCATGCCGCCCTCCGCCCACGGCCAGGGGCTCTGGTCGGTGACGTCGGCGTGCTCGGTGGAGCCGTCCGGCCGGGTGACGGTCAGGTAGGCGTGCGCGGTCGGGTGCGGCAGCCGGGTGTCGTCGGCGGCGGGGACCGAGGTGTGGTGGAGCCCGAGCGGACGCAGGATCCGCGCGGTCACCTCCTGCGCGTAGGAGTGGCCGGTGACCCGCTCGATCAGCAGGCCGGCCAGGTAGTAGTTGAGGCCGTTGTACTGCTGGGCGGTGCCGGGCTGGAACTGCATCGGGTGGGTGCCGGCCTCGGCCACCACCTGCTGGGGCGTCCAGCTCTCGTCCTTGTGCTCGACGAACCACTGCGCGCTGCCGTCGTCCCCGCCGAGGTCGCCGCCGGTGGGCAGGCCGCTGGTGTGGTTGAGCAACTGGCGTACGGTGATCGGCGGGTAGGAGGCGGGCAGGGCGCCGGGCAGGTACTGCTGGATGGTGCCGTCCAGGTCCACCCGGTGCTCGGCGGCCAGTTGCAGGACCACGGTGGCGGTGAAGACCTTGGAGATGCTGCCGATCCGGAACCGCCCGTCGGCCGCCACCGGACGGCCGGTGGCCAGGTCGCCGCTGCCGGAGGTGCCCGACCAGCGGCCGTTGTCACCGTCCACCAGCACCACCGCGCTGGTCAGTTGGGCGTTCGGCAGGCCGGCGATCGAGGCGCCCAGAGCCTGGGCGTTCGGGGGCGGTAGCGTGCCGGCGGCCTGGGCCTGGGTCGCGACCCCGGTGGTGAGGGCGAGCACCAGCGCGCCGACCGCACCGGCACCGACCCAACCACGCTGCCTGGCTCGCCGGTTCACGGTGGTGATGCTCATCTCGGTACTCCTCGGCGGTGCTTCGCGGTCCGGTCGGTGACAGCGAGAAGTCTGCTGCGCCACGCCCGCCCCGGCCATCCGGGATCCGCCCCGAGCAGGCCCTGACCCGGCCCTGAGGCAACCCTGGCCCACTCCCGGCCGCAACCCCGAGCCGCGCCCCCGAGCCACAGCGGCCGGCAACCCCGCGCCACAGCGGCCGGCCTGACCAGCCGGCGGCCGGGGCGTAACCGGCGGTCCCGCGTCAGGGCGACCACGGGTCGCAGCGGCGGGTAGGGGGGCGGCGCCCCACAGCAGGGGTGAACGTTCGCCCGGCCATGCGGCAGTCTTGATGGCACCTGGCGACACGGACGATTCGGCCGGGATCATCTCGATCCCGGCCGAATCGTTTTCTCCATGGCTTAACAGGCTTAACAGGCTTAGCAGGCTTAGCAGGCTTAGCAGGCTCAACGGGCTCAACGGGCTCAACGGGCGTGAATCCGGCACCTTCATCCGATCGGCCGCCATGACTTGCTTGCCTGAGCAAACAGGCCTACAGTTTTGCTCAGGCAAGCAAGAAACAGCGCGAGCAAGCAAGAACCAGCTTGGGAAAGCAAGGAGCGGGCAGATGGGCCGAACCTTCACCGAGTCCGCGCGGCGGACCCAGATCGTGCAGGGCGCGATCGAGGTGCTCGCGGAGGTCGGATACGCGAAGACCTCGTTCGCCAAGATCGCGAAGCAGGCGGGGCTGAGCAGCACCGGGATGATCTCGTACCACTTCGCGGGCAAGGACGACCTGATGCGCGAGGTCGCCGCCGAGGTGATGCGGGTGTCGCAGGCCTACATGCTGCCCCGGATCGAGCAGGCCGAGGGCAATCGCGGCCGGCTGCGGGCCTACATCGAGGCCAACATCGAACTGCTCGCGGTCTATCCCAAGCACCTGGCGGCCCTGCTGGAGGTGCTGCCCAACACCCGGGGCGACGACCCGTCCTGGGACGGCTACCACGACTCGCTGCACACGGTGATGGACATCCAGCAGCAGCGGATGGAAGAGGCGCAGAAGCTCGGCGAGTTCCGCGAGTTCGACGCCTGGGTGATGGTCACCGCGATCCGCGGCGCCATCGACGCGGTGGTGATGCGCTGGCACGCCGAACCGCATCTCGACGTGGCGCCGCTGGCGCGCGAGTTGGCGGATCTCTTCGATCGCGCCACCATCCGGGAGCCGTGATGGGCGCCGGCGACCCGACAGCTACGGCAGAAGTTCTCGCAGGTCACACAGATCACTCAGTTGGGGGTAGGACAGTCATGGGGAACCTCGTGGAGCACCGGGCCGGGACCGCGACCGCGCCGACGGCCGAGCCGACCACCGCAGCGACGGCCGAGCCGACGCCCGAGGCCACGGCGACACCGGACGCCGCAGCACCAGACGCCGCAGCACCGGACGCCGCGGCGGCGAAGGCCAGGGCGGCAGCCGGGCGCCGGAAGCTGATCCAGGGGCTGGTCTTCGAGCTGGGGCTGCCGCTGGGCGGCTACTACCTGCTGACCGGCCTGGGCATGAGCCAGTGGGCGGCCCTGGTGATCAGCGGCGTGCTGGTGGTGCCGTGGATGGTGTACGGGATGGTCAAGCGCGGCCGGGTCGAGGTGATGCCGGTCTTCACCCTGGTGCTGCTGGCGGCCGGCACGCTGATGTCGCTGGTCACCGGGAGCGCGCGGGTCCTGCTGATCCGGGACAGCTGGCTCTTCGGGGTGGTCGGCCTCTGGGTGCTGGGCACCCTGGCTACCCAGCGGCCGTTCATGCTCACCGCCGCGCGTTCCATCGTCGCCGCGAAGATCGGCGAGGCGGGCGCCCAGGTGTGGCTGGACCGCTGGCACACCGAGCCGGTCTTCCGGCACCAGATCCGGCTGCTGACGGCGGTCTGGGGCGGCGGCTTCCTGCTGGACGCCGCGATCCGGGTGGTCTTCGCCTGCACCCTGCCGATCGGGGCGGTCCCGCTGGTCAACTCGCTGCAGTGGCTGGTCGTACTGGGCGGCCTGTTCGGCTTCCACTTCTGGTACATCACCCGTAACGGTCTGAAGGTTTGAACAGACGTCAGGACACCAACTCCGAACCCCGTCGAGACCCGGTCTCGACGGGGTTCGCTGCTGTCCGGGCGGGCTGTCCGGGCCGTCCGGGCGGGCCGGCTCCGAACGGCCGCCCAGCACCGCGCTCTTGACGAGTACGGGTCCGATTCCGTTTGATTCTGTGTGCCGCTGTACGGAAATCGGTCACCGCCGTCCCGCTCTCAGCCCCAGGAGGCAGCTGTGGCCGCTCCCGCCACGTCCGGTGTCCCCGCCGCGCACCACCTGACCCGGGTGCCGGGTCTGCTGTACGGCGGGGACTACAACCCCGAGCAGTGGCCCGAGGAGGTCTGGGCCGAGGACGTGGTACTGATGCGGCAGGCCGGGGTCAACCTGGTCACGGTCGGGGTGTTCGCCTGGGGCAGGATCCAACCCGGGCCGGAGCGCTGGGAGTTCGACTGGCTGGACCGGCTGCTGGAGCTGCTGCACGGGCACGGCGTGGCCGTCGACCTGGCCACCGCGACCGCCTCGCCGCCCGCCTGGCTGGTCCGCGCCCACCCGGAGGTGCTGCCGGTCACCGCCGACGGGGTGCGGCTGGAGTTCGGCTCCCGTCAGCACTACTGCCCCTCCTCGCCGGTCTACCGCGCGGCGGCCGTGCGACTGGCCCGGGCGCTGGCCCAGCGGTACGCCGGCCACCCGGCGTTGGCGCTCTGGCACGTGCACAACGAGTACGGCGACCACGTCACCGAGTGCTTCTGCGCCGAGTCGGCAGCCGACTTCCGGCGCTGGCTGGCCCGCCGCTACGGCTCGGTCGAGCGGCTCAACCAGGCCTGGGGAACGGCTGCCTGGTCCCAGCAGTACGGCGAGCTGGCCGAGGTCGAGCCGCCGCGCCGGGCGCCCGGACCGGTCAACCCGACCCAGCAGCTGGACTGGCGCCGGTTCTGCTCGGACGCGCTGCTGGCCTGCCATCGCGCGGAGCGGGCGGTGCTGACCGAACTCTCCCCCGGGGTACCGGTCACCACCAACTTCATGTCGATGTCCAAACCGCTGGACTACTGGCGCTGGGCCGAGGAGGAGGACCTGGTCTCGGACGACGCCTACCCGGACCCGGCCGATCCGCAGACCCAGGTGCGGGCGGCGCTGAACTACGACCTGATGCGCTCGCTCAAGGGCGGCGCGCCCTGGCTGCTGCTGGAGCAGGCGCCGTCAGCGGTCAGCTGGCGGGCCGTCAACCTGCCCAAGACGCCGGCGCAGCGCCGGCTCTGGGCACTGCAGGCGGTGGCTCGCGGTTCGGACGGGGTGCTCTCGTTCCAGTGGCGGGCCTCGCGGGCCGGGACCGAGAAGTTCCACAGCGCGATGCTGCCGCACCGGGGCACCGACTCCCGCGGCTGGCGGGAGACCGTGCGGTTCGGCGCCGAACTGGCCCGGCTGGGCTCGGTGGCGGGCGGGCGCTCGCGGGCCGAGACGGCGATCGTGCTGGACTGGGAGTCCTGGTGGGCACTGGAGCTGGACGAGCACCCGTCGGCCCGGATGCGCTGGTCGACCCTGCTGCTGCCCTGGTACACGGCGCTGCACCGGCGCGCGGTGGCGGTGGACTTCGTCCGCCCCGGCACCGAACTGGGCGGCTACCGCGCGGTGCTGGCACCCAATCTCTACCTGCTGCGCCCGGAGACCGCCCAGTGGCTGTCCGAATTCACCGCACAGGGCGGCCAGTTGATGTGCGGACCGTTCAGCGGCGTGGTGGACGGGCACGACCAGGTCCACCCGGGCGGCGCGCCGGGCCCGCTGCGCGAGCTGCTCGGGGTAGTGGTGGACGAGTGCTGGCCGCTGGCGGACGGGGCCACCGTGCCGGTGGAGCTGCGGGACGGCGACGGCACGCTCGCCGCCACCCTCTGGAGCGAGTGGCTGGAGTGCGAGGCCGCCGTCCCCGTCGCCCGCTACGCCGAGGGCCCCCTGGCCGGGCGGCCCGCCGTCACCCGGCACGCCAACGCCTGGTACCTGGGCTGCCACCTCGGCGCGGACACCGGCGCGGTGCTCGACCTGCTGCTCGCCGCCGCCGGCGTCGCCCCGGTGCTGACCGTCCCCGAGGAGGTGGAGGCCACCGTGCGCACGGCACCTGACGGCCGCGACCATCTCTTCCTGCTCAATCACGGCCACCGCGCGGCGCAGGTCGCGCTGCCGGACCACTGGCGCGGCGCCCGGGACCTGCTCACCGGGACGGCCCAGGCCGACCGGCTGACCCTGGGCCCGCTCGACGCCGCGGTGCTGCTCCACCCGAGGACCGCCACCTGAGGAAGGCTCCGATGAAACGATTACTCCGCACCACCGCGGCCACGGCCGCCACCCTCCTGCTGGCCGCCGCCGTCTGCGCCGCCCCGGCCGGCGCCACCACCACCGGCTCCGCCGCGGCCGCCGATCCCGCCGCCTACGCCAACGTGCTGGACCTGCACGGCACCCCCGACACCGCGCTGCCCGGCGACGGCACCGACAGCAACCCGATCACCGTCTTCGCCGACCAGGGTGCCTGGCACGCCTACGCCCTGCCGGCGCCCGGCGACAGCGCGATGTACGGCGGCTTCACCGGCCCGCTCTACATCGCCCACGAGTACCCGTGGTGGCTGAGCAAGTCCTTCACCCGGATCCAACTCAGCGAGCACGGCCAGCCGTTGAACCTCGCCCAGGGCGGCACCCCGGTCTTCGACTCGCTGCCGGGCCGGCTGGAGGAGCACTACGACCTCGGCCAGGGCCTGCGCCTGACCCTGGAGTTGCGCTTCACCAGCGACCGGACCGCCCTGGTCCAGGCCTCGCTGGCGAACCAGGGCACCAACTCCCGTACCCTGGACGTCGGCTGGAGCGGCGATCTGCTGCGCCCCGCCGACGAGCCGATGCGCAGCGCACCCAGCCTGCTGGCCACCGGCAGCGGGGTGGCGGTGGACTTCGCCCGGGTCCAGCAGACCTACGACTTCCTGAGCGACGGTACCGAGCGGTTCGAGGTCACCCACGACCGCCCGGTCAACACCACGGTCAGCGGCGACTCCTACCGCACCGAGGCCGCCGCGCCCGTCCAACTGGCGCCCGGGGCACGGCAGAACGTCGACTGGACCGAGTCCTACACCTTCACCCTCGCCGAGCGGGCCCGCGAACAGGCGGCGACCCGCGAACTGCTGGGCCGGCCGGGGGCGGTGGCGCGGGCCGCCGACGCCGTCGACCGGCGCTGGCGCGGCTATCTGGCGGCGGCCACCGCGAGCGTGCCCGCCGACCGGCGCCGGCTCGCGGTCAAGGCGGTGGAGACGCTGACCACCAACTGGCGCAGCCCCGCCGGGGCGCTGCGGCACGACACGGTGACCCCGTCGATCTCCTACAAGTGGTTCACCGGCGGCAGCTGGGCCTGGGACACCTGGAAGCAGGCGGTCGGCACCGCCGTCTTCGACCCGGGGTTGGCCGAGTCGCAGATCCGCGCGATGTTCGACTACCAGGTGCAGCCCGGCGATCCGAACTACCCGCACGACGCGGGGATGATCCCGGACTGCATCTTCTACACCGACCCGGCGCACGGCGGCGGCAACTGGAACCAGCGCAACTCGAAGCCGCCGCTGGCCGCCTGGTCCGTCTGGCAGGTCTTCCAGACCACCCACGACACCGCGTTCCTGGCCGAGCTCTACCCCAAGTTGGCGGCCTATCAGGACTGGTGGACGCGCGATCGCGAGCACACCGGTGACGGCCTGGCCGAGTACGGCGCCACCGTCGATCCGGGCAACGCCACGGCGGAGGACATCCGGCAGGCGGCAGCCTGGGAGAGCGGCATGGACGACGCACCGCGCTTCGACGCCGCCTCCGGCACAGCGCCCCTGGAGAACCGCGACGCCTCCGGCGCGCTGGTCGGCTACTCGCTCAACCAGGAGTCGGTCGATCTCAACTCCTACCTGGCCGCCGACCGCCACTACCTGGCGCTGATCGCCGCCCAACTGGGCCGGGGCGGGGAGGCGGCCCACTGGCAGGCCACCTCGGACGCGCTGGCCGCGCAGGTGCGCGAGCGGATGTACGACCCGGCGACCGGCTGGTTCTACGACACCGCGCTCGACACCGGGGCCCGCCTGGTCAGCCGGGGCCGGGGCGCGGAGGGGATCACCCCGCTGTGGACCGGCGTCGCCTCCCCCGCGCAGGCGGCGGCGATCCGGACGGCGCTCACCGATCCGGCGCAGTTCGGCACCGCGATGCCGTTCCCGAGCGTGGCGAAGAGCTCGCCGAGCTTCGACGCCACCGGCTACTGGCGTGGCGCGGTCTGGCTGGACCAGGCCTACTTCGCGCTGACCGGCCTCCAGCGCTACGGCTACGCCACCGACGCGCGCACCCTGCTGGACCGCCTGCTGGCCACCGCTCAGGGGCTGACGGGCGACCAGCCGATCCGGGAGAACTACGACCCGCTCACCGGCGCGGGCCTCAACTCCAGCAACTTCAGCTGGTCGGCGGCACTCCTGCTGCCGCTGCTCGACCACACCGGCGGGCCCGACACTCCGGGCGCGCCCTGACCCGGCACGCCCAGGTTCGGCGCGCCCAGGTCCCACCCGCCGCACACAATCAATCACGAGTCAACAAAGTTCCGCATAGGGACTGTTGACATATCGCATGTGCAATTACACTCCCACAGGCGGCAGCAGCGATCCCCCAGCTCGTACCGCTGCCGCAGCGGTGGGCCGCGCCTCGGCATCCGCCGAGGCGCTTGTGTATTTCTGTGCGACCCCCACCTCCCCCACCTCCACGCGCCCTCCTGGAGCCGCACCCATGCGCGTAAGACCCCGACGCCTCACCCGCCTGCCCAGCCTGCTGCTGACGCTGGCCCTCGCCACCCCCGGACTCGGCGCCCTCGCCCTCACCACCGCGCCCCCGGCCGCCGCACTCGCCAACGGCAACGCCCTCACCCCGCCGATGGGCTGGAACTCCTGGAACAGCCTGGGCACCGGCGTCAACGAGCAGCAGATGGTCGACACCATCGACTTCATGTCGTCCAACGGCCTGGTGGCGGCGGGCTACAACACCGTCACCATCGACGACGGCTGGTCGCTCCCGTACCGCAGCGGCCAGAGCGCCCCCTTCGTCAAGACCTCGTACGGCTCGATGCAGCTCTACGACGCCAACGGCAACCCGGTCTCCGGCACCGACGGCACCGGCAACGACCCGACCTCGGGCGACCTGACCCCGGACCCGAACAACTTCCCGTCGCAGGTGGTCAACGGGCAGACCATGAACGGCATCCAGTACCTGGCCTGGTACGCGCACAGCAAGGGCATGAAGTTCGGCCTGTACGCCACCGACACCTACACCACCTGCCAGGGCCACCCCGGCAGCCTGGGCCACGAGACCACCGACGCCAACGACTTCGTCTCCTGGGGCGTCGACTACGTCAAGTACGACGACTGCCCCTACGGCCCGCAGATCATCGGCCCGGACGGCCACAACTACTACACCCAGGGCGAGGGCAAGGAACTCACCGAGTCGATGTACGCCCGGGTGCAGACCTTCCAGAAGGCGCTCGACGCGGCCTCCGCCGCCCAGGGCCGCCCGAAGGTCACCCTGAGCGTCTCCGCGCAGCCCGTGCACACCGGCGTCCCGTACCTGCTGAACGCCAACGACCCGGCCCGCACCGACCCGGTCATCGTGGCCGCCGGCACCCCGCAGTACGACGCCCCCGGCTACTCGCCGACCGGCGTCTGGTGCGGCCAGGTGGCCAACCTCTGCCGGATCGGCGGCGACCGCGACAGCGAGCTGAACGGCGTGCTCTACGACGGCCAGTTGCAGACCGCGCTGCAGTACTCGGCCAATGTCCGGCCCGGCAGCTGGAACGACATGGACATGATGTTCACCGGCTGGAACGACGTCGACGGCGACTACGGCGTGGACGACACCTGCACCTGCCACAAGCCGTTCACCGATGACGAGTCGCGCACCGAGACCTCGATCCTGTCGATGATGGCGGCCCCGCTGATCTCCGGCGCCGATATGCGCACCGCCGCGCAGTCCCAGCACACCGACCAGTACGGCAACACCTGGTCCACCGGCATCAACGCCGACTCGCTGGCGATCCTGAAGAACCCCGGCATGATCGCCATCGACCAGGACACCCTCGCCAAGCCGGCCACCCTGGTCGGCAACCCGCCCAACTCGCCGACCGCCCCGGTCGTGCTGCAGCGCCCGCTGGCCAACGGCGACACCGCCGTCCTGCTGGTCAACCAGGACCCGAACAACAGCCAGACCGTCTCCACCAGCCTCAGCGCGCTCGGCCTGGGCGGCACCGGCTACTCCTACCAGGAGGTGTGGTCCGGCGCCACCGGCGACTTCACCGGCCCGATCAGCGCCACGCTCGCCCCGCACGCCGCCGCCCTCTACCGCCTGACCCCGCTGCCGACCACCGTCCCCGCCACCATCGTCGGCGACGGCAAGTACCACGCGATCAGCGCCGGCGGCACCGGCGGCCAGGCCCTGGAGGTGGCCGGCACCTGCAGCGCCGCGGTGGGCGCCAACGCGGACATCAACACCTGGTGGAACACCCACACCTCCGAGCAGTGGACCTTCACCAGCAACCCCGACGGCACCGTCCAGATCAGCGACAACTGCGACACCGGCACCCAGGTCCACACCGTGCTGGCCGCCGGCGCCGCCGCGGGCAACAGCGCCTATCTGCTCAACTACTCGCCCGGCAACCCCTGGCAGGAGTGGCGGGTGCTGCAGAACACCAGCACCGGCGCACTGGTCATCAGCAACGTCGGCAACGGCATGACCCTGGACACCGCCGGCACCACCGCCGGGTCCACCGTGGTGACCAACTCACCCAGCGGCAGCGCCCCGGGGCAGTCCTGGAGCCTGCTCTCCTGAGCGGTTGACCGCATCCCCCTCGGCGCCCGGCCTGGTCGGCCGGGCGCCATCTCCGCAGCTCGGCGCGGACGGTACAAGCTGACTGACCGTCAGTCCAGCCGCGCCTCGAACGCCAACTCCCGTGCCAGCTCCTCGACCCGCCGCTCCGCGAGCCCGCGCGAGACGAACCAGGCGCCCACGTTGCGGACATCGCGCTCCAGGAAGGAGCGGCCGCGCGGGTTGGCGATGACGTCGACGATCTGCGGGACGTCGATGATCACCAGGCGGCCCTGGTGGACCAGGATGTTGTAGGCGGACAGGTCGCCGTGCGCGTAGCCGCCCCGGGCGAGCACCGCCAGGCTCGCCCCGAGTTGCGCCCAGAGGTCCTCCAGATCGCTCTCCTCGGCGCGCAGTTGGGCCAGGCGCGGGGCGGCGGTGCCGCTCGGGTCGCCGATGAACTCCATCAGGATCTCGGTGCCGAGGATCTGCACGGGGTAGGGCACGGCCACGCCCGCCGACCAGAGCCGGGAGAGCGCGGTGAACTCGGCGGCGGCCCACTGGCCGGCGATCGCCTGCTTGCCGAAGTCGGTGCGCTTGGCCATCGCGCGGCTGACCCGGGACTCCTTGTGGGCGCGGCCCTCCAGGTAGCCGGAGTCGCGGTGGAACATCCGGTGCTGGCCGTCGCGGTAGCGCTTGGCCGCCATCAGGGTGCGACGTCCGGTGCCCGGCACGGCGCGCTCCAGCAGGAAGACGTCGGCCTCCTTGCCGGTCTTCAGGATGCCGAACTCGGTGTCGACGGCGGCCAGTTCGGTCACCACCCAGTCGGGGCGCGGCTCGGGCCCCTTCTCGGTCGGGGTGGACTGGTCCCAGGTGGACCAGCGGTCGCCCTCCGGCGGGCCGTCGACGGCCCGCGCGGGAGTGGAATGGTTTTGCTGAGCGTCCTCGTCAGCCTCGAAGTACGGCTCGTAGTAGGTCTCGTCGTCCAGACTGCGTCGGCCGGTGCCCTTGGCCGCCTTGGAGCGGATGCGGGCGAAGGACTGGTCGTCAGCGATGCGGTTACGCACTGCGGTGGTCTCCTGCGGGTAGGCCCACCGGAGGGTGCGTCAGCGCACGTCGTCAGCCGGTAGGCAGATCATGAGAGGGGGCGTAGGGCGCGCAGGCGAAGCCGCGCCGCGTCGTGGCGGCAGTCATCGAAAGGCACCTCCCTCTCACCTCTTGCAGGAACACCGGAATGCTACCGGCCGCCACCCGGGACGCAACCGATTTATCGCGGCCGCCCGAGCCCGGCGACCTACCCGAGCGCGCCGGCCGCCCGCAGCTCGGCGATCCGCTCCGGCGGGTAACCGAGCGCGCGTAGCACGGGCTCGGTGTGCTCCCCGGGCGCGGGCACCGGCCCCATCGGCAGCTCGGTCCCGGCGAAGGTGAACGGCGGCAGCAGCCCGCGCACCTCACCTGCCGGGGTCGCCACCGGCCGCCAGCGGTCCCGGGCGGCCAGCTGCGGGTGCTCCAGCAGGTCGGTGACCTCGTTCAACCGGGCCGAGGCGATGCCCAGCGCGTCCAGGCACTTGATCACCTCGTCCACCGTCATCGTGGCGGTCCGCCCCGCCACCAACGCGTCCACCAGCCGCCGCCGGCGCACCCGGGCCACGTTGGTGGCCCACTCCGGGTCGTCCGCCAGCTCGGGGCGGGCCAGGAAGCCGTCGGCGAACCGGGACCACTCGCGGTCGTTCTGGACGCCGATCAGCACCTCCCGCCCGTCAGCGGTCGGGTACGCGTCGTAGGGCGCGATCCCCGGGTGCGAGAGTCCGGCCCGGCCGGGCGAGTGGCCGGTGCCCTGGGTGTGGTGCAGCTGGTGCCCCAGCCACTCGGCCGTCGCCTCGAACATCGAGATCTCCACCGCGCTGCCCTGCCCGCCGGCGGCGCGGCGGACCAGCGCCGCCAGGGTCGCCGTCAGCGCGTACATCCCGGCCGCGATGTCCGAGCTCGGCACGCCGGTCTTGGCCGCCCGCTCGGGCGGCCCGGTCAGCGAGGCGAGCCCGCTCTCGCACTGGATGAGCATGTCGTAGGCCCGCTTGTCCTGGTAGGGCCCGCCCGCGCCGTAGCCGGATAGGTCGACCGTGACCAGCCGCGGCTGCCGCTCACGCAACGCCGCCGCACCGAAGCCGAGCCGGGCGGCGGCGCCGGGCGCCAGGTTCTGCACGAAGACGTCCGCGCCGGCCACCAGGTCGGCGAGCACGGCGCGGCCGTCAACCGTCTTGAGGTCGAGGGTGATCGACTCCTTGCCCCGGTTCAGCCAGACGAAGTGGCTGGCCATCCCGTTCACGCTGCGGTCGTAGCCGCGGGCGAAGTCCCCGCCGTCGGGCCGCTCGACCTTCACCACCCTGGCCCCCAGATCGGCCAGATGCCTGGTCGCCAGCGGCGCGGCCACCGCCTGCTCCAGCGCGACCACCGTGACGCCGGTCAGCGGCAACGACGACACCCGGACCTCCCCAGCGCTTGACTGCCCGCAGCCTAGCGCCGGGGAGGGATCCGCTGGTCCACTACTTCCAGCCGAACCGGTACGCCCGGTAGGTGTTCACCCCCGCCGGGAACTCGGCGTTGAAGGCCAACGCACCGGACCGGTTGAACTCCGATACGTAGGGCAGCGATCCCCAGCCGACCACCAGGCCGCCGTCGCGCAGCGTCTGCGCGTTGCCCTGCGAGGAGGCGATGAGGCCGGCCGGCTGATCGACGGAGCGCACCAGAGTCGCCTGGTGTGTCCGGGAGTTGAGGCGCACGGTGACCACGCGGCTGTACGGCAGCTCGGAGACCGCGCCGACCCCGGTGTTGGCGACGCCCGCGGACTCGTTGTCGAAGAACGTGTAGAGCCCGTTGCCGAGCGGCTGCGGGTCGTGCTGCCAGGAGAACAGCTGGCCCGCGCTGTTCAGTTGCTGGCCGGGTGCCGCCGCGACCTTGAACGAGCTGTCCTTGCCGCCGAGTTGCCAGTTGATCTTTCCGGTGTGCCGGGAGACCTGGTACGTGGTCCAGGTGTTGCGCGCGTCCAGCAGCAGGCTCCCGTCACTGTCCAGCTTGACGGCGTTGAGGTGGAACCAGTCCCACGGGGTGCTCGCCGAGGCCGGCAGTGGCTGCTCGCTCTGCCCGTACGGCACGTGGTCGGCGCTGTTCCACTGGAAGAGCACCTTGCCGGTGCGGATGTCGATCTCCTGCACGATCCCGTCGATCACCTGCTGGTCGGCGGGGCCGCCGATGGCGGTGAGGTCGGCGGTGGCCTGGGCGTAGGAGATGACCAGCGCGGTGTTCTGCGGGGTGATCAGGAACTCGTGGCCGTCGGCGGCGTATCCGTTCCCGGCCTTGACCTCGCCGATCTTCTGGTAGTGGTCGTTGTAGATGACGTCGACGCCGTTCGACAGCCCGCCGAGCCCGCTGCCCTGCCACCAGGTCAGCACCGGCTGGCCGTGGTACGTCTGCTTGCGGAAGTCGGCGGCCGACTGGCCGGCCGGCACGGCGTGCGACCAGACCACCTTCTTGCCGTCCGGGCTCAGGATCTCCACGCCACTGGCGTAGTTGCTGGTCTGCGAGGTGGGCGCGAGGAAGAGGTCCCCGCCGGGGTGCGCCGCCTTGTCGGTCAGCACCTTCAGCGGCGGGAGAGGCAGGCTGCTGCCCGCCGGCGCCGACCCGGCGGAAGCGGCGGAGGCGGCGGTCACGGAGAGCGCGCCGACCGCTGCTGCGGCGGTGGCTATCGCAAGGGCGCGGGTGACCAGGGCATTCGTTCGCATGATGATCCTTCTGACATGCCACTACTGGGCATGGCGGCCTGGGAGAAGGCACGACTCAGCTCTGAAACAGGCGAGTTGTGCCGATGGGAAGCATGGCGACACGGGCGCGAGGCAGGCCGCTCGCGCCGATCGGATTCAGGCGCGGCGGGGCTCTCGCGAGGTGACGGCTCTCAGCAAGAGCGACAGGCAGCAGAACAGACCCGCAGCAGGTCGATGTGACCGCGGGTCGTCAGAGCAAGGGAGTGCTGCCGCATGCCGGGGAAGCTATCCGGAACACCCGCCGACCGTCAACCGTCGTTCCGCCTGGTGATCCCCGCAGTGACCCGCGCGACCCGCGCGACCCGCGCCGCGACCGGCCGCGGCCCGGTCAGCTGTCCACCACCTGGTCGAAGTGGGTCGTGGTGTGCCGGACGTTGAGGGGCAGTTCGTCGCCGACGGCCGGCGGCTTGCGGTCGCCGGGCAGGAACAGGATGCTCACCTGCATGTGCGGCGGCTCGGCGAACCAGAGTTGGCGCCCGTCCCACTGGTAGGGCGACAGCGAGCGGTTGACCGTGGCGAGTCCGGCCTTGGCGATGCCCTTGACCCGCGCCACCAGGCCGTGCGCGTAGCTGGGCGCCGTCAGGCCGATGCCGTGCGCGGTGCCGCCGGAGAGCACCAGCAGGTGGCCGCGAGACGGGGCCTTGTGCTGCCGGTAGCCGTACCGGTCCCCCTTGGCGACGGGTGTCACGTCGAGCACGGTGGCCCGGGCGCCCAGCGCGGCGGTGTCGCCGAGCCAGAGCCGGGTGCCGATCCGGGAGTGGAAGACGGTGTCCGGGTGGCGCTGCCCGAGCCGGGCGAGGTCGGCCGGGCCCAGGTGGCTCAGGAACACCGTGTCGACCGGCAGTCCGGCGGCGGCGATCGCGGCCACGGCGTGCGCCACCTCAGCCACCGGGTCGGAGCTGTCGGGCCGGTCCAGCGGCAGGTGCAGCGCGAAGCCGCGCAGCCGAACCTCGCTCAACAGTCCTGCCAGCTCTGGCAGTTCATCGAGCGCGAGGCCGTGTCGCCGCATGCTCCCGGCGCACTCGATCACCACGCTGGTCCCCGCCGGCACGGCCCGCAGCGCCGCCAGGCTCGCGACCGTGCGGATCACCTGGCGAGGCAGCGGCGGGGCGTGCTCGCCGACCCGGTACGGGGCGAGCACCAGCAGCTCGCCGCCGTACCAGCAGGCGGCCTCGGCGGCCTCCTGCGGGGTGCCGACGGCCAGCACCCGGGTGCCGAGCCGGGCGGCCTCCACGGCCAGCCGTCGGTTGCCCAGGCCGTAGCCGTTGCCCTTGGCCACCGGCACCAGGTTGCCGAACTCGGCCAGGACCGACCGCTGATGAGCGCGCCAGCGCTCGGTGTCCAGATACAGCGACAGGGTCATGAGGTCTCTCCGGGGACGATCTGACGTGCGGGGTGGGGCGGTTGGCGTCAGCGGCGCGACATGTAGAGGTCGAGCGCCTTGTGCAGCAGCTTGTTGAGCGGGAAGTCCCACTCCCCCAGGTATTCGGCGGCCTGGCCGCCGGTGCCGACCTTGAACCGGATCAGCCCGAACAGGTGGTCGCCCTCGTCCAGGGTGTCGCTGATCCCGCGCAGGTCGTATGTGCTCGCGCCCAGCGCGTAGGCGTCGCGCATCATCCGCCACTGGATCGCGTTGGACGGCCTGACCTCGCGCTTGTGGTCGGCGGAGGCGCCGTAGGAGTACCAGACGTGCTCGCCCACGGTCAGCATCGTGGTGGCGGCCAGCGGCTCGCCGTCGTGGCAGGCGAGGTAGAGCCGCATCCGGTCGGGGTCCTCGGCGGCCAGCGCCCGCCACATCCGCTCGAAGTAGGCCAGCGGGCGCGGGGTGAAGCGGTCTCGGGCAGCGGTGGTCAGATACAGCCGGTGGAAAGCCGGCAGGTCCGCGTAACCGCCCTGGACCACCTCGACGCCGCTCTTCTCGGCCTTCTTGATGTTGCGCCGCCACTGCTGGTTCATGTCGCGCTGGAGGTCGTCCAACGAACGTCCGGCCAGCGGGACCTGGAAGACGTAGCGCGGCTGCACATCGCCGAAGCCCGCCCCGTCGTCCTCACCCTGCAGCCAGCCGGCCCGGCGCAGCCGCTCCGCCACCTCGAAGCCGCGCGGCTCGCACCAGTCGGACCGCACGTCGCGCAGCCGCTTGGCCACCCCGCCGGCGATCGCCGCCTTGACCGTGTCGGCCTCCCAGCGCCGGATCACCACCGGCGGGCCCATCTTCACCGAGAACGCGCCCTGCGCCTTCAGGTGCGCCAGCATCGGACTCAGCCAGCGGTCCAGGTCGGGCTCGAACCAGTCGATCACCGGGCCCTCGGGCAGATAGGCGAGATACCGCTTCAGCTTGGGCAGTTGCCGGTAGAGCACCAGCCCCACGCCCACGATCGCGTCCGAGGCGTCGAACCACCCGATCGACTCGCTGCGCCACTGCGACTTCACCTCGCCCCAGGACGGCAGCTGCAGGTGGCTCGCCGACGGCAGGGTCCGGATGAAGGCGAGGTGCTCCTCGCGGGTGATCGTCCGCAGCCGCAGATCTGACATCAGGAACCTCCGCTCATGGGCCGGCCCGGACGGATCATCCGCAGCGGCAGTCAAAAGGTAGGAAACCCTTGTCGCGGCAACCCGGCGATCGTGTAACGGAAACCAGGCGGGTGCGTCACATCGCGGCCTGGCCGGGATTGTCGGTGAAATGCTGCGGTGGAGGCTGATCACGGCGGGAGCCTGCGGCAACTCGCCGACGCGGACCAGGCTCGGAAAATCCGGCCGGACCGACCGACTTCCCCTTCGTGGACCAACTACGGCGCCGAGTCAGCACGGATGCGGCCGGGATTTCCACCGAACGAACAACCGAGAAACAGTGTGGACGGAGTACAGGCGTGGGACGGAACAAGAAGAGCGTCGCGATAGCGCTGCTGGCGGGCACGGTGCTGGCCGGGGCCAGTGGCTGCGGCGGAAACGTGTCGGCCAGGACAGGCGCTTCCGCGTCGACTCCGCGGTCGAGCGTGAGCAGCGGCGCGAGCGCCGCGGCGAGCACGGGCGCCGGGCCGGGCTCCGCCCCGAGCGCCGACCCGTCGCCCTCGCCGTCCCACCCCTCCGGCTCGCCGCTGCAACTCGACTCGATCACGCCCGCCGACGGCAGCACCGTGGGCGTGGCGATGCCCATATCGATCGTCTTCTCCCACCCCGTGGCCGCGTCCGCCCGCGCGGCGGTGGAGCAGCACCTGAAGGTGACCACCACGCCGGCGGTCACCGGCGCCTGGCACTGGTTCAGCAGCCAGCGCGTGGACTGGCGTCCGCAGAACTTCTGGGCGCCCGGCACCAAGGTGAGCGTGGTCGCCGCCCTGACCGACGTGGCCGACGGCAACGGCCGGGTCGGGACCCAGGACTACACGCACACCTTCACCATCGGCGCCGACGTGGAGACCAAGGTCTCGGTGCCCGACCACCAGATGCAGGTCTTCCGCGACGGTTCGCTGGTGCGCACCCTGCCGATCGACGCCGGCAGTTCGACCTTCCCGTCCTGGGACGGCACGATGGCGGTGATCGACAAGCAGAAGGAGCTGCGGATGACCTCCTGCAGCGTCAACATCACCTGCGACAAGAACAACCCCAACTTCTATGACCTGACGCTGCCTTGGGACGTCCACCTGACCTACTCGGGCACCTACGTGCACTACTCCACCGGCGACCCGACCCCGGGGCACGGCGAGGGCAGCCACGGCTGCGTGCACCTGTCGATGGCGGACGCGCAGTGGTTCTACGACTACGTCGAGCAGGGCGACCCGGTGACCATCAGCGGTTCCCCGCGCGGCAACGCCGACGGCGACAACGGCTACGCCGCCTTCACCCTGACCTGGGCGCAGTGGCTGGCGGGCAGCGCGCTGCCGCACTGAGCCCGCCACCAGGCGCCCGGCCGCCCGGTCAGCCGCCCGTCGGGCCCGAGTCGCCGGCAACGGTCTGCGACTCCCCGGCGGGCAGCCTCAGTTCGGCCACCGCCCCGCCGGCCGGGTCGTTGCGCAGCAGCAGCGAGATGCCGGTGGCCTGCGCGTGCCCCTGGGCGATGGTGAGCCCCAGGCCGTGGCCGTGCCCCCGCTCGCGGGCGCCGGTGCGGAAGCGCTGCGGGCCGTCGCGAAGGATGTCCTCGGGGTAGCCGGGACCGTGGTCGCGGATCGTCACGCACTGCCCGGCCACCGTGACCTGGACCGGCGGCACGCCGTGCCGGTGCGCGTTGACGACCAGGTTGGCCACGATCCGGTCCAGCCGGCGCGGGTCGGTGGTGACCACGGCGTCCGCCTCGATCCGCAGCTGGACCGGGGTGCCGAGGCCCTGCACGATCCGGGTCACCACCGGTCCGAGCGGGACGGCGGACAGCTCGCAGGTCTCCGCACGGGCGTCGAGCCGGGAGACCTCCAGCAGGTCCTCGGTGAGGTCGCACAGGAAGCGGACCCGGTTCTTCACCAGTTCGGTCGGCCGGCCCGGCGGCAGCAGTTCGGCCGCCGTCAGCAGCCCGGTCAGCGGGGTGCGCAGCTCATGGGCCACGTCGGCGGTGAAGCGCTGCTCGCCGGCGAGCTTGCTGCGCAGCACCGCCGACATCGAGTCGACCGCGGCGGCCAGCTCGGCGACCTCGTCCTTGGCGCGGCCCAGCGGACCGATCCGGGCCTCCAGGTCGCCCTGGGCGATGGTGCGGGCGGTGCGGGCCGCGGTGCGCAGCCGGCTGCTGATCCGGTCGGCGGCGAAGACTCCGGCGAGCACCGTGACGAGTACCGACAGCGCGGCGGAGATCTGGATCGTCCGGTCCAGGTCGGCGATGGCGCGCTGGTCGTCGGTGTAGTCCAGCCGGACCGAGATCACCTGGCCGCCGGTGCCGGCGGCGGCCCACATGGCGGTGCCCTGCGGGCCGGGGCCCAGCATCGAGCCCTGGTGGCCCCGTTCGGCGAGCCGGCGCAGGTCCGCCGGCAGCCGGGGGTCGTCCGAGCTGGCGTCCCAGCCCGCCAGCTCGCCGGTGCTGCTGTAGGTGCTGAGCACCAGGCTCAGGGCGGCCTCGGCGGACTTCCTGGCCTGCTGGACGTGCTGGCGCACCGTCGCCTGGTGGACCAGCAGCCCGACGGTGAGGGCGACCAGGAAGGAGACCAGCGCGACGGTGGCGGCGATCTGGCGGCGCAGGTTCACTTGTCCCGCTTCAGCTTGTAGCCGAACCCGCGGATGGTCTCGATCCGCCCCGCGCCGATCTTGGCCCGCAGGCGCTGCACATGGACGTCCACCACCCGGGTGTCGGCGCCCCAGGAGTAGTCCCAGACGCGTTCGAGCAGGGTCTGCCGCTCCAGCACCACACCGGGGGCCGCGGTGAACTCCAGCAGCAGCCGCAGCTCGGTCGGGGTGAGCGGCACCTGCTGCCCGCCGATCCGCACCTCCATCGCCTCGGTGTCCACCTGGAGATCGTCGATCACCCGGACCGCGGCGCTCGGCGTCGGCCCGGCGGCCTCGGGCGCCGCCTCCTGCGGCCGATCCTGGGCCGTGCCCAGGCCGGTGCGGCGCAGCACGGTGCGGATCCGGGCCACCAGGACGGCGATCTCGAAGGGCTTGACGATGTAGTCGTCGGCCCCCGCCTCCAGGCCCGAGACGACGTCGATCGGCTCGGTGCGGGCCGACATCATCAGGATCGGCAGCTGGCTCTCCTCGCGGATCCGGCGGCAGAGTCCGACCCCGTCCAGCAGCGGCAGCATCACGTCGAGCAGCAGCAGGTCCGGCCGCTGGGCCCGGAAGCGCTCCAGGCCCTCCAGGCCGTCGGCGGCCGTGTCGACGGGGAAGCCGTAGCGCTCCAGCGCCATCCGGGTCGCCTCGCGGATCACCTCGTCGTCCTCGACCAGCAGGATCCGGGGAACGGCGGCTCGGGGGGTACTCATGACGGCCTCGCAGCAGTGGGGGACGCGGTGGACCGGCCACCGTCGGGAAGCGGCGGGCCGGCACTCGATCCGGCCGCGGGCACCGAGCCGGGCACCGGCAGGCAGTGGATGGGGCCGGGCCCCGGCAGGCAGGGGTCGGCTCCGGCCACGGTCGGCGTGATCACCCGGTCGACCAGGACCAGCCGCGGCGCGGACCAGCGGTAGGTGCTGCTGCTCTCGCCCAGCGTGCCGTACGGCTCGTGCACGACGAGCTCGGTGCCGATGGTCTCGGCGGAGAAGCCGATCACCACCGGGACGTCCAGGATCGGCAGCACGCGGCCGCCCTGGTCGGCGTAGACGTTCAGGTAGGCGAAGTGCAGCGGGCTGACCAGTGCCGTGATCAGCTCGACCCGGCCGTCGCCGGTCAGGTCGCGGTACTGGGCGGGCTCGACCAGGCAGCCTGGGCAGCCGGTCAGCGCGGTCCGCTCGATCACGGGCAGCGAAGGGTCGCGCTCCAGGACGGTCCGGGCGTCGACGGTCCGCAGGTCGTCGCCCGGCACGCTCAGCCCCGGCACCGCGACCGGCGGGCTCATCGAGTTGGGCGCCTGCGAGGCGGCGGCCGGGGTTCCCACGGTGCCCGGCCAGAGCGGCTGCGGGCTCGGGTGCGCGGCGACGGCCTGGGACTGCCCGGCGTCGTGCAGCCCTCCCGCGTCGGCGCAGCCGGTGACCGCCAGCCCCACCAGGGCCGCCAGGAGCGCGCTCCGCCCCCGGGCGGTGCGGATGAACCGGATCCTCACGGTGGGAGGGTGCCTTTCTGACGTGGTGCTGGGCGCGGCGCGCCGAACGGGGAGAGGCCAGTCTGCAACACCGGCCGACCTCGTCGAGACGGGCCGGGGGCGGTACCCACCGGACCGCTCGGCCCCGGCGGGCCGCGCGGCGCCCGGGTCCGCGCGGGCGACGATGCCGCCGCCGCCGTGACCGTCGGCGCCCGAGCTGACCTGGGGAGTCCTTCCGGGCTCGCCACTTCGGCCCGCACGGCCGCGAGTTGCCGGAGCCAAGGCTAGGAGTCCCGCCGCACGCTCCGCCGTCGGGCAGGTAACGGCCGGCGCGCGGCTGTGTAACAGGCGCAGCCTGGCCGACCGTTTCGGGCTGAGCGGGCGCACCGGGCCCGTCCCGTGCGACGAGGCCAAGGTCACACCTGCGGAGCCTGCTCGTCCGCACTGCCTGACGGTGCACCGGCCCGCTGCGCCCGGTGCTGCGCCACCCGCACCCGGGTCGCGCAGCGGGGGCCGCAGTAGCGCTGCGGCGTGCGGCGGCCGGCGTCGATGAAGAAGCGGCGGCAGCCGGGCGCCGCGCACCGGCCCCAGGCGCAGGACTCGCGTTCGCTGAGCCACAGGGCGAGGGCGAGGGCGGCGGTGGAGAGCAGCCAGTGGGTGAGGCCGGCGTCTCGCGGCGCCCGGGTGTGCAGGGACCAGGGGCGGCCGGGCAGTTGGACCAGGCGGGGCCGCGGGGGGTAGCGGTCGAGCAGGCTGTTGATCGCTTCGGCGGCCCGGTCCTCCTCGGTCGTGCTCAGGATCCGGATCAGCGGGGCGGTCGCCTCGCGCAGCTCCCGGGCGTCGGCCTCGGTCAGCTCGAACGGCGGGCCGCCGTGGTGCTCCAGGACGGCCCGCAGGTCGGCGGCGCTCGCCTCGGGGTCGTCCTGGACGGTGTTCGCGAGTTCGGCGATGAAGTGGAGGCCACGCGGGTTGCCCCCGCCGAAGTCCTCGGCCATGACTGCGGGCCCCTCTGCTCGGAAAACGACCCCGGTCCGGGCCGACCCCCATGGTAACGTCTAATTCGAGTCTTAGACGTTACGACGCTCGCTCACGCCACTCCCGCCGACCCCCTGGAGAGCCATGCGCCACCCGGCACCAACGCCCGTGCTGATCGTCGGCGGCGGCCCGGTCGGGCTGACCCTGTCGCTGCTGCTGTCGCGCCACGGGGTGGCGCACCTGCTCGTCGAGGCGCACCCGGGCACCTCCCACCACCCGAAGGCCCGCGGCGTCTCGGCCCGCTCGATGGAGATCTTCCGCCGCTGCGGGCTCGAAGAGGCCATCCGGGCAGCCGGGTTGCCGGCCTCCCAGGTCTTCTTCTACCGCGGCCGCAACCTGGTCGACCCGGACTTCGTGCGTACCGGCGTCGCCCACCGGGCGCCGGACGGCGAGGAGCACACGCCGTCGCCGGGGCTGATCTGCTCGCAGGACGCCCTGGAGGCCGTGCTGCTCGGCCGGGCCCGCGAACTGGCCCCCGACGCCATCAGGTTCGGCACCCGACTGCTCTCCTTCAGCCAGGACGGCGACGGTGTGGACGCGGTGCTGGAGGACCGGGCCACCGGTGACCGGCAGACGGTGCGGGCGCACTGGCTGGTCGGCTGCGACGGGGCCGCGAGCACGGTCCGCGCCGGTGCGGGCATCGCGCTGCAGGGCCCGAGGGGCCTGCAGCACTTCCTCAGCATCCGCTTCGAGGCACCGCTGGGCGAGGTGGTGGCCGACCGGGCCAGCGCCTCGTACTTCCTCACCGAGCCGGGGCGCGGCGGCTTCCTGGCCGTGGACAACGACCGGCACTGGATCTACCAGCACCCGTTCGATCCCGATCAGGACGATGAGGCAAGCGAGTTGACTGACCATCAGCAGCTGGCCGCCCTGGTTCGGGAGGCCGCCGGCCTGCCGGACCTGGAGGTGACCGTCCGGGACACCATGACCTGGCGGATGGATGCCCAACTCGCGGACTCCTACCGGGAATCCCGCGTGCTGCTGGCGGGCGACGCGGCCCATGTGATCCCGCCGACCGGCGGGCACGGGATGAACACCGGGATCGGCGATGCGGACAACCTCGCCTGGAAGCTCGCCGCCGTGATCGGCGGACGGGCCACCGACGCCCTGCTCGACAGCTACCAGGCCGAGCGCCGCCCGGTCGCGCGCCAGGTCATCGACCTCTCGGTCGACAACGCCCGGGCCCGCGCCGCCCGTTCCGGCTACCGGATCGACGACGAACTGCTCCTCACCGCGACCTACCGCTCCCCCGCTGGCCCGCCGCTGGACCCCTCGGGCTACCGGCCGGGCAGCGCCCCCGGCACCCGCGCCCCGCACCTGCGGCTGATCGGCCCGCCCGGGACCTCCTCCACGCTGGACCTGGTCGGCCCCGAGTTCACCCTGCTCACGCCGACGGCGGCCCCCGCCTGGCAGCGCCAGGTGGACGCCGCCGCGGCGGCGGGCATCCCGGTGGCGCTGCGCCCGCTCAACACCGACACCCGCCACGCGGCGGACGACGGCGACTGGACCGAGCTGTTCGGCCTGCCGGCCGACGGCGCGGTCCTGGTCCGCCCGGACGGGCACATCGCCTGGCGCGCGGACCACCCGCCGGTCGACGCCACGGAGTTGCTCACCGCCCTGGGGTTGCGCGGACGCTGAGCGGTGTCAGCGGAACCGGGAGCTGCGGACCGGCCCGGGGAACCGGGAGGGGTCCCGCGGCCCGTCCAACCAGCGGTCCCGCACCGCTGCGGCGAAGGCCGCCAGGACCTCGTTCGGGTCCGCCGGGGTCTCGCCGTCGCCCTCGTCCGCGAACGGTTCGGCGGCGCAGATCAGCGCCGCGAGCTCCTCGGCGGCCCGCTCGTCGGCCGGCAGCGGGTCGGCCGCGCCGTCCTTGGTGAAGCGGGGCCGCTCATCCCAGGGCTTGACCACCAGCTGCGCCAGCAGCGTGCTGACGTCCGCCGAGACCGGCGCGGGCGCCGTCCAGCACGTCGCGTGCTCGTACAGCACTTCGCCGGGTGCCCGCTGGTGGAGCTGCGCGAGAAGTTGCTCGTCCACCTCGGTCAGGTCGTACGCCACGACGACCGTGTCCGGGGTGCCGGGCCGGTACGGCTGAGCGGGCAGGCCGAGCAGTCGCGCGGCGGCGAGGCCCAGGATCCGGCTGGAGCGGTCCGGCAGCAGCGAGACCGCCCGGGGCTCGCGACCGGTCGCCCCCAGGATCAGCGACAGCCGCTCGAGTCCGGCCCGGCACTGCTCGTAGCCGTCGACCAGGTACGCGTAGCGCCCCGTCATCCCGGCCGCGAAGCCGTGCGGCGAGAGCGTGCCGAGCAGGCCGCCGGTCAGCACGAAATGCCAGGCCCGCAGGTTCTGGAAGTCGAGCGGGCCGACTTCCCGGGCGGCCTCGGCCCGGCCGAGCGCGCGGCGGAGCTGGTCCGCGGCCGACTGCCACTGCTCCTCGTCCGGTGCGGGCAGCAGGGCGAACTGGCGGGCGGCGCGGTCCACGTCCCCGGCGGTCAGGGCGTTGCGGACCAGCAGGTAGCGCACCGACCAGTCCGCCAGGAACGCGTCGTGCCGCTCCAGCAGTTCGACCGCCTCGCCGTGCCGCTCCTCGCTCTCCAACGCGACCGCCAACTCGGCCAGCACGACGCGGGCTTCCGGCCCCTCGACACGGGACCGGCCGAACAGGCCGCGCTTCGGCTCGGCGGTCGCCAGCGGCAGGGCCTCGCTGAGGGCGGGCACGGCGAGGAAGGAGAGACCGCGCTCGACGCAGGCGTAGCCGAAGTCGTAGTGCGCCTGTGCGCGCTCGGGTGCCGAGGCCCGCTGCGGGAGCCCGGCCAGCACCCGGGCCGCCTCGGCCAGGTCCTCGAAGCCGACCGCGCGGGACAGCCGCTCGACCACCGGGGCCGCCTGCACCGATGTCACCTCGCCCGCGACGGACCTGAGTTCACGCACCGCGGCGGGGACGTCTCCGGACTCGAGCAATTCCTGGGCCTTTTCAAACATGCGCCCGATCATGCGGCACGCGCCCATCGCCCACCACCCAATTAGACCGACCGGCAAATGGTGGGTGGAGGAAGGAGCGGCGTCCGGGCCGAGTCTGGGCGGTGCCGACGATGGGGGTACCTCCCGGCCGAAGTCCCCCAGCCTTCGGCCGGGCGGTACCCCCACGGGGAGAGAGTCCGGTCGTCGAGACGCCGCCCACCATTTGCCGGTCGGTCTTAACCGCGTCGCGCCCCGACCACCACCCGCTCCGCCGCCTCCCGCCAGGCCCGCGTCACCGCCTCGCGCAGCGCCTCCCCGCTCTCGGCGACGCCGCCCGCGACCGGCACGGGTGCGCCCAGGTGGACGTGGTAGCCGGGGCGGCGCAGCGGGGCGGTGAGCACGCCGGCGAGCTGCTTGGCGGCGCTGCCGGAGCTGAGCCGGCGGGCGCCCGCCTGCCCGAGCGGGACCACGGGGGCGCCGGTGGCCAGGGCGAGCCGGGCCAGGCCGCTGCGGAAGGTGCCGGGGGCCTGCTCCCCGGGGTCGCGGCGGCGGGGCAGGCCGCCCTCGCCGTAGATCAGCACGCAGCGGCCGTCGGCCAGTGCGGCGGCGGCGCCTTCCAGCGACTGGGCCGCGCGCTCGGTGCCGCGGTGGACGGGGATGTGCCCCTCGCGGGTGAGGGCGCGGCCGAGGCCGGGTACTCGCCAGAGGCCGGCGGTGGCCAGCACCACCGGGCGGGCGCCGAGGCGGTGCAGCGCGGCCAGCACGATCGCCGGGTCGGCGAGCGAGGTGTGGTTGGCGGCGATGATGCTGCCGGGAGCGGGTTCGGCGTCGCTGTCCGAGCTGATGGTCAGCTCGCCGAAGAGCGGGACCAGGGTGGTGGCGAGGCGGCTGAGCATGGCACGGATCCTTCTGGCCTGGTGGGAGCGGCGGTTGGCGTGCACCATCCTGCCGGACCGCGCGGCCAGGGGCCTGAGTAGCCGTACTCAACCGCCGCTGGTCAGTCCACCGTTGTGCTGCTGAGTGCCTGCGCCGTGGCCGGGTAGCAGCTGGTGGGCACGTTGACGGTGAAGAACGCGACCGGGACGGTGGCGTTGAAGGTCAGGCCGGGGTCGCCGTACCCGGTGCCGGCCACCGAGGTCTGGATGGTGCTGCCGGAGGCGCCCGCCGTCAGGGTCAGGGTGAGCGCGGGCAGCGTGAAGGTTCTGCCGCCGGCCACCGAGTCGGTGACGGTCACCACCAGGTCGTTGCCGTTGACGGCGACGCTCGCAGTGCTCGGGTCGATCCCGGAGCCGCCGGAGAGCGACTCGCCGACCAGGGTGGAGTTCGTCGGCACCGGGACGGTCAGTTGGATGTCGCTGATCGACTGGATGCCGTAACCGCTCACCGTGGTGGGCACGGTGAGCGCGTCCGGCGCCAGGGTGACGGTGAACTGGCTGCCGGCCGCCACGCTGGCGGGTGCCGTGGCGTTGACCCCGGCGCCCAGGTTGAAGGTCTGCGCACCGCCGATCGGCGGCGTCGCCTGACAGGCGAAGGTGACCGGGTTGTCGGCGGCGGCGGCGGCGAGCGGGGCGAACAGGCCGACGGCGACCAGGCCGCCGGCGAGCGCGATCGAGGCGCGCGAGAGCACGGATGCGGTTCTCATGTGGGGGGACTCCTGACGCGTTGACGGGACTGCGGCGGGGATTGCTCTGACCCTGCCAAGCGACTTCAGGATGGGCGCCTTCCCGGACCCCAACAAGGTTGAGGCCCGGGACGGTTGGGGCGGTTTCCGGCCAATCTCGCGGCGCTGGGGACCACTCAGTGGCGGTGGTGGTTGTCCGGCTGCGCCGGATCACCCGGGTGCTCCAGGCCCGGCACCAGGGTGAGGCGCTCGGCCCGGGCCCGGTCGAGCCAGCGGACGAAGGCGATCCGCCGGGCGCAGGCACGCAACCGGTCGGCGGGGTCGGCCGATCCGACCGGCGCTCGCTCGCCGGTCAGCGCCGCCGTCCAGCCGCCGACGGTCACCGGCTCACCGCGCGGCGCGGCACGCAGGGCGGCGGCCAGGGCGGTCGGCAGGGTCGCCGGGTCGGCCTCGAAGTCGCCGTCCGGGCCGGTGAGTTGCCAGGTCAAGGCGGCCACCGGCGCGGCGGCGGCCCGATAGGCGGCCAGTTCGGCCGCGCTGGGCTCGACCTCGGCGGTGACCTCGGCGAAGACCGCGCGCACGGCCGCGCTGCCCTCGAACGCGGCGGCCGCGATCGAACCCAACTCGACCGCCGCGCGCTGGTCGAGGCGGACCGGCGGAGCGGCCGCGCAGTCCAGCTCGCGCGCCGCCGCCTCCGCCCGGCACAACTCCTCGGTCAGCAGCACCTGGGCGACCCAGCGGGTCAGCTGCCGGTCCTCGCCGCTGCCGGGGGCGGGCAGCGCCGAGGCGCGCGGGCCATCGCGCAGCGCGGCCAGCCTGCGGTCGAGTTCGGTGCGCGGCAGCGGACGTCCGTCCAAGTAGCCGAGCAGCTCGGCCGTGGCCGTCACGGGGCCACCACCAGCTCGACGGTGGGCGCGTACTGGCAGCGACCGAACCACATCACCTTGGCGACCGCCCAGTAGGCGCCCGGGTCGGTGTCCGGCGGCGGCGCGATCTCGAAGCCGACCGTCCGCCGCTCCCCGGGCGCCAGGGTGAAGCCGCGCACCGGGGCGTCGAGGGCGGTCCAGCTACCCCAGGGCGAGACGACCTGCAGCTCGCCGCGGAGCTCGCCCCGGGTGCGGTTGGTGAGCACCACCTGCAGCAGCCCGCGACCCCCGGGCGCCACCCGGACCGACTGCGCGCCGACCTCGACCGACAGGCCGGTGTCCCGCCCGGCCGCTGCCCTGGTGCCCTGGGCCTGCCCCCAGTCGTCGGGCAGGTCGCCCGGGGCCGGCAGCAGTTCGGGCAGCTCACCGACCGCGACGGTGGCCACGTCCTCGATCACCTGGCCGCCGTACTCGGTGCGGACGGCGACGAAGTACAGTCCTGACAATGCGTCAGCAGGCGGCGTGACGGTGGCCGAAAAGCGCAGCTGCCCGGCCGGCTCGAGCCGGTAGGGGCGGCGGCGCAGGCTCAGCTGCCAGCCGTCCGGCGCGATCAACTCGACCGTTCCCTCGACCGCCGCGTCCCGCAGCTGCGAGGCGAGGACGACCGAGAGTTCGAGCGCGCCGCCCTCACTCGCACCGCCCTCACGCGCGCCGCCTTCCGGCACCGTCAGCAGCCCCGGGCTGACACCCACCGAGACCGGCAGGTAGCCGATCGGCGCCGGCCCCCGGTTGTGCAACCAGTAGCGGGCGTGCACGGGTTGGGCGAGTTCGGCGACCGGCCCCAGCGGCGCACCGCCGCCGGGGGCGGCCCCCACCGGCCGCGCCGTCAACGTGAGCACCTGGGCCCCCGTCAGCTCCAGTCCCTCCAGCGGCTCCTGCGCCCGCTCCAGCAGGTCGGCCCGGTGCGGGTCCGCCAGCGCCAGCGCGCCGCCGAGGCGCGCCGTGCGGCCCAGGCCGGTGGACTCGACCAGCCGCAGGGTGACCCCGGCGGCCGGGTCCGGCTCGGCCGCCGAACCGGCGGCGATCGGGTTGCCGGTCGGCTTGAGCGTGCTCAACCGCACCTCGCGGGCCGGCTCGACGCGCAACCAGCAGTGGGTGGCCGGCAGCGGTCCGTCGTGCGCGGGCGCCAGGCGGGTCAGCAACGGGTGGTTGAACTCCTGGCCGGCGGCGGGCAGCGCCAGGGCCCGCCAGTCGCCTTCCCCGGAGACCAGGGCGTAGTGGAAGTCGTGTGTCCAGTGCTGGAGTTGGAAGGAGGTGCCGTCCACCGCCGTGCGCCGTGGCGGGTCGATCCAGACGCCGGAGGGCCAGCCGGTGCAGGAGCGCAGCAGCGAGAGGTACAGGGCGCCGGTCGGGTCGACGGCGAAGCCGGGCAGGCCGTAGCCGATCAGCGCGGCGGTGTGGTCGGTCAGCCGCTCGGCGACCGGGAGTTCGCCGGGGCAGACGGCGCCGATCCAGGCGTCGCCGAGGTCCTCGGCCAGCGCGGCCTGGTCGGTGACCACCAGGGCCGGCAGCGCGCGCAGGTCGCGCAGATCGGCGTTGGGCTGCCAGACCTCGTGCAGCGGCTTCTCGGCCGGCACCCAGACCCGCCCGTGCGCCGCCAGCACGGCCGCGTACTGCGCGCCGGCCCGCTCCAGCAGCTCCCGGGCCACCGCGTTGCGCTCCGGTCCGCCCAGCACGATCCGGAAGTCCGGCAGGTTGGAGTCCACGTCGAGCCAGCCGTACCGGGACCAGTCGGCGCTCGCGGTGGTCGCGGTGACCCCGGCCCGGGCCAGCGCCACCACCAGCTCGCGGGCCTCGGCCGCGGCGGCCGGCTCGGGGACCACCACCTCGGCGACGCCCAGGGCGCGCTCGCCGAGCGGGTTGCCGGCCGGGTCGGTGAGGGTGACCCGGGCGGTGGCGCTGAGGCCGAACCAGGTGTTGGCGGGGTTGTCCAGGGTCCACGGCGCCTCGGCCACGTCCACCTCGGGCAGCGCGAAGCCGCGCCCGACCACGGCCTCGGCGACCTCGCTGACCGGCAGCGTGCCGGGCAGGTCGAGCGGGAAGCGCAGCCGCAGCAGCCGGTCCGCGCCGGAGTGGTCCAGCACCCGGGTCCGGCAGTCGACCCGGTCGACGCCGTGCCAGAGCGTGACGCTCTGCTCGTAGCGCAGCCCGTCGACCGTGCCGGTGACCACCAGCCGCTCGCCCAGCGGCCCGACCTCGCGCCGCACCTGCCCGGCGCTCTCCCGGGAGCCGGTCACCGGCCCCTTGGGCAGCAGGTGCCACGGCCCCTCGCCGAAGTCGGGGTGCTGCGGATACTCCTCGTACATCCGCAGCTCGTTGCCGACCTGGCCCGGCTGGATCAACTCCCGTCCGTGCACCTTGTCGTGGACGCTGCTCAGCGCGCCGCCGCGCTCGGGGTCGGCGGTGACCCGGTAGCGCCCGTTCTGCACCGCCAGGCCCGGCGCCGCCTGCCACAACGCATCTGACTCTCCGTCAAGCAGCCGCCAGGTGCGCCAGCCCAGCGCGGGGACCTGTGCGGCGTGGAAGTGCAGTGTGCCCCGGTCGACGGCGCAGGCGACCGGCGCCCCGGCGTCGTCCACCACCCGGGCATCGGTGCGCCCCTGCGGCAGCCGCACCGAGACGGTGCCCGAGCGGTCGAAGGAGAGCGTGTTGGCGACCACCACGGCCTGGCCCTCGCCACTGGTGTCGATCCGCCCCACCAGGGCGTCCAGCGCGGTGTCCCGCACCCCGGTGGCCAGGTCGTGCGCCTCGCGCCAGCCGCCGAGCAGGTCGAGGTAGACCTGATCGGACTCCGAGCCGGTGATCGCGTCATGGTGGGCGCCGAAGGCCAGGTGGCGCCAGACCTTGTCGAGGGCGGCCTGCGGGTAGCCGCCGAGCCCCTGCAGCGCGGCCAGGGTGGCGAGCTTCTCGGCGTCCAACGCCGCCACCTCGCAGGCGCGTTGGGCCTGCTTGGTGTCGATGTAGGAGACGTCCTTGCCGGTGTAGACCGGGTTCATGTCGCGGGTCTGCGGGCTCGGCCGGCGCCCGGTGGCGGCGAGTTCGGCCCGCACGGCGGTCAGGAAGTCGCGCGGGATCGCGCAGACGAAACGCGGCCAGAGGTACTTGGCGGCCCAGGAGCGGTGGATCTCGGTGACCCACTTGTTCGGCGGGGTGTAGTCGGTGCCGACCGGCAGCAGCAGGTTGCGGGTCGCGCCGACCGGCTTCAGCTTGCGGTACAGCTCGTAGACGGCGGCCTCGGCGGCGGCCAGGTCGGCGGCGGAGTCCATCCACCAGCCGGCCGAGTAGTGGTGCGGCATGTAGTGGGTGAGCACGCCGTGCCCGGACGGCGCGATCCACTCGAACTCGCTGGGGAACTGCATGACGGTGGCGTCGTCCTTGGCCGCCTTGAAGTTCTTCTGGATCGGGCCCCACTGGTGGAACGGTCCCCGGGCCCAGGCGCTGCCGGTCAGCCCCGCGTCGGCCAGGTAGCCGGGGAACTGCGGGTCGTGCCCGAAGACGTCCAACTGCCAGGCGGTCTGCGGGTCGCCGCCCAGGATGTCGCGCTGGTAGCCGATGCCGAGCACCAGGTTGCGGATGGTGGTCTCGGCACCGGTCAGGTTGGTGTTCGGCTCGTTGTAGGTGCCGCCGACCAGTTCGACCTGGCCGCGCTCCAGCAGCCGGCGCAGGTCCGCGCGGCGCTCCGGGTGCTGGTCGAAGTACGGTTTGAGGTAGTCGACTTCGGCCAGCACGAACTTGTACACCGGGTCCCGCAGGGCGAGTTCGAGGTGCGCCTCGACCAGGGCGAAGCCGTTGCGCTCCCAGAGCGGCCGGGTGGTCGCGTCGCCGGAGAGCAGCTCCCAGGGGGAGGTGTAGGCGGCCTGGGTGTTCCACCAGACCGGGTCGTAGTGGAAGTGCGAGACCAGGAACATGGTCCAGCCGGGCTCGGCGACGGTGACCACCGCCTCGGCGCTGACCTCCGCGCCGGGCCCACCCGCCGTGACGGTGACCGGCAGTTCGGTGCCCGGGGCGGCGTCCGGCGCCAGCTCCAGCGGGACCTCGACCAGCCCCGTGCCGGTCGCCTCGCCGCGCACGCCCGCTCCCTGGACGGTGATCGGGGCGGGCGGTCCGTCGATGGTCACCCGCAGGATCTGGCGGGGTGCCTCGACGGTGCCGACGAACAGGTCGGTGCATTCGACGGCGGTGATGGTGACCGGCACGGGTCGGGTCCTTTCTGACGATCAGTCGAACGGGTGAGCGCGCAGGCCCAGGTCAGCCCAGGTCAGCCCAGGTCAACCCTGGTCAGCCCTGGTCAGCCCATGTCCTGCTTGGCGGCTGCGTACCAGGACGCCGGGCCGGTGCCGTTCACGGGCACGGCGTTGAAGTACTCCCAACCCGCCACTCCGGCGAAACCCGGGTACTCGCCGACCAGCGAGCCGAGCGTGCTGCTCAGCGTGCCGGGGTCGACGTAGCCGTCGCAGTTGGCGGCGTTGGTCACGGTGCCGGCCACCACCCGGGACGGGGAGAAGCCGTTCTGCACCACGGCGTCGTAGGCGGAGGTGTCGCTCAGGTCGCCCCAGCCGCAGTAGAACTGCGCGTTGTACCAGGAGATCCTGCTCCCCATGGCGTGCTCCAACTGGCTGTAGTCGAAGCCGCCGGAGAAGCTGGAGCCACCCGACAGGTCGCTGGCGACCGGGGCCAGGGTGATCACGAAGTCGCTGCCGAAGTCGGTGCGCAGCTGCTTGATCAGGTGCTCGGTGTCGGCGAGCGAGAAGGTCTCCTCGATGTCGAGGTCGACGCCGTTCAGGTGGTAGGTGCGCAGCGTGTCGCGCAGCTGCGGGTAGTAGGTGTTGAAGTCGTTGTGCAGGTCGGCGTAGCTGCCCTGGGCGGCGCCGCCGAGCATCGCCTCGACCTTGCTGCCGGACTTCTGGAGCGCGGCCAGGTCGCGCCACATCTGGGTGTACGTGGCGGCGGACGGCGGGTCGTCGTTCAGGGTGATGCCGCTGCCGGCGTTGAGGTGGAAGGCGGCCAGCTCGATGTCGGTGGCCGTGCCCTTCAGTGGCAGCGGCGAGACGTAACTGCCGTTGCTGTACTGGGTCTGGTAGTAGGCGACGACATGGTGCGCGGGGGCGGAGTGCGCGTGCGCACTGGCGGTGCCGGCCGACAGCGCGAGAGCGCCGGTGGCCAGCAGCGCCGTGCAGGCACGGGCGAGGCGACCCGTCATGAATACCTCCCGATGGGGGTGGATGTGCGGGTGGACACGGAAAGCGGCCGCTTCGCCCCGGACGCTAAAGCGATTTAGCTCCGGCGTCAATGCCCCCATCATCTGATGATCAGTCAGCAACCTTCCGGCCGGGGCTCGGCGCCACCCGTCCCCGCTCAGCCGCGCGGCACCGCCACGCCCACCCGAGCGGCACCACCGTGCTCAGCCGCGCGGCACCGCCGTGCTCTCCCGGACCGTCAGGCGCGGGGTCGGCATCTTGAGGTCCACCGCCGCGGCGGGGTCGTCCAGCACCGCGAGCAGCGTGCGGGCCACCTGCTCGCCGAGCGCGAAGGTGTCCCGGGAGAGCGCGGTGAGCGGCGGGTGGACGATCCGGGCCAGCACCGAGTCGTCGAACGAGACGATGGACAGCTCGCCGGGCACCGCGACACCCATCTCGGCGGCCACCCCGAGGCCGGCCACCGCCATCACGTCGCTGTCGTAGATGATCGCGGTCGGCCGCTCCCGCCGGGCCAGCAGCGTCCGGGTGGCGGCGGCCCCCTGCGCGTCACTGAAGTCGGTGGGCAGCGAGAGCGTCTCGCCCAGGCCGAGCCGCTTGGCCGCGTCCCGCAGCGCGCGGATCCGGCGCTGGGTGTGCTGGAAGGCCGGCAGCCCGGCCAGGTGCGCGATCCGCCGGTGGCCGAGCGCCGCCAGGTACTCGACGATCGACAGCATCGCCTCCCGGTCGTCCGCCCAGACGCTGGGCAGACCGCCGTGCCGCCCGGGGCCGCCCAGCACCACGGTCGGCGTGCCGAGCTCCTCGAGCACCTGGATCCGCGGGTCGCGCACCTGGAGGTCGACCAGCACGAAGCCGTCCACCCGGTGCTCGGAGACCCAGCGCCGGTAGACCTCGATCTCGGCGGCGGTGTCCTCCACCACCAGCAGCTGCAGCGCGGTGGAACGCGCCGAGAACTCGGCCTGCAGCCCGGAGAGCAGCTGCGCGAAGAACGGCTCCACCCCCACCGTGCGGGCCGGGCGGGCCAGCACCAGACCGACCGCGCCGACCCGGGCCCCGCCCAGCGCCCGGGCCGCGCTGTGCGGACGCCAGTTCATCTCCTCCGCGACCCGCAGGATCCGGCTCCGGGTCTCTTCGCTGACCCCGGGGCGCCCGTTGAGCGCGAAGGACACCGCACCCTTGGACACCCCCGCCGCTCGGGCGATGTCGGCGATGGTCGGTCTGCCCACGTGTCGTGTTTCCTCTCTTGACAGCCTTGCTGCGCCGGAGCATAGTCCACCCAAGCTACTGGACCGGTTTAGTAAACCGCTTCAGCAACCACCTCCAGCACCGCGCGGTTCGCGCCCCTCATCCCCTCCCGCACCGGCCGGCTCCCCCACCGGCCGGCCGTACCAGGAGAACCCTCATGCCAAGAGTCCGGGCAGGCTTCACCTCGGCGGCGGTCACCGTGGTCGCGGCGCTCACCACGGTGGCGCTCAGCGGCTGCGGCGTCGGCAGCACCAGCAACGACGCGGCCAAGCAGACGGTGGCCGTCGACGCCCCGCTGAAGGGCACGATCACCTTCCAGACCTGGTCGCTGAAGAACGACAAGTTCACGCCCTACTTCACCGGCCTGGTCAAGGACTTCGAGAACCAGCACCCGGGCACCACGGTCAACTGGATCGACCAGCCCGGCGACGGCTACACCGACAAGGTGACCAGCCAGGTCACCAGCGGCAGCCTGCCCGACGTGGTCAACCTGCCGCCGGACATCGCCCACTCGGTGGCCAAGGTCGGCGGACTGCTCGACCTGACCACCAACGTGCCGACGCTGGGCCAGGACTACGTGCACAGCGGCCTGGCCGCCTACACCTACCCCGACCTCGGCGCCGACAGCTACGGCTTCCCCTGGTACCTCGGGACCGACATCAGCCTCTGGAACAAGGCGATGCTCCAGCGCGACGGCCTCGACCCGAACCACCTGCCGAAGACCTTCGACGACCTGCTCGCCCAGGCCAAGACCATGCACGACCGCTCGGGCGGCAAGGACTACCTGATGAGCCGCCCGCCCGGACTCTCCGACATCGTCAACTCCGGTACCCCGCTGATGACTCCGGACGGCAAGAAGTTCGCCTTCAACACCCCGGGCGCCGCCGCCATGCTGGACAAGTACACCGCCGCCTACGCGGCCGGCTACCTGCCCTCCGACGTGCTGACCAGCACCTACGAGGGCAACTCGGCGCTCTTCAACAAGCAGGAGGTGGCCTGGACCACCGGCGGCGGCAACTACATCGAGGCCACCGAGCAGACCAACCCGAGCCTCACCCCGCTGATCGTCCCCTCCCCCGCGCTGGACACCGCCCCGCTCTACGTGCAGGGCATCTCGGTCGCCGCCAAGAGCAAGAACCTGCCGCTCGCGCTGGCCTTCGCCAAGTTCGTCACCGATGACGCCAACCAGGTGAACTTCGTCAAGCTGGCCCCCGGCTACCTGCCCGGCACCACCGCCTCGGCGAACAACCCGGCCTACAGCAAGAGCGACGGCACCCCGCAGGGCGACGCCTCGGTCTTCGCCTACCAGGACATGCAGAAGGCGGTGAACTTCACCCCGCCGGTCTGGACCGACGCCATGAACACCGTGCTCAACCAGCAGATCGCACTGGCGATGACCGGCAGGGAGTCCGCGACGCAGGCCCTGGACAACGCCGTGAACCGGGTCAACCAGCTGCTCGGGCAGTGACCCGCGCGGGAATCGAAGGGAGGATCCGATGAAGGCCCACCGCTGGTACACCCCTTGGCTGCTGACCGCTCCCGCGCTGATCTGGCTGGCCGTCTTCAGCCTCTGGCCGGCGCTCAACACCGCGGTGCTCTCCTTCACCAACGTGCACGCGCTCAGCGGCGGCCGGTTCATCGGGGTGCGCAACTACGAACTGATGTGGCAGGACCCGCAGCTGCGGGACGCGATCCTGAACACCGTGGTCTTCATGGTGGTCTGCGTGCCGCTGCTGACCTTCCTGCCGCTGCTGCTGGCCCTGCTGGTCCAGCGCACCCTGCCGTTCATGGGCTTCTTCCGGACCGTCTTCTACTTCCCGGTGATCGCCTCGGCCGTGGTGGTGGCGCTGATCTGGCAGTGGCTGCTGGACGACCGCGGCCTGGTGAACGGGCTGGGCAGGCAGATGGGTCTGATCCACCGCACGCTGCCCTTCCTCACCGACCGCTGGCTGCTGCTCTTCAGCGCCATCGCGCTGACCGTCTGGAAGGGCCTGGGCTACTACATGGTGCTCTACCTGTCGGCGCTCGGGAACGTCCGGCGCGAGCTGCACGAGGCCGCCGCGGTCGACGGCGCGGGCACCGTGCGCCGGTTCTGGTCGGTGACCGTGCCGGGCGTGCGCGGCACCATGGCGCTGGTCTCGGTGCTGATCGCGGTCAACGCGATGCGCGTCTTCACCGAGTTGTACGTGCTGGGCGGGCGCACCGGCGGTGTCGGCGGCCAGGACGTGTCGTTGGTGATGCTGATCCAGCAGGCCGCCTCGGGCAGCGACGGCCGGATCGGCTACGCCTCGGCGCTCAGCGTGCTGCTCTTCGCGCTGACCGTCGGCCCGCTGCTGCTGCTCGCCCGCTGGAACCGGAGGACCGACTGATGACCACCGTCTCCGAGGACCGCGTCGAGGCCGGGCCGACTCCCGCGCCGCGGCGGCGGTCCAGCCGCAGCCGGCACCGCTCACCGGTCTTCGACGCGGTGACCCCGCTGGGGCTGACGCTGCGCTACCTGACCCTGCTGGTGATCCTGGTGATCACCGTGGGACCGATGCTCTGGGAGCTCTCCACCTCGCTGAAGAGCGCCTTCGAGGACGTCTACACCGCCACCCCCCGGCTGCTGCCGCAGCACCCGACGCTGGGCAACTACGGGCACGTGGCCCGGCTGATCCCGGTGGGCCACTTCGCACTGAACTCGGTGATCGTCGCGGCGCTGGACGTGGCCGGCAACGTGCTGGGCGCCACCGCCGCCGGGTACGCGCTGGCCCGGCTGCCCTTCCGCGGCCGGCGCCTGCTGCTGGGCCTGTTCCTCTCCACCCTGGTGCTGCCCGGCGAGGTGACGATCATCTCGCAGTACCAGACGGTGACCCGGCTCGGCTTCGGCAACTCGCTGCTCGGCGTGGCGCTGCCGTCGATGATCGGCGCGCTGAACGTGCTGCTGATGCGCAACGCCTTCCTCTCCATCCCGGCCGAGTTGGACGAGGCGGCGGTCATCGACGGCGCCACCGTCTGGCAGCGGCTGCGCTACATCGCGCTGCCCGGTGTCAAGGGCACCCTGAGCGTGATCGTGATCCTCACCTTCATCGGCGCCTGGGACGACTTCCTGTGGCCGCTGCTGGTGCTGCAGAGCCCCGACAAGCTGACCCTCACCGTCGGACTCTCCTATCTGCAGGGCGCCCTGGTGGCCGACCCGCGCGCGATCGCGGCCGGCGCCATGATCGCCCTGCTGCCCGTCCTGGTGCTCTTCGTCGCGCTGCAGCGGTTCTTCTTCCGCGGCGTCGGCGAGGGCGCGGTGAAGGGCTGACGTGCGACCGACGATGACCGGAGACCGTGACCTGATGACCGACGCACCCACGCATCACACGCATGACCGGAGCGCGCCACGGTTCGGCGTCAACTACACCCCTTCCAAAGGGTGGTTCCACCACTGGCTGGACTTCGACCTGGACGCGGTGCGCGCCGACCTGGACGCGATCGCCGCGCTCGGCCTGGACCACCTGCGGGTCTTCCCGCTCTGGCCGCTCTTCCAGCCCAACCGCACGCTGATCCGCCCGCGCGCCGTCGAGCAGTTGGTCGCCCTGGTGGACGCGGCCGGTGAGCGCGGTCTGGACGTCGCGGTGGACGGCCTGCAGGGGCACCTGTCCAGCTTCGACTTCCTGCCCTCATGGACGGCCACCTGGCACCGGCGCAACCTCTTCACCGACCCCGAGGTGGTCGAGGGCCAGGCGGCCTACCTGCGCACGCTGGGCTCCGCGCTGGCCGAGCGGCGCAACTTCATCGGCCTGACCATCGGCAACGAGATCAACCAGTTCTCCGGCGAGCCGCACCCCGACCCGGACCGGATCACCCCCGCCCAGGCCGCCGACTGGCTGCGCCGGCTGCTGGCCGCCTGCGAGCAGGGCGCGCCGGGACGGCTGCATCTGCACGCCGAGTACGACGCCGCCTGGTACCAGGACGACCACCCGTTCACCCCGGCCCAGGCGGCCCGGATCGGGGGCGCCACCGCCGTGCACTCCTGGGTGTTCAACGGCACCGCCCAGCGCTACGGCGCCGACTCGACCGCGACCGGGCAGCACGCGGCCTACCTGGTCGAGCTCTCCAAGGCCTGGGCCGACGATCCGCACCGCCCGGTCTGGCTGCAGGAGGTCGGCGCCCCGGCCCCGCACATCGCCGCCGAACGGGCGGGCGCCTTCACCGGCGCCACCGTCGCGGCCGCGCTGGACTGCCCGGACCTGTGGGGCGTCACCTGGTGGTGCTCGCACGACGTGGACCGCTCGCTCGCCGACTTCCCCGAACTCGAGTACTCACTAGGTCTGCTGACGAACAATCAGCAGGTGAAGCCGGCCGGGCTGGCGCTGGCCGCGGCGGTCGCCGAGGCCCGGTCCGGCTGGCGCCCGCCGGGCGTGCGGAACACCGCGCTGGTCCTGGACCTGCCGGACGAGGCACCCAAACGCTCCACCTGCGCCCCCGGTGGCGCGTTCTTCGAGGCCTTCATGCGGCTGACCGCCGACGGCGCCCGGCCCACCGCGCTGCTGGCCGAGCGCGTGGCGGACCACTCGCACCTGGCCGCCCGGGGTATCACCGAAGTCGTCACGGTCGAGGATCTCGACCTTTCCTGAGTCACCGTCAGCCCATCCTTCCTGGGAGCCTTCATGCACGACGACCGCAGCCTGGTCGAGTCCCGTCTCAAGCGCGTGCTCGACGAGCGCATCCGCCCGGCGGTCTATCCGGAGTCGGTCCCGCTCACCGCCGGCATCTGGACCGCCCCCGACGAGCCGGTCCCGGTCGCCGAGGGTCTGGCCGCGCCGCGCACCCCGATCGCGGCCGGCTCGCCCTGGGGAGCGCCCTGGAGCACCAGTTGGCTGACCGTCGAGGGCACGGTGCCCGAGGCCTGGGCCGGGCGCACCGTGGAGGCGATCATCGACCTGGGCTTCGACAAGAACATGCCCGGCTTCCAGTGCGAGGGCCTGGTCTACCGGCCGGACGGCACACCGGTGAAGGGGATCAACCCGAACAACCAGTGGGTGCGGATCGCCTCCCCCGCGGCCGGCGGCGAGCAGGTGCTGCTGCACGTCGAGGCGGCGGCCAACCCGGTGATCCTGGACTACCATCCCTTCCTGCCCACCGGGTTGGGCGAGAAGGCGACGGCGGGCAGCGAGCCGCAGTACCGGCTGGCCCGGCTGGACCTGGCGGTCCTCGACGAGACCGTCTGGCAGTTGGTGCTCGATCTGGAGGTGCTGGGCGAGCTGATGGCCGAGCTGCCGGTGGACGGCGCCCGGCGCTGGGAGCTGCTGCGGGCCGTCGAACGCGCGCTGGACGCGCTCGACCTGCAGGACGTGAACGGCACCGCCACCGCCGCGCGGGCCGAGCTGGCGGCGGTGCTGGCCACCCCCGCCGCGCCCTCCGCGCACCGGATCAGCGCGGTCGGCCACGCGCACATCGACTCGGCCTGGCTCTGGCCGCTGCGCGAGACGGTCCGCAAGGTGGCGCGGACCACCGCCAACATGACCGCGCTGCTGGCGGACGAGCCGGACTTCGTCTACACCATGTCGCAGGCCCAGCAGTACGCCTGGATCAAGGAGCACCGGCCGGAGGTGTACGCGAAGGTCAAGCAGGCGGTGGCCGAGGGGCGGTTCGTGCCGGCCGGCGGGATGTGGGTGGAGTCGGACACCAACATGCCGGGCTCGGAGGCGATGGCCCGGCAGTTCGTGCACGGCAAGCGGTTCTTCCTCCAGGAGTTCGGCCTCGAGAACCAGGAGGCCTGGCTCCCCGACACCTTCGGCTTCACCGGCGGGCTGCCGCAGATCATCAAGGCGGCCGGGTCCAAGTGGCTGCTGACCCAGAAGATCTCCTGGAGCCAGGTCAACTCCTTCCCGCACCACACCTTCTGGTGGGAGGGCATCGACGGGACCCGGATCTACACCCACTTCCCGCCGATCGACACCTACAACTGCTCGATGAAGGGCAGCGAGATCGCCCACGCGGCGCGGAACTTCAAGGACAAGGGCCGGGCCACCCACTCGCTGGCGCCGACCGGCTGGGGTGACGGCGGGGGCGGCACCACCCGGGAGATGATCGCCAAGGCGGCCCGGCTGCGCAACCTGGAGGGCTCGGCCACCGTCCAGTGGGAGAAGCCGGCCGAGTTCTTCGCCAAGGCGCAGGCCGAGTACCCGGATCCGCCGGTCTGGGTCGGCGAGCTCTACCTGGAGCTGCACCGCGCCACGCTGACCAGCCAGGCGAAGACCAAGCAGGGCAACCGGGCCAGCGAGAACCTGCTGCGGGAGGCCGAACTGTGGGCCGCCACCGCTGCCGTGCAGTGCGGAACCGCCTACCCCTACCAGGAGTTGGACCGGATCTGGAAGACCGTGCTGCTGCACCAGTTCCATGACATCCTGCCCGGCTCCTCGATCGCCTGGGTGCACCGGGAGGCCGAGCAGACCTACGCCGCGGTGACCGAGGAGCTGACCGGCATCATCGGAACAGCCCAGCGGGCGCTGGCCGGTGACGGATCGTCGGGCCGCGAGGTGGTCTTCAACGCCACGCCGCACGAGCGCTCGGGCATCGCGGCCGGCGGCGCCCGGATGGCCGCCGAGCCGGCGGGCGACTGCTCGCTGCACGCGCGGCCCGGCGGCGGCTTCGTGCTGGCGAACGGCCTGCTGCGGATCGAGGTGGACGGGCGCGGGCTGGTCGTCTCGGCCTACGACCTGGCCGCGCGACGCGAGACCGTCGCCCCCGGCGCCGCCGCCAACCTGCTGCAACTGCACCCGGACTTCCCGAACATGTGGGACGCCTGGGACGTCGACCAGTTCTACCGCAACACCGTCACCGACCTCACCGACCTGGACGAGCTGGCGATCGCCGCCGACAAGCCGCAGGCGGTGGCGGTGCGGGTGACCCGCTCGTTCGGCAGCTCGCGGGTGACCCAGACACTGACCCTGGCGGCAGGCGCCAAGCGGCTCGACCTGGACACCGAGGTGGACTGGCACGAGACCGAGAAGTTCCTCAAGGCCGCCTTCCCGCTCGACCTGCACACCGAGCGGTACGCCGCCGAGACCCAGTTCGGCCACCAGTACCGGGCCACCCACACCAACACCAGTTGGGAGGCGGCCAAGTTCGAGGCCTGCAACCACCGCTTCACGCACTTCGCCGAGCCCGACTGGGGCGTGGCCCTGGTCACCGCCTCCACCTACGGCCACGACGTCACCCGCACCGTGCGCGCGGCCGACCACGGCACCACCACCACGGTGCGGGTCTCGCTGCTGCGCGCTCCGCGCTTCCCCGACCCGCACACCGACCAGGGCGTGCACCGGTTCCGGCACGCGCTGGTGCCGGGCGCGACGGTGGGCGACGCGGTGCGGGAGGGCTACCGCATCAACCTGCCCGAGCGGCGGGTGCCGGGCGACGCCGAGGTCGCCCCGCTGGTCGGCGTGGACAGCGACGCGGTGGTGGTCAGCGCCGTGAAGCTGGCCGACGACGAGAGCGGCGACGTGGTGGTGCGGCTCTACGAGGCGCACGGCGGCCGGGCCACGGCCACCCTGCGCACCTCCTTCCGCTGCGCCGGGGTGCTCGACTGCGACCTGCTGGAGCGCCCACTGGCCGAGCAGGCGTACGAACTGCTCGATGGGGCGGTGGAGTTGCGGCTTCGCCCATTCCAGCTGGTCACCCTTCGACTGGCCCGTGGCTGAGCCATGACCGAGTTGCTCGCCGCCCTCGACATCGGCGGCACGAAGATCGCCGGCGCCCTGGTCGGCCCCGGCGGCACCCTGCTGCACCGGGTGCAGCGCCTCACCCCCGCCCGGGAGTCCGGTGAGTGGGTGCTGCTGACGATCAGTCAGGTGATCGCGGCGCTGGCCGCCGACCCGCTCTGGAAGCGGGTGCGGGCGGTGGGGATCGGCTGCGCGGGACCGGTGGACCTGGCGCGCGGCAGCGTCAGTCCGGTCAACATCCCGGGCTGGCGCGACTTCCCGCTGCTCGACCGGGTGCGCGCGCTGGTCGAGGACCGACCGGTGGTGCTGGCCGGTGACGGCGTCGCGATGGCGGCGGGCGAGCACTGGTGCGGGGCCGCCCGGGGCGCCGCGGACGCGCTCTGCCTGGTGGTCTCCACCGGGGTCGGGGCCGGGCTGGTGCTGAACGGCACCGTCCGGCCCGGCCCCAGCGGAAACGCGGGTCATCTGGGCCACCTCAGCGTCGACTTGGACGGCGAGCCCTGCCCGTGCGGCTCGCGCGGCTGCCTGGAGACCCTGGCCAGCGGCACGGCGATCGCCCGCCACGCGCTGCGCTCGGGCTGGCGCCCCGCCCAGCGGGCGGCGGGCACCGAGGCCGGCGCCGCGGCGGTGGCCGCCGACGCCCGCCGGGGTGATCCGCTCGCGCTGGCCGCCTTCGACCGTGCGGCCCAGGCCCTGGCCGCCGGCATCGCCGCCACCGCCACCCTGCTCGATCTGCGGCTGGCGGTGATCGGCGGCGGCGTGGCCCAGGCCGGCGACCTGCTCCTCACTCCCCTGCGCCACCATCTGGAGACCTATGCCGCACTGCCCTTCGCCCGCCCGATCGACGTCCGCCGCACCGCGCTGGGCTCCGACGCCGGGCTGATCGGCGCCGCGGCCCTGACCATGGCGAGCCGCTGACCTGCACCTTCGCCGCCTCGAACCGGACAACTCCAGCCACCGTCGACGCGGGGCCCGCTTGTAGCCAGGCCTGCATACCGGGTATACATACCAGGTATGCAGACGCCTGAAGCGGCGTCGCACCCGCATCGAGGGGGAACTGGTGTCACCGACCTTGACATTGATGGACCCGGCCGGTACCCCGGCCGAGGCCGTGCTGCAACTCGACCGGACCAGCCGGGTGCACGGGCAGGGCGCCGCCGAGGTGCACGCGCTGTCCGAGGTGGATCTGCGGGTCCTCCCCGGGGAGTTCGTGGCGGTGATGGGCCCGTCGGGATCCGGCAAGTCCACGCTGCTGACGCTGGCCGGCGGGCTGGACAACCCCAGCGGCGGGCGAGTGCTGGTGGAAGGGCGCTCGCTGGGCGAGCTGTCCCGCAAGCGGCTGGCCGCGGTGCGCCGACGCTCGATCGGCTACGTGTTCCAGGACTACAACCTGATCCCGGCCCTGACCGCGGCCGAGAACATCATGCTGCCACGGGAGCTGGACGGGATCCCGACCCGGGAGGCCCGCCGCGAGGCGCTGGCCGCCCTGGACGAGGTGGGCATCAGCGAGCTGGCCGACCGCTTCCCCGACGACATGTCCGGCGGCCAGCAGCAGCGGGTGGCGATCGCCAGGGCGCTGATCGGCGAGCGCCGCCTGGTGCTGGCCGACGAACCCACCGGCGCCCTCGACTCCACCACCGGCGAGGCCGTGCTGGCCGTGCTGCGCACCCGCTGCGAGGCGGGCGCGGCCGTCATGATGGTCACCCACGAGGCCCGCCACGCCGCCTGGGCCGACCGCGTGGTCTTCCTGCGCGACGGCCGACTGGTCGACGAGACCGGACAGCAGAGCGCCGAAGCGCTGGCGGCCATCGCGGCCGACGTCGCCGACCGGATGGGAGCGGAACAGTGAAGCTCACCTCCTGGCGGGTGGCCCTGCGCATCGCCCGCCGCGACGCCCTGCGGGCCAAGGGCCGCAGCGCCCTGATCATCGGCATGATCGCGCTGCCCGTGCTCGGCGTGGCCGGCGCGGACGTGGCCTACCGCAGCGCCCAGCTCACCCCCCAGGAGCGGATCGAACGCTCGCTGGGCAGCGCGGACGCCCTGGTCAGCGCCCTGTCGCCGGGGAGCGCGGTGGCGCAGGCGCCGAACGCCGACGACGGCAGCACCGTGCTGCCCGGCAAGCCGGGGCAGCAGCCCACCACCGAGCAGCTCAAGGGCGCCGGCACCGACCCGAGCACGCTGGTCAGCAGCCTGCTGCCGGCGGGCAGCACGCTGGCCTCCGCCCGCCCGGGCCCGACGGCGAGCACGAGTTCCAAGGCCGGCCTGCTGCTCACCTCGACCGCCGAGGCCGACCTGGGCGACCCGCTCTGGCGGGGAAAGCTCAACGTGGTCAAGGGCCGTGCCCCGCAGGCCTCGTACGAGGCGGCCGTGACCCAGGCGTTCCTGGACCAGTCCGGCCTGTCCCTCGGGGACAGCACCACGGTCAAGGGTCTGGAGAGCCACCCGTACAAGCTGACCGCGGTCGCCGAGTACCCGGGCGACCTGTCGACGGTGGCGCTGATCGGCCGACCCGGTGAACTGATCGCACCGCTGACCGCCGTGCAGGACGCCAAGCCGCAGCCGGCCTCTGGAGCCGCCGGTGCGGGTGCCGGTGCCGGCACCGGTGCCGACGCTGCCGCCGTCAGCCCGCCGAGCTGGCTGGTGCGGCTGCCCGCCGGGGCGCAGCTGGACTGGGCCAAGGTCCAGGAGTTCAACCGCTACGGCTACACCCTCACCGCGCGCTCCGTCGCCCTCGACCCGCCGGCCCGCTCGGCCGTCCCCTACTACCGCACCCAGAAGATCGTGCTGGACCTCAACACCCACCGCACCAGCGAGATGATCGCGGGCACCGTCGCCGGCCTGGCACTGCTGGAGGTCGTGCTGCTCGCGGGCCCCGCCTTCGCGGTCGGCGCCCGCCGCTCGCGCCGTCAGCTCGCGCTGCTGGCCGCCGGCGGCGGTGACCGGGCCCAGGTGCGCGCGGTGGTGCTGAGCGGCGGCGTGGTGCTCGGCCTGGCCGGTGCGCTGGGCGGCGTGCTGCTCGGCACCGGCCTGGTCGCGGTGCTCCGCCCGTGGCTCGAGTCCACGGCCGGCAGCCGGTTCGGACACTTCAGCGTGCACCCCCTCGACCTGCTCGCGGTGGCCGCGGTCGGTGTGGTCACCGCGCTGCTCGCCGCCGTGCTGCCCGCCGTCCAGGCGGCCCGCCAGGACGTGGTCGCCGCACTCGGCGGCCGGGTCACGGCGAAGGCGCCGAGCAAGCGGCTCGCCGCGTTCGGCGTGGTGCTGGTGGCCGCCGGCACCGCGGTGGCGCTGCTCGGCGCGAGTGGTAGCGGCGGCCAGCCGGGGATGCCGGTGGCCGGCGGCTACGACGCGCAGACCCTGGCGATCCTCGGCGGCTCGGTCGCCGCCGAACTGGGCGTGCTGGCCTGCACCCCCCTGCTGGTCGGCCTGCTCGGCCGGCTCGCCCGCCTGCTGCCGCTGGCCCCCCGGCTCACCCTGCGTGACGCGGCCCGCCAGCGCAGCCGCACCGCCCCCGCGATCGCCGCCGTGATGGCGGCCGTGGCCGGCGCCGTCGCGATCACCGTCTACACCGCCAGCAGCGACGCCGAGGCGAGGAGCGAGTACCGCGCCGCCGCGCCGACCGGCGCGGTCACCCTGACCGTCATCCCGACCAGTCCGCTGCCGCAGTTGCAGGACGCGATCACCCAGGAGCTGCCCGGGCTGGGCGCGCGGGCCGACGTCTACCAACTCGAGTACCACTTCTGCGCCGACTGCAGCAGCACCGTCAACTTCGTTCAGACGTACGGCTACGGGAGGTCCGCTCCGGTGCTCGCGGGCGATCCGACCGTGCTGCACAACCTGTTCGGCCTGCACGACCCGGCCGCCGAGGCGGCGTTGGCGGCCGGCCAGGCCGTGGTCTTCGACCCCGACTACGTCAAGGACGGCAAGGCCACCTTCCACGCCCAGGGCGCCGGTGGTGGCGGCGGCGCCCCCGCACAGCCGGGTCAGGAGGCCGAGGCCGGTGACAAGGACGTCAGCGTGCCGGCCCTGCTGATCAGCAATCCGGTCGCCGCCCGGTACGGCATCGGCCTGGTCAGCCCCGCCACGGCCCAGCACCTGGGCCTGGGCACCCAGCTCGGCTCCTCGGTCTGGCTGCCCGCCGCCCCGCCCTCGGCCAAGCTCCAGCAGCGGGCCGCCGCCGCCGTCAACCGGCTCGACTCCTTCGCGGAGCTCGACATCGAGCGCGGCTACCAGTCCACGAGCGACCTGACCACCCTGGCCCTGAGCGGCTTCGCCGCCCTGGTGGTGCTCGGCGCGGCCGGCATCGCCACCGGCCTGGCCGCCGCCGACTCCCGCCCCGACCAGGTCACCCTGGCCGCCGTCGGCGCCCCGCCCCGCATCCGCCGGGTGCTCAGCGGCCTGCAGTGCGGCACCATCGCCCTACTCGGCGCCGCCCTGGGCACACTGTGCGGCTACGTCCCCGCCGTCGCCCTGCGCAAGGCGCACGAGATGGCCCTGCACATCCCGCACCAGCCGATCATCACCCCGTGGTCCCAGCTGCTGCTCATCCTGCTGGTCCTCCCCCTGCTGGCCGCCCTGGTGGCCTCGGCCACCACCCGGTCCCGCCTCCCGCTCGCCCGGCGAGCGAGCTGACGATCCGTCACCCATCGTGCCCCGGACCGCAATCGCGGCCCGGGGCACGGACGTGTCAGGACACCGGGAATGCTGCGCCAATGTCCGCATGCCGGGAGCTACCGAATCGGCAAACGGGAGTCGGAGCACTCCTCTCGTTATGTAACGGGCTCTTGACGCTGGGTCATCACCTGCGCGAAGGTCCTGGACCGCATGGAATTCGTTCGGCTTGGGAGGCGGCAATGGCTCTGAAGTTCCTCGGGATCCACCCCAACACCCGGATGACGGTTCGCCGACCATCTGGCAGGACGACGTCACGGGTGACCTGGTGATTCAGTCCTACAAACAAGTGGCGCGGCAAAGGCGTGGGGATGACGCTGGCGATCCATGCGATGCGGCGGATGGCCGTCCCCGGCACCGTGGCCGTGTGCTACCCAGCCCCGATCCACCCGAAGCACGGGCCGGACGAGGTGTGCAGCTACGAATCCGACGACCCCGAGGTGCGGCGGCCGGACGAGGATGCCGTGGCCGCTCTGCGGAAGGCATGGGAGCGGCAGGGGTTCAGGCCCGTCGGCGAAGGTGTGTACGCCATGGTGCTCGACCGCCCGACCTAGGGGCCTGTCTTCGCCCGGCCACTTCGATGCCGTTCGCGGCGTCAGCGCAGCAGCATCGCCACCACCGGCAGGCCGATCGCCAGTGCCGCGAGCGTGAGCCAGGCCCACGGCGGCGTCGACGGCCGCCAGTACGCACCGCCGAGGCTCGGCCGGTGCCCGTCGTCGGTGTCGAGGGAGTAGGGCAGCGCCGCCTGGTCCGTCCCGGCGTGGTGATGGTGGTGCTGGTGATGGTGACCGGAGTCGGACTGGCCGGTGTCTACGTGGCCGGTGTGCACGATATGGCCGTCCATGGGGCCCCCTTCCCGGGGCGGCGCTGCTTTCCGCGCGCCGCGCTTGCTGCCCGGATGGTGTCACGCCGTTCGGGTACGGATGCTCAAGGCAAGCTCTGAACCTGCCGCGGCAGGCTCCGCACCGCCAGCACCCCGCAGAGCACCGCCAGCGGCAGCTCGGCGCCCACCGCCATCAGCGCCGAGGCGATCAGGTCGCTGCCGGGGGCGGCGGTCATGGTGTCGAACCAGGCGTCGACCAGCAGCAGGGTCGCGGTGGCGGCCGCCGCCAGGCAGGCGCGCTGGTCGCCGCGGCGCAGCAGCAGGCCGGTCGAGAGCAGGCCGAGGGCCTCCAGCGAGTCCAGACCGGTCCAGGCCCAGGCCCAGTGGGCGGCCTGCGCGGTGCCGGGCAGGCCGGTGTGCAGGAAGAAGAGCCAGGGCACCATCGCCAGCCCCAGCACGGTGAGGACGGTGGCCGCCCGGCGCGGTAGGCGGACGGGGCGCGGCAGGCCGGCGGGGACCGGGGCGGCCGGCTCCGGCGGCGTGACCTGACGCTCGATCAGCGTGATGTGTCCCATTGGCTGCCGCCTCCTCCCCGCGCCCGGCCCTCGGGTGCGGTTACCAGCCTGGCGCGGCGGCGGGCCCGGGGCAGTAGCGCCGCCATCCCGGTTGATGGTGGTACCAGGTACACCATCGCGACGGCGGACACCCGACGGCCCGTCACCTCGCCCCAGGGCAGGGGCCGATCGGGCCCGTCCGGCGGCCAACTGGCGTTCAGCTGCCGTTCACCTGTACGATGCGATGATGCCTTCCAAACGCCAGGACCTGTTCGATTCTGTCATCGCAACACTCACGGCCGCGGACCTGCCCCTCGCCCTGGACGGCGACGGATGCGAAGGGGCAGTGGTGCGCGCCGAGTGCCACGGCGTGACGGTCTCCTGGCAGAGCGGCCGGAGTGGCCCGAGCGGCCGACCGCTCCCGCTGCACAAGCACGGCCGGCGTGACGGTGCCGGCCACCGGATGAGCGGCAGCTCGGCGGTCCGGTCCCGGAACTTCCAGTCCGCCCTGCACCTCGCGGCCACCCTGGCGGCCGCCGGCCACCAGAGCGACCACCTCGGTGACCGCGTCCTGGTGAGCGACTGACCTGACCCTCGGTCCCGCGCCCTCCTCGTCCGCGCCCCCGGTCCGGCGGTCGGCCGGGCATCCGGAGCCCGTCGGCGGCACGCATAGCGGCCCCTCTAAACTGATCATCATGTCCGCGACCCTGCCCGCATCGCCTCGCGTGCGCCGCCGGGTGCTCGGCGATCCGCCCTGGTCGGCCGCTGCCCGCCGACACACCGCCTTCGTGGTCGCGGGCCTGCCGGTGCACGCGGCCGGCCTGCTGGCGCCGGTGGCGCCGCTGGCCCTGGGGCTCGTACTGGTCCCACTGGCCGTGAACCTGACCGTGATGCTGCTGCTCACCCTGGTCTTCGGCGTCAGCTACGCCCTCCTGCTGACCCACGGGTTCGTACTCCTGACCCGCGTTCAGACCAGCCGACTGGCCGCCCTGCTGGACATCCGGCTGCCCGGCCCGGCCGTGCGGCGCGGGCTGGCACAGTCACTGCGCTCCGACGTGCTCTGGCGGCAGGCGGCCTACCACGTGGCGGTCGGGCCGGGCATCGCCCTCGGCGGCCTGCTCACGCTCGGTGCCTGGGCCTGCGGCGCGGGGCTGCTGGTGCTGCCGTGCGCCGCCTGGGCGCTGCCGGCCACCAGCCCGCTGAACCTGGGCGCGCATCCGGTGACGGTCACCGCCGGGTGGCTGCTGGGCGGGCTGCTGCTCTTCGTGGCCCCGCCGCTGGCGAGCGCCGTGGCCCGGCTGGACGCCGCGGCCGCCCGCGCGCTGCTCGGCCCGGGCCGGGCGCACGAGCTGCAGCTGCGGGTGGACCACCTGGCGGTCAGCCGGGCCGCGCTGCTGGCGGCGGCCGACACCGAGCGCCGCCGGATCGAGCGGGACCTGCACGACGGCGTCCAGCAGCGCCTGGTCGCCCTCGCGATGAAACTCGGCATCGCCCGGGCCACCCACCCGGGGCTGACCCCGGAGCTGAAGGATCTGCTCGGCGAGGTGCACGCGGAGGCCAAGGAGGCGCTGACCGAGCTGCGCGACCTGGTGCGCGGGCTGCATCCGGCGGTGCTGGACGAGCAGGGGCTGGACGCGGCGCTCTCCGGCATCGCGGCGCGGGCCCCGTTCCCGGTGCGGCTGCACGTCTCGGCCGAGGGGCGGGCGGCACCGGCGATCGAGGCCGTCGCGTACTTCGTGGTCTCCGAGGCGCTGGCCAACATCGCCAAGCACGCCCAGGCCGCGCGGGCCGATGTCCACCTGGAGCGGCACGCCGACGTCCTGCGGGTGACCGTGGTCGACGACGGGATCGGCGGCGCCGACCCCGGCCGGGGCACCGGCCTGACCGGGCTCACCCAGCGGGTCTCCTCGGTGGACGGCACCCTCATGATCAGCAGCCCCGTCGGGGGCCCGACCGAAATCACCGTGGAGCTGCCGTGCGAGCTGTGATCGCCGAGGACTCCGTCCTGCTGCGGGCCGGACTGGTCCAACTGCTGGGCGCCGCAGGCTTCGAGGTGGTCGGTGACGTCGGTGACGCCGAGCAGTTGCTGGCGCTGACCGCCGAGGTCCGGCCGGACCTGGTGGTCACCGACGTGCGGATGCCGCCCTCGCACACCGACGAGGGCATGCGCGCCGCACTGACGATCCGTCAGAACCAGCCGCAGACCGCGGTGCTGCTGCTCTCGCAGTACGTCGAGGAGCGGCACGCCGCCAAGTTGCTGACCGGCCGCACCCGCGGGGTGGGGTACCTGCTGAAGGACCGGGTCGCCGACGTCGCCGAGTTCGTCGAGGCGCTGCACCGGGTGGCCGGCGGCGGCACCGCGCTGGACCCGGAGGTGGTCGCGCAGCTGCTGGTGCGCCGGCAGAGCGACCCGCTCGACCAGCTGACCCCGCGCGAGCGCGAGGTGCTGTCGCTGATGGCCGAGGGGCGCTCCAACGCCGGCATCGCCGAGGCCATGGTGGTGGGCGAGAGCGCGGTCGCGAAGCACATCAACAACATCTTCAGCAAGCTGGACCTCTCCGCCGCCGACGGCGACCACCGGCGGGTGCTCGCGGTGCTGCGCTTCCTGGGCGTCCCGGCGTGACGGACACGCGCGACCGGACGACGTGGCGCGCGGCCGGGGACTCGCTGCGCGGGAGTTCGCAGCGCGGGATCGCGGAACGTGGGATCGCGCGGCGCGGGACCTCACAGCACGACGTCGGGGATTCGCAGAGCGACGGCGGCCGCTGGCAGCGCCGGGCCTGGCGGGCGGTCGCGGCGCTGACCGGCGCGCTGCTGGTGCTGCCGGCCGGCGGGTATGCCTGGGCCTGGCTGGCCCGGGACAGCCGCGACGCGGACCTCGTGCTGCATCACCCGGTCGGCGCGCTGCGACTGGACGCCCCCCGTGCTTCGGTGGTGCTGCGCCCCGGCCCCGACGACCAGGTCCACCTGCGCTACACGATGGACTGGTCGGTGCGCGCACCCGCCGTGCGGACCGGTTGGGCCGGCGACACGCTCACCGTCCTGGTCGACCAGCCAGGGCCGGACCTGGACGCCTTCGGCTCGCAGGTGTCGCTGGAGATCGAGCTGCCCGCGCGGGCCTCGGTGGACGCCGCCTCGCGGTCGGGCTCGATCAGCCTGTCCGGGCTGGCCGGCGATCTTCGACTGCGCACCGGCTCGGGCCCGATCACGGTGTCGGACAGCAGTGGCCCGCTCCGGGTGACCGACGACTCCGGCCGCGTCCGGGCGACCGGCCTCAGCTCCCCCACGGTGGCCCTGCAGACCCGGTCGGGCCCGGCCAGCGTGAACTTCAGCACGCCCCCGAGCCGGTTCACCGCCTCGGTCGGCGCGGGCCGCCTGGACGCCAGCCTGCCGCCGGGCAGCCGCTACCGGCTGGACGGCGGTGGCGCGCCCGGCGACGCCCTGCGGGTCGCGCCGGGCCTGGCCGACCCGGACGCGGCAGGCCTGATCAGCGTGCGCGTGGACCACGGGTACGCGGCACTCGGGTACTGACCACACCCGCGAAGGTAACGCCAGCACCACCATCAGGACGGGCACTGGCGTTGAGGACTCCGCGCGGCCGAACCGGGATCGTTGGTGACACACCAGTTGATCCACCGGCCCCGCCGGTCCCCTCGTCCGCATCATCGGAGGACTGACACCATGTCCGCACGCTCGCTCGCCGCCTCCCCCCGCAACCGCAAGACCCTGCGCCGGGTCGCGGCCGGCACCGCGGCCGCGGCGGCCGTCACCGCCTGGTGGGCCTTCGACACCGCGCCCTACCCGTACGCCCAGCACTGGCTGCTGGACCTGCCGCTGCCGTTCCTCTCGCTGCGCCGGCTGGACGGCCTGCTGGAACCCCGCCCCGGTGAGCGGATCCTGGAGATCGGTCCCGGCACCGGGCTGCAGTCCCTGCACGTCGCCCCGCAGTTGGGGGCGAGCGGCCGGCTGGACATCGTCGACATCCAGCAGCCGATGCTCGACCACGTGATGCGCCGGGCCGAGCGGCAGGGCATCGCCGGCATCCGGCCCACCCTGGCCGATGCCCACCAACTGCCCTTCGAGGACGCCTGCTTCGACGCCGCCTACCTGGTCACCGCGCTCGGCGAGATCCCCGATCCGACCGCCACGCTGCGCGAGCTGCGCCGGGTGCTGAAGCCGGGCGGGCGGCTGGTGGTCGGCGAGTTCTTCGACCGCCACCAGATCCGCCCGGCCCGGCTGATCGGACACGCGAGCGACTCCGGGCTGCGGGTGGGCAAGTTGATCGGGCCGCCGTTCGCCTACTACGCCCGCCTCCACCCGTGCGCGGAGCCGGTCGACTGCGCCGTGCCGACGCACCTCCCCGCCTCCCTCAACACGGTCTGACGATCCGTCACTTTTCGTCAGTGAGGCGGGCGTACAGCTCCGGGTGGTCGACCAGTGCCTGGCGCAGCGCGCCCTGGGCGATCGGCGCGTAGCTCGCGATGTCCGTGCCGGCCCAGTCGATGGCGCCGAACGGCGGCTGCGGGTCGTACTCGATGATCAGCTGGACCTCGCGGGCCAGCGGCTCCCCGGCCACCTGCGCGACCAGTTGGAGCGCCATGTCGATGCCGGCCGAGACCCCGGCGGCGGTGATGAACCGCCCGTCCGCCACCCAGCGCTCGGCCACCGGCGTCGCGCCGAAGCGGGTGAGCAGATCCCGGTACCACCAGTGGGTGGTGGCCCGCCGACCCTCCAGCAGGCCGGCGGCGGCCAGCAGCAGCGAGCCGGTGCAGACGGAACCCACCAGCTCGGCCCCCTCGGCCAACTGGCGCAGGCGGCCCAGCAGGCGCTGGTCGGCCAGCGCGGCGAGCGTCGGCACCAGGCCGCCGGGCACCAGCACCGCGTACGGGTCGGGCACCTCCTCGAAGGTGTGGCTGGGCACCACGGAGAGCGGGGTGTCGGTGGCCATCGGCTCGATCCGCTCGCCGACCACCACCGTGCGGAAGCCGGGCGCCAGGTAGCTGAGCGCCGAGCAGACCTGCAGCGGACCGACCAGGTCCAGCACGGTGATCCCGGGATAGGCGACGAAGGCGATGGTCCTGGTCGGCTCTTCGGCTGCCGTGGCGGGTGTCTCGGACATGGCTGTGCTCCTGTCTGGTGAAGGCGGCGGTTGTCCGGTGAAGGCGGTTGTCCGGTGCAGGCGGTGGGTCCGGCGGCCTGGCGGCTCGCCCTGGACCACCGTGGCCCGGTTCTCGCCCGGGTGCCGCGCGAACCGGCCGTGATGTCCGGAATCCTGCGATCCCTGTCTGCCGGACCGGCCCGCGCGACCGTCCGGCGCGCTGGCCTGGACTATCGATTCGGTGATCCGCTCCCGATGCCGTACAGTCGTGTTTACCGACGCGGGGTGGAGCAGCTCGGTAGCTCGCTGGGCTCATAACCCAGAGGTCGCAGGTTCAAATCCTGTCCCCGCTACGAGAGACGAGGGCCGGGTCCGGCGCACAGTGTGCGCGGGACCCGGCCCTCGCCGCATCCTCCCTCCCGGGGAATCTGCTGCGGGTACGGCCTGTCCGACGGACCGTCAACCGCGCCGGCCAGCATGCTGCTGCCATGACGACCGACTCCCCCGGCTCCCTGAACCGGCGCAGACTGCTCACCGCCACCGGCGCCGTGGCCACCGGCGGTGCGACCGCCGCGCTGACCGGCCTGTTCGCCTCCAGCTCTGCTGCGGCCGAAGCCGCAGCCGCGACCGCAGCGATCGAGCCCACGGCCTTCGGACCGGTGACGGTCCGGCCGGGCGACCGCCGGTACGAGAACCTGCTGCGCGGCAACAACTTCCGCTTCGTCGGCCGGCCGGAGGAGATCCGGATGGTCGGGTCGACCGGGCAGGTGGTGCGGGCGGTCGCGGACGCGGTGCGCTCGGGACGGCGGGTCGCGGCGCGCAGTGGCGGGCACTGCTTCGAGAACTTCACCGCCGACCCGGCGGTCCGGCTGCTGCTGGACCTGTCGCCGATGGACGCCGTCGGCCACGACCCCGAGCGCGGCGCGTTCGCGGTGCAGCCGGGGGCCACCCTCGGGCAGGTGTACCGGACGCTGTTCAAGGGGTGGGGCGTGACCGTCCCGGCGGGCGGCTGCCCGGAGGTGGGCGCGGGCGGGCACTTCGCCGGCGGCGGGTACGGGCCGCTGTCGCGGCGGTACGGCTCGCTGGTGGACCACCTGTACGGCGTGGAGGTGGTGGTGGTCGACCAGGACGGCACCGCCCGCGCCGTGACGGCCACCCGCGAGCCGGACGACCCGCACCGCGACCTCTGGTGGGCGCACACGGGCGGTGGCGGCGGGAACTTCGGGGTGGTCACCCGCTACTGGCTGCGCTCGCCCGGCGCCACCGGCGACGATCCGTCCCAGCTGCTGCCCGCCGCGCCACGGGAGTTGCTGAAGTGCCTGGTCAGCTGGGACTGGAACGAGCGGATGACCGAGCAGGCGTTCACCACCCTGCTGCGCAACTTCGGCCGCTGGCACGAGCGCCACAGCGCGCCCGACTCGCCGTACGCCAACCTGTACGCGATCCTGATCCCGGCGCACTGCAGCGCCGGCGGCTTCCAGCTGACCGTGCAGATCGACGCGGACCTGCCGGGCGCGGACCGGATGGTAACCGACTTCGTCGCGGCGGTGACCGACGGGACCGGCCTGACGCCGAGCCTCGATGCCCGGCGGACCTTCCCCTGGCTGCACCTGACCACCTGGCCGGGCACCGGCGAGCCCGGCGACGTGGTCACCCGCCGGTACAAGGAGAAGGCCGGCTACCTGCGCCGCTCGTTCACCGACGGCCAACTCGCCACCATCTACCGCCACCTGACCAACTCCACCGGCAATCCGACCGGCGGCATGCTGCTCGTCGGCTACGGCGGCCAGGTCGACACGGTGGCCCCGGACGCCACCGCGGTCGCCCAGCGCGACTCGGTGATGAAGGCGGTCTACCACACCTTCTGGACCGACGAGTCCGAGGACGAGGCCAACCTCGCCTGGATCCGCGCCTTCTACCGCGACGTGTACGGCGACACCGGCGGCGTCCCGGTGCCCGGCGAGGTCAGCGACGGCTCGTACATCAACTACCCCGACGTCGACCTGGCCGACCCGGCCTGGAACACCTCCGGGGTGCCGTGGTCCACCCTCTACTACAAGGACAACTACCCGCGCCTGCAACGGGTGAAGGCCCGCTGGGATCCGCGCAACGTGTTCCACCACGCGCTGGCGATCGAGGCCGCCGCGAGGTGAGCCGGTCAGGCCACCACGCCCACCACGCCCAGCAGGGCGGCGATGGCCTCGGCCGACTGCGGGTGGCGGGCGAGCAGCTCGGTCACCTCCCGGTCGCCCGCCGGCCCGGCGCCGTCCGGCTGCCGCCAACCGGTGTCGTGGCCGAGCAGCGCCGCCACCGCGTCGCAGGCCGCCGGGTGCGCGGCCAGCAGCTCCGCCGCCGGGCCGCCGGCCGCCGGGTGCGCGGCCAGCAGTGGCGGCGCGGCGGCTGCGGTCTGCCACGGCGGCACCCAGCCGTCCAGGGCCGCCAGGGTGCCCGGGAAGGTGCGGCCCGCCTCGCGGACGAGCAGCGGGGCGAGTTCGCCCGCGTGGTCGCGCAGCGCCGTGATCAGCTTCGGCAGCCAGGGCAGCAGCACGGTGTCGGGCAGCTGGCCGAACGCCCGGGACATCACCTCCACCACGAACGGGGCCAGCGTCGGGACCGGCTCCAGCGCCTGCACGAATCCGCTCAGGTACTGCGGGACGGTCGGCACGACCAGCGGGTTGTCCAGCAGCCCGGCACCGAGCGAGCGCAGTTGACTGAGCGTCAGTTCGCCCAGTTGGAACCGGGCGGCCCAGAGCAGCGCCGTCTTGGCGGGTGTGGCGGGGTGGGACTGGCGGACCGCGATCTCCAGTTGCGCGTGGTCGCAGCCCAGCGACAGTGCCAGGCCCTCCATGCTGAACAGGAAGCCGAGCATCGCGGCGACCTGGCGCGCGCCGGTCTCCTCGTCGGCGAACGCGGCGGGCAGCAGGGTGCAGTAGTGGGCGTAGCCGCGGGTGGCGAAGTCCTGGCACCAGCGCGGCAGTTCGGGTTCGGTGGCGCGGAAGTGGGTGAGCAGCCGGCGGACCCGCCCGAGCACCTCGGGCGCGTCGTCCGCGGTGCGCTCGGTGGCCAGCAACTCCACCGCTCTGGCGCCGAGTTCATCGGCCACCCGGCGGCCTCCCAGGTAGCGCAGGGCGTCCTCGACGGCGCGCAGCGCGGTGGCCGCGGTGGCGTCGGGGGCCCGGACGGCCCGGCGCAGCCGCTGCTCCAGCACCTGTTCGACGGTGACGCCCTCGTAGCCCAGTTCGACCAGGGCGCGCTGGCTGCGGCCGATCGCCAGGTCCCAGCTCTCCTGGACGGCCCGGCTGCCCAGCTCCCGGGACCCCATGATCGGCCGCACCGCGTCCGCCGGCAGCAGGTGCCGCAGGATCCACAACAGGTCGGAACAGGGCTTCAGTTCGGGCTGTGCGCCGAGGTCGAGCAGCGCCCGCTGGACGGTGCGCCGCTCCAGGTCCAGACCCAGTGGGCGAAGCCGGTCGAGGACGTCGCGGGCCAGTGGCGGCAGCGACTCGTAGCCGACCTGCCCGATCCGGTCCCCGCCCAGCAGGATCTCGCAGAGCCGCCGGACGTCGCGCCGGCCGGGCACGGTGTCCTTCTCGATGCAGGTGACCGCCGCGTCCTGGAAGTCGTACGGGGTGGGGCGGTTGCGGCCCCGCATCCCGGCGAGCAGGATGGCGGTCTCGAACACCGCGATGGCGTCCGCCGTGCTGGCCAGGTAGCCGTTGCGGCGGGCCAGCCGGACGATGTCGACCGACCAGCCGAGCAGTTCGGCCTCGTCCAGGGCATCGGGCCGCGGCGGGCCGGCCAGGTAGCCGGACAGCCGGTCGGGCACCGGCGGCTCGGTGCCAGTCGGGCCGGTGGCACTCGGGTCGGTGCCAGTCGGGCCAGTGGCCGCGGGCCGGGTCGCGAGTGCCTTCGCGGTGCGCTTGCCGGTGCTGCGCCGGGCCGCTGCCCCGCGCAGCGCGTAGGGCTTGGCGCCACCGTGCTTGACCGCCTTGCTCCAGGTCGCGGCGGCGATCGAGACCGAGCCCGCGGCAAGGCCGAACTGGGCCTCGATGGCGGAGTGGCTGGACGGGATCAGCCCGTACTGCCAGCGGGTCTGCGTCCGTTGGCTGATCTCGTAGGGCGCCGCGTCCGCCGCCAGCCCGAACTGCTCGACCCGGCTGGCGGCGTGAAAGGCGCCGCAGACATACAGGCAGCGCTCCGGGTCGGTGCCGGTGGCGGCGAGGTGCTCGCGCATCCTGGTCCACATGTAGCGCTCGCGGTCCTCGTCGCGGTCCTGCCCATCGTCGCGGCGCAGCCGGCGGAACAGGCTGCCGATCATCACCATGACCTGCCGGTAGGTGTCATGGTCGGCGCCGGTCAGCGGCTGCTCGACGTACTGGTCCCACCACTCCGACCAGTGCCGGACCTTGCCGTGGTGCAGCAGGTGCCGCTCCAACTCGGCGAATCGCGGGCGCAGGTCGCCCATGCCGATGCCCACCGCCTCGCCGTGCAGGGCGGCTTCCTCGGCGGGCTCGGCGGGCTCGGCGGGCTTGGCAGGCTCGGCGGGCTGCTGGGCCTCCCGCTGCGCCGGCTCGTGCGGTTCGGTCGGGGTCCACTGGAAGACGTGGTCGGTGGAGCGGTCGACCAGCACCAGTTCGACGCCCGGGGTGTCGAGCGCGTAGGCGATCGCCTGGTACTCGGCCGACGCCTCGGTGATCGGCGCCACCACGCTCAGCGGCGCCCAGGCGGCCGGGAAGCCGTCGGCCTCGCTCGCGAACGCCTGCAGCGCGACCGGCAGTCGGCAGTTGCGCAGCTCGTCCAGCAGCGGCCTCAGGTCCTCGCACAACTCCAGGTAGATCACCGAGGGCTGCTTCTCGCGCAGTCGGCGCACCATCGCCAGCCCGGAGGCCGGCGAGTGGTGGCAGACCGGGAAGATCTCCAACTCCTCGCCCAGCGCCCGGTCGACGTCATCGACCATGCCGGCCAGGATCTCGGCCACCGCGTCCGCTCCGCTGGCGAACTCACCGGCAGCGTCGATCAGTTGCTCACGCAACGCACCGAACGGCGTCGCCGCCGCCACCACCTGCGGCGCACTCACGAGAGGGTCGCGATCGCCTGGCGGCCACCCTCGAGGAAGCCCTGCCACTGCCCGCTCTCGTCCTGCTTGCTGCGCGGCTCGATGACGCCGTGCCAGAACTTGTTCAGGATGGTGAGGTCCTCGGGGCTGCGGCGGGCCAGCGAGCCGACCATGGAGCCGGCCAGCGTCTGGGCCCGCAGCGTGCGGTCCCCGAAGAACTGGCTGTGCAGGATCGCGTCCTCCAGCACGCCGATCTGCTCGGCGGTCGACAGCGCCGACTCCAGCCTCTCGTCATCGGAGCCGGCCGCCGCCGAGGCCGCGCGCAGGTCGGCGAAGCTCTGCAGCAGGATGTCCAGCAGGGACGGCGGCACCTCCAACTCGATCTGGTGGCGCCGCAGCAGCTCCGCCGTCCGGAAGCGGACGATCTCCTCCTCGCTGCGCTTGTTCGTCACCACCGGGATCCGCACGAAGTTGAACCGCCGCTTGAGCGCGGAGGAGAGGTCGTTGACGCCGCGGTCACGGCTGTTGGCGGTGGCGATGATGGAGAACCCGGGCTTGGCGAAGACGATGTTGTCGTCGTTCAGTTCGGGGATCGAGACGTACTTCTCGGAGAGGATGGAGATCAGCGCGTCCTGCACATCGCTGGTGGAGCGGGTGAGTTCCTCGAACCGTCCGATCACGCCGCGCTCCATCGCGGTCATGATCGGCGAGGGGATCATCGACTCCCGGGACTGCCCCTTGGCGATCACCATGGAGACGTTCCACGAGTACTTGATCTGGTCCTCGGTGGTGCCGGCGGTGCCCTGCACCACCAAGGTCGAGTTGCGGCTGATCGCGGCGGAGAGCAGCTCGGCGAGCCAGCTCTTCCCGGTGCCCGGGTCGCCGATCAGCAGCAGGCCCCGGTCCGAGGCGAGGGTGACGATGCTCCGCTCCACGAAGCTGCGGTCGCCGAACCACTTCGGGGCGATCTCGCGCGCCAGGCCGTCGGCCCGCTCGGAGCCGAGGATGAACGTCGCCACCATCCTGGGGCTGAGCCGCCAGGAGAACGGCTTGGGTCCGTCGTCGACGGACTCCAGCCAGTCCAGCTCCTCGGCGTACTTGACCTCGGCCGGGGCGCGCAGCAGGTCGTCGGTCATGATGGGTGCCTCCTAGGCGAGTTGAACGAGGTCAGGCGAGGAAGGTCTTGAGTTCCAGGACGAGTTTCTGGATCCGGCCCGAGATCACCGGCGTGCCGAGGTTCTTGAACCGTTCGCGGAACCAGGGGTTCACGCTCTGCTGGCCGGAGCTGTTGACCGAGCCGACCGGGATGAGCTTCACGCCCGAGCGGTGCACCGCCTCCATCGCCTCGAACAGCGGCTGGGAGCGGTCGAACTCGTAGAAGTCCGAGATCCAGACCAGGACCGTGTTGCGCGGGTCGCTGATCTTCGGCTGCGCCATGGCCATCGCCACCGGCCCGTCGTTGCCGCCGCCCAGATTGGTGCGCAGCAGCACCTCGAAGGGGTCGTGCACCCAGGGGGTGAGGTCGATCGCCCGGGTGTCGTAGGCGATCAGGTGCACCTCGACCTTGGGCAGCCCGGCGAAGATCGACGCCAGGATGGTGCAGTTCACCATCGAGTCGACCATCGAGCCGGACTGGTCGACCACCACGATCAGCCGGGCCGGCATGGTGCGCTTGGCGGTGTGCCGGTAGAACAGCCGGTCCACGTAGAGCCGTTCGTCCTGTGGGCTCCAGTTGGTGAGGTTCTTCCAGATGGTGCGGTTCAGGTCGAGGTTGCGGAAGACGCGCTTCGGCGGCACCGACCGGTCCAGCGTCCCGGCGCTGGTCTGCTGGACCTGGGTGCGCAGCACCTCGCCGACCTGGTCGACGTACCGGCGGATCAGCGCCTTCGCGTTGGCCAGCGCGACGCCCGAGAGGTTCGACTTGTCGCGCAGCAACTGCTCGATCAGCGACATGCTCGGGGTGAGCTGGCGGGAGAGCACCGGATCGGCCAGCACCTCGCGCAGCCGCATCCGGCTGACCAGGTCGCCCTCCAACTGGCCGAGCACCGGGCTGATGCCGGCGGATCCGTCGGCGCCGAGCGCCTGCTTGAGCCAGCCGGAGTCCCGCTGCCAGCAGGCCAGTTGGGAGGCGCTGACGGTGCCGGAGCCGGTCGCGAAGACGTTCAGCAGGAGCTTGGACACCAGGGCGGCGCGGCGCACCCGTTCGGCCTCGTCCTCGTCCTCGTCCTCGCCCACCGGCTGCCGCTCTTGCGCCATCAGGCCCGCGAACTCGGCCTCCAGTGCCGGGAAGCGCTGCACCAGGTTGTCCACCGAGACTCCGGGGTCGAGCAGTTGGGCCGGCAGCCCGAGGTCCTCGACCACGGCCACGCTCGCCGTCTCCAGCGACGGCTGCTCCTCGCTGCCGAAGAGCCGGCTCAACAGCCGCCAGTAGAGGACCTGACGGCGGTGCTCATCGGAACTACCGGAACTGCCGGAGCTGCCGGAACTGTCAGGTGTACTCATCGCCGCAGCAGCCTTCCCGCTCGCTCGCGCAGCACGGCGACCCCGTCACCGTTCTTCGCCTCGGCCCGGACGACCTTGGGATCGGTGGGCCCCAACGCCCAGGCGCCGCTGTGCTCCAGCACGACCTTGCCCTTCACCTTCGCGGAGACGGCCAGCGGGCGCAGCGTCCACCGCCCCGCGTCCCAGCGGACCAGGCCGACGCACGCGCTCGATGCGCGCAGCAGCGCGGGGGTCAGCGGCCCGCAGGACGGCAGGTGGTCCAGCTCGACGGCGAGCGCGTGCCCGTCCAGCTCCAGCTGCTCGCCGGTGACCTTGTACCCCTCGATCAGCACGGGCTCGGCCAGCCGCACCGGATGCCGGTCCAGCGGCGGGACGAGCGGCGCCTGCGCGCCGGGCAGCAGGATCCGGGCGGTGGCGAACGGGTCGGCGCGCTCGTCCGCGACGGCACGCTCGTCCTGCCAGAGCAGGTCGCCGGCGGCGGTCAGCGGCAGGTCCTGGATCCGCAGGCTGCGGTGTTCGGCCAGCGCGGTCAGCAGCACGGGGTGACCGGCCAGCAGCCGCCAGACGGCCGGACCGGTGATGGTGTCCGTCTTCGCCGCGGTGACGGCCGTGCGGACCAGGCGCGGCGCCCCGCCGTCGGGCTCCAGCACGCCGTGCACCTGCGCCTGGACGGCGGTGCTGTGCTCCAGTACGTCAACGCCCAGGATCAGCAGGCGTCCTGAGACCGGCTCGGCCGAGCCCGCGTCGACTCCGTGACTCAGCAGCACGGCCCGCGTCCACAGGTCGGCCCACCGGCGCACCGGCAGCCGGTCCGCGGCGCCCACCGGGCACGTGGCCCGCAACTCCGCCACCAGACCGTCCAGCAGCACCGCCGAGCGCCGCAACGCGGGTTCGGCCCAGAGCGCTTCGAGCACCCGGTCCGCACTGGACACGAGGTCGTGGCCGACCCCCCGCCACCCGACGATGGCCACCTCCTGCAGCCAGCCCCGAGCCGCCGCGAGCGCCGGGTAGTTGGCCGCGGCCGCCACCGGCGGCTGGTCCCAGGGCGCCCGGGTGCGGCCGAGGGCCGCGTCGAAGCGGGCCACCAGCGCGTCGTGCACCGCACCGAGCAGCGCCGCCCGACCGCCGGCCAGCACGGACAACTGCTCCTCACCGATCGACCCGGCCCCCACCTTGGCCACCGCCTCGGCCACCGGCCCGCCGAGCGGCGAGGCACCCAACGCCCCCGCCAGCGCCGCCAGCGCCTGACCGTCCTCCGCGCCGAGCCGGGCGAACCCGTGCACCAGCACCTCGTCCAGCTCCGCCACCAGCCCGAGCGCCTCGGCCACCCCCGGCGGCGGCCCGTCGAGCAGCTCACCCAACTGCACACCCAGCATCAGCGCACCGCCCCCGCCGCCGCCGTCGTGGCCGCCGCCGGGAACCAGTGCAACTCCGGGATCGGCAGCGTGCTGTCCGGCAGCTCCAGGTAGGACAGATGCCGCAGGAACCGGCTGAACACCACGGCCGCCGGGGCGGGTTCATGCGCCCCCCGCAGCCCCGCCGCCAACTCCTGCCCCTCCTCGACCTCCACCCGCAGATACCGCGCCACCCGCTCGCGCCCGTACTGCAGCACCGCCTCGTCCAGCAGCGCCGCCAGGTGCTTGCACGGCCGACCGCCCCGCAGCCCGCCGCACGGCCGATTGTTGTTGGTGCTGCAACTCAGGCCGTGCGCACCGGCGGTGACGGAGGAGACATACACCCGCTCGATGTCCGACCCACTCGACACCACCCCTTGCAGCCGTCCGTCGGCCAGCTCGACGAAGGGCACCTTCGCCAGTTTGCGGGGCCTGACGACCGGCAGCACCCGCGCCAACGACGCCTGCTCCCAGGCGGGATCATCCGCACTCACAGCCTTCGTACCTCCTGTGTCCACGCCGGAACCGGCGGGCGAACGCACCCGAACACGGGTTCCACCTCGACCGATGCAAGGATCGTGACACGGGGCACCGACAGCGGGACGGGAGCGCGGAGCGGGCATCCGATCACCGACACACATGAGCCCTGTCCTGGTACTGGAAGTCCTGCCTGCAAGGGAAGTAGATTAAATATGAGCACCTCTCATGTCAGTCCGATCGGCAGCTGCCGGACTTGTCTGCGTGCGGCGAGGACGCCGCCATCCCTGGAGAGAGCCCCGTGAAGAAGAGGTATCCCTGCGCCGCCGTCCTCGCCGCGACGGCCCTCGCCCTGAGTGCCGTCATCAGCACCCCGGCCGCCGCCGCGCCCCGCGACAGCGTGCCGCGCACCACCCCCGCGGCCATGGACGGCGGCCACGCCCGGCTCGCGGTGTGGACTTCCTCGCACACCATGACGATCTGGACCCCGCAGCTGTGGCAGACCCTGGCCCGCGACCGCGTGGGCCTGTTCGTCCAGGTGGACGACGGCGACTTCGGCCCCCACGCCGACACCTGGGCCACGCACATCATCGGCGAAGCCAACCGGCTGGGCCTGCCGGTCACCATCTGGACGGGTGGGAACGACACCACCACCGCGCAGTCGCGGACCGAGGTCGACCGGATCCACACCTGGCTCAGGACCGACCAGCTGCGTGCGCAGGACATAGTGATCGATGACGAGGGCACCGCGCAGACCATGACCCTGGTCGGCGAGGCCATGGCCGGCGACCAGAACGCCGAGCAGCAGCTGCTGACCGCCAACATCGACCCGGCCCAGCAGTGCCAGGCCATCGCCGCCGACAGGGCCCTGATCAAGCGTGCCCACCGGGACGGCCTCGCCCTCGACGTGACCCCGATGCCGCAGTCGCTGGACGACCTCGACGCGGGCACCCTGGCCCTCCAGGACACCCTCAACGCGACCAGCAACCCGCCGGCGACCTGGGACGCCGACTACTTCCAGGCATACCGCTCCGACTTCACCCACGACTTCGGACCTGCCACCAGCAGCGGCCTGCTCACCTCGTACTACGAGTCCGCGCACCAGCACCTGGGCGACGCGGGCGAGTTGACCATCGGCGTCGCCGGCCTTGCCCCGTACACCACCCTGGCACCGCTGGTGCACGACGTACGCCTGCTGGCGACGCTCGGCCAGAAGACCATTCCGATCTTCTCGCTGGAGCAGATCGTCGCGACGTACGGTCCGGACTCCCTCGACTCCCTGGCCGCGGCCACGCACGAGCCACTGGCGAATGTCGACCGCCCCGGCGTCGCCGACCTCCACGTCCGGGCCACCTACCAGCAGCTGGCCAAGGAGGTCGCCGTCCTCACCCCGCAGATCACCCGTGCCCGCGACGGCGTCCCCCAGCAGGCCAACAACTACCCGAACACGACCTGCGGCGGACACGGCGGCCCCGCCGGGAAGTGAGGCCGTGCGGCCGGTGAGCGATCACGCGAGATCGTGTCACTTCGTCAACTCACCGCGGCACCTGCTGCGCGAGCCTTCGAGAGACCGCACCCTTCAGCGACCGCACCGCCGCCACGTCGAACACCGCCCCCGCGGCTGCTCCCCCAAGGTGGCAGCGCGCCCCGGGCTGGCGTGGCGCGGCCGGTCACCGCGGGTGCCGGGTGACGATGCTGGCGGCGCTGCCCCGCGTCCCCGCCGCCGCCCCCCGAGGAGCACTCGTGACCGACCCGTCCGGCCCACCCCGCCCGCGCTACGACGACCTGCGCGCCCTCTACATCAACTGCACGCTCAAGCGCTCCCCCGAACGCAGCCACACCCAGGGGCTGATCGACCTGAGCACACGGATCATGACGGCCCAGGGCGTCCAGGTCGACCAGCTAAGGGCCGTCGACCACGACATCGCCACCGGCGTCTGGCCGGACATGACCGATCACGGCTGGGAGCGCGACGACTGGGTGCAGATCTACCCCCAGGTGATGGCCGCCGACATCCTGGTGCTGGCCGGGCCGATCTGGCTCGGCGACAACAGCTCGGTGACGAAGCGGGTGATCGAGCGGCTCTACGCCTGCTCCAGCCTGCTCAACGAGGCCGGGCAGTACGCCTATTACGGCCGGGTCGGCGGCTGCCTGATCACCGGCAACGAGGACGGCGCGAAGCACTGCGCGATGAACGTCCTCTACAGCCTCCAGCACCTGGGCTACACCGTCCCGCCGCAGGCCGACGCCGGCTGGGTCGGCGAGGCCGGTCCGGGCCCGTCCTACCTGGACCCGGGCTCCGGCGGCCCGGAGAACGACTTCACCAACCGCAACACCACCTTCATGACCTGGAACCTGCTCCACCTGGCCCGCCTGCTCAAGGACGCCGGCGGCATCCCGGCCCACGGCAACCAGCGCTCGGAGTGGGACTCGGGATGCCGCTCCGACTCGGAGAACCCGGAGCACCGCTAAGCCTGGACAGAGGTGGCCGGGCTCCGGTCGCTGGGCGCCGGCCGCTGGCTTGATCGACGTCCCCGGCAGCAATCGAGCACCGGCCCCGCTGCCTTGACGGTATGGTTCGTACCGTCATCAGCGCGGCCCGCCGGGCTTCCCCTTACGGACATGCCCCCACCCGCACGAGTCACTTCGTGCTGTCTGGGAGCATGTCTTGCTGTTCCGCGACTCCGCATCCGCGGTCGCCGCCGAGAGCCTGGCCGAAACACTGTCGCTGCGCCTCATCGACCAGTTCGTCCACATGCACGGCTACCGACCCGGCCCCGCCGAGGTCCGTTCCTGGAAGGCGAGCATCCCGGTCCTGACGCGCACGTTGCTGGACGCCGGACTCGGCATGGTGGAGGTGCTGATCGAATACTCCCTCCCGCTCAACAGCAAGCGCGCCGACGTCGTCCTCGCGGGTGTCCACCCCACGACCGACGAGCCGTCCTATGTGGTGGTCGAACTCAAGCAGTGGAACAGCGCGCTGCCGGACGAGGACCCACTGCTCTGCCAGGTCGCGTCGTACAGCCGACCGGTGCTGAATCCCGTCGAGCAGGTCCGCGGCTACTGCGACTACCTCATCTCGTTCAACGGGGCCCTGGCCGCGAACCCGGAACGGATCTCCGGTGTCGCCTACCTCCACAACGCGACCGAACTCAGCGTCCGCGGCCTGTACGACGTGGAGCAGAACGAACGCGGCCGACTCTTCACCAGCGATCGTCGCGGCGAGCTCATCCAGTACCTCCGGACGAAGTTCAAGCCGGTGTCCGGCGCCGAGGCCGCCGACCAACTGCTCGCCGCAAAGGTGGGGCCGTCCAAGCAGCTCATGGCTGTCGCTGCCGAGGAGGTCCGCGAGCGCGAGCAGTTCGTCCTGCTGGACGAGCAGCGGGTGGCGTACGAGACGGTGCTGCGGGCAGTGCGCCGGGCGCAGCAGGCCGACCACAAGGAGGTGGTCGTCATCCTGGGTGGGCCTGGCACCGGGAAGAGCGTCATCGCGCTCTCACTCCTCGGTGAGCTGTACCGACGCGGCGTCACGGCTCTTCACGCGACCGGGTCCAGTTCGTTCACCACGACCATGCGCCAGGTGGTCGGGGAGCGCAAGCGCGCGGTGAAGGACCTCTTCAAGTACTTCAACAGCTTCATGACGGCAGAGCGCAACAGCCTCGACGTGCTGATCTGCGACGAGGCCCACCGCATCCGCAAGACCTCGGCGAACCGCTTCACCCAGGCCACGCAGCGCACGGGGAAGGCGCAGATCGAGGAACTGATCGATGCTGCCAGGGTGCCGGTGTTCCTGCTGGACGAGCACCAGGTGGTCCGCCCTGGTGAGATGGGCACCGTGGCACAGATCCAGGCCGCCGCCGCAGCGAAGGGCCTGAGCTGCGAAGTAGTAGAGCTGGACAGCCAGTTCCGCTGTGGCGGCAGCGACGCCTACCTGAACTGGGTCGTGCGGCTGCTGGGCCTTGAGGAGGGCGGCCCGATTCCTTGGGAGCCGGACGGCAAGATGCTGCTCGAAGTGGCCGACAGCCCTTGGGAACTGGAGAACTTCCTCGACGCCCAGCGGGGCGCGGGCTACAGCGCCCGCATATCGGCCGGGTACTGCTGGAAGTGGACGAAGAAGGTCCCGGCCGGAGGGCCGCTCCCCGAGGACGTACGGATCGGCGACTGGGCGCGGCCGTGGAACGTCTACGGGGACCGCTCGGTTGCGGGGGCCCCGCCGGCCGCGCTGTGGGCCACCGTCCCTGCCGGGTTCGGCCAGGTCGGCTGCGTGTACACCGCCCAAGGCTTCGAGTACGACTGGAGCGGTGTCATTCTCGGACCCGACCTGGTCTGGCGCACCGACCGCTGGCGCTGTGACCGCACGGAGTCCAAGGACCCGGTCTTCCGGAAGTCCACCAGCGACGACGACGTCGACCGCCTGATCCGGAACACCTACAAGGTTCTCCTCACCCGCGGCATGGTCGGTACGGTTCTCTACTCGACGGACGAGGAGACCCAGGCCAAACTGCGCGAGCTGGCATCCGGGCGCTCGGCTCACCGGGTGGCCGCAGCCCAGTCGCGCTGAGTCGCAGGCCGGACCGGGCCGGGAGGCTCCGGGTCGGCCTGCAACACGAGTGCATCAGGAGGCTGGGAAGTCTCCGGCCTTGACCCCGGCGACGAACGCCGACCAGGCGCCGCCCGGGAAGACGAGCGCCGCGCCGCTCGGGTTCTTGCTGTCCCGCACGGGGACGACCTCGGCGAAGCCATCCGCGACCTCGATGCAGTTGGTTTCGGCGCCACTGTGGGTGCTCTTGAACCAGCGGGCGCGGGACAGGTCAGGGGCGGCCATCGTCCACCTCAATCACTTGATAGGGCAACGAAGTGGCGCGAGACGCTGCAGGGCATCTGCACACCGGGAGAAGGCTGCCCGTCCCAGGTGCGTAACAACCCGCTCAGCGAGCCCACAGCCCGGGTTGTTACGCACCTGACGTGGTCAGAGAGCCGGGAAGTCTCCCGCCTTGACCACAGCGACGAACGCCGACCATGCGTCCGCGCGAACAAGCAACGCCGGCCCGCCGACATCCTTTGAGTCACGCATGGACACCAGTGCACTCAGGCAGGCCACTTCAACGCATTGGCCGTTGCCGCTGCTGTAGGAGCTCTTCCGCCACTCCGGCTCAGAAGACGCCGCAGTTGAGCACTCGTGACCTCGGGTCCGCCAACTCTCCGCTGCTGGGCTGCCTCGCCCACGATCGCCCACACCTGAAGGGGGTCGCTCGTGGCGAGCAGGGCCTGAGGAGAGGTACCCGCCACTGCGCATCAAGACGTTGGCGGGCCCGGCTCGGCTGGGCCCGCCACGCACCTGGCGGGTCAGCGGGAGGCGAGATCTCCAGCCTTGACCCCGGCGACGAACGCCGACCAGGCACCGGAGCCGAAGACCAACTCGGGTCCCGCCGGATTCTTCGAGTCGCGAACTGCCGTATTCGAAGGAACGTTGATCGCCACCTCAACGCACTCCCCCTGCGAGCCGCTGTAACTGCTCTTGCGGAAATCGAACACTGTCTGGTTGCTCATCTGTACTCCTTGATCAGGTCATTCAGCAGGACACGAGACGCCTCGGGGGACAACGCGGATCGTCGCACTCCGTCGAACAGGCCGCGATGCCGATGCGCATCCTGATCGCGTTCCAGCCAGAGGGTCGAGCTGGCAGTCTCCAGATAGACCACGTCCAGCGCAGCGGGCTCATCGAAGCCAACGATCACGAACGGGCCGTTCATCGACGCATGGGCCCCGGCAGCGAATGGAAGCACCTGGACCTTCACGTTCGCCATAGCTGTCGCATCGAGAAGATGCTCCAGCTGTTCCCTCATGCCGTCTCGGCCGCCCACCTGCTGGCGAAGCGCAGCTTCGGACAGAACTGCCCACAACTCCAGCGGCCTGCTGTCGGTCAGCCGCGCCTGACGGGCGAGTCGCGCTTGAACGAAATGCTCGATCTCATCCGGATCCTGCCACGCGTCATCAGCAACAGCGATCGCGCGGGCGTACTGCGGCGTCTGCAAGAGTCCTGGGATCAGCTGATTCTGGAAGGTCCGGATCGAGGATGCGGCGTCCTCAAGCTGGATGTACTCGACCAGATCGCCCAGTTCGGTGTACTCCCGCCACCAACCCGAAGCGCGTCGACGCTCTCGATCCGCCTGCGCGAGAGCCAGGAGGCGCTGGCGTACTGAATCCGAACGCTCGACCCCATACAGATCGCAGAGCGCGTGAAGATCCGGATCTCGCACGGGGGAGAACCCACGCTCTATCTTGACGATCTTTGTCTGAGTTGCCGTCAGCGCAGCTGCCGCCTGGGGCTGCGTCAGCCCCTTGGCCTCCCGGAGCTCCAGCAGTATGCCGCCAAGCTTGCGCCCAAGGACCGTAGACATGCGCCCTGATGATGCTGGCCGAGTAGCCACCCCTGCGCCTCCTTGGAGAGTCGCACCAGTCTGCCCGTGCGCAAGCAGGCCGCGCAAGAAGATCATTTAACTCTTGGGAATTAATTCCCCAGATTTTCTTGCACAAAGCTACCGCGGCTGCCACCCTGAGTATGCGGAACATCACGCTGCGGTGATCATCCCGTTGACGTGGCCAACACCCCATGCCCGCCTGGAGGTAGCAAAGCCATGCCCGAAATGACCAACAAGCCCCCCGAGTCCCCCGCCGCCACCCACTGCTGGCTCCCCAACAGTCGGCGCTCGCCCAGCCTCGCGCGCCGTCAGCTGCGCGAGTTCCTCGCCGGGGTCGACGGCGGCTCGCGCTTCGCCGAGGTCGGCGAGCTGCTGCTGAGCGAGCTGGTGACCAACGCGTGGCAGCACGGGACTTCGCCGGGCCAGCTCATCTGGGCCGGCTTCGAGGTCGACCGGGACCAGCTGTTCATCGCGGTCGAGGACGCCAGCGGCACCAAGCCCGTCCTCAAGGATGTGACCGACCGTCAGGAGTGCGGCCGTGGACTCCTGCTGGTCGAGCAGCTCGCCCACGAGTGGGGCTGCGGCCCGCGCAACGGCATCGGCAAGCGCGTCTGGGCGGTGATCGGCCCCAGAACGGACGAGCAGGAGCCCTCCTCGTGAGCGCGCACGAACCCGGCTCGTTCGTCGTGGAGTTGACCGACATCACGCCGCCGGCCACGTTCGTCCATCTGTCGGACGCCCTCGCGGCGCTCTGGCAGTCCATGCGGTGGTTGCCGCTCAGCGACCTGCAGCACGACTGGTTCGGCTACTACCTCACCCGCCCGGAGGCCGTGGACCACATCACACGGGCGCTGGAGCGCAATGGCCGGCGGAACGCGCGGCACCCGAGCAGCTGACCTGTACAGGGCGAAGTAGCTCGTCCAAACAATTGCTTTCCCTGTACCGGATCAAGACCTCCCACATACCGAAATCCGACCACCCGGCAGCACGCTGAAACCAGTTCGCCGACGTACCCCGGCGTTCACCCGAATCGCTCCTCGGAGGTATCAGTTGCTCAGCTCGAAGAAGGTCGCCCTCATGCTCCTCGCGCCCCTCGCCACCGTGCTGGCGCTCTCGGCGACTCCGGCACTGGCCGCGACACCGGCACCGGCCGCATCGCCGGTCTCGGTAGCGCCGGCCGCCACGGACGGCTGGGGGCTGCCGAACCCGCCGCGCGTCAACAACTGCGGCGACGACGGGGCGCCCGGGGCGATCGACGTGCTCAGCCAGCACGTCCAGGACCGCATGAACGAGCGTGACATCACCCGGGATGAGCTCGACAAGGCCATCCGGATCGGTGCCAGGACGGCCCAGTGCGTGAACGGCAACTGGCGCTACACGCTGGGCATGGACGGGGGCTGGCTGACGGTCGTCGTCGGCCTCGGGAACGGCGGCTGGGTCGCGATCACCGCCTGGTGGAACTGACCGTCATCGCGTTGGGGCCGCCCCTGTCCCCGTGATCCGCTAGAGTCCGGGCGCGATCGAACTGCTGCGCGGGCAGCGGGTCTGGGGGGGCGGGGAGCATGACGGACGCAGCGCGGCCGGAGGGTGGGGAGGCGGGCACGCCGGAGGATGCCGTGCCGCAGTCGGGCGGTCTCGGGGATCCGTGGGCCCCGCCGCAGGATGCCCGGCCCGCCGATCCGTGGGCGGTACCGGGCAGCGCCGCCCCCGGCCCCGTCGGCCCGTACCCCTACCCGCCCGCGCCCCCGTACGGGCAGGCCGGGCCGTACGGCTACCAGTACGACGGGCGCCCGGCGGTCGAGGGCACCAACGGGCTGGCCATCACCGCGCTGGTCACCGGGCTCACCTGCTGCCTCTGGCCGGCCGCGCTCGGCTTCGGGATCGCCGCGCTGGTGCAGCTCCGGCGGCGGCGCCAACGTGGGCGCGGGCTCGCGATCGCGGGGGTGGTGCTCGGGATGCTCGGGCTGGTCTTCGGGGCGGTGAACGCGGTGAACGGCAACCTGCACTTCCATTCGGGCTCCACCTCGGCCACCACCTCGATGCCGGCGCTGCCGCCGCCCGGTGACACCCCCGAGACCCCGGGCAACCCCACCGATCTGGCCCAGAGCCAGCAGGTCTTCCTACAGGACCTCGCCGAACTCGAAGTCCAGGACTCGATCCTGCAGATCCCGGTGACCGACCCGGGGATGGCGGTCGAGTCCTCGGAGAGCGTCGCCCAAGCGCTCACGGACACCGCCGAGACGCTCAAGCAGACGCAGTGGCCGGCCGGGGTCCAGGGCCCGATCAGCACACTGGTGAACAGCCTCGAGGCCGACGCGACCGTCTGGAACGCCGTCCGTACCAGCGCCGACCCGGTGAGCGCCTTCCAGGCGGCCGTCCGGACCAGCGCCCCCGCGATCGCCGAGGCCGTCGCCCGCCAGGCCCTCTCGCTGCCCGGCGAGGACCAGCCGGGCGACCCGGACAGCGACCAGCCGTCCGACACACCGCTGCCCGAGGACAGCGCCGCGCCCGCTGCCGTCTGAGTCACGCACCGCCCGCCGGCGCCGCCAAGCCCCCTCGCCACCGATCCGACGGTCGGGTCGTAGGATTTTGGACGATCAGCTCGGGTCGCCAGGACCCCTGCTCACGAGGGGGATCGTGTTCGGAATCATCAGGCCGTGCAGCCACCATCTGTCCGAGCGGCTGCGGGCCTCCTGGATGGCGCATCTCTGCGGCCTCTGCCTCGCGCTGCGGGACGACCACGGCCAGCTGGCGCGCACCGCCACCAACTACGACGGGCTGATCATCTCGGTGCTGGTCGAGGCGCAGCGCCCGGCCGGTGACAGGGCGGGGCGGCGGACCGCCGGGCCGTGCCCGTTGCGGGGGATGCGGACCGCAGAGGTGGCGCGGGGCGAGGGGGCACGGCTGGCGGCGTCGGTGTCGTTGGCGCTGGCCTCGGTGAAGGTGCGCGACCATGTGGCGGACGGCGACGGGGTGTTCGCCCGGCGGCCGGTCGCGGTCGGCGCCCGGGCGGTGGCGCGGCGCTGGGACCGGCAGAGCACGGGCAGCGGGTCGGCCGTCGGCTTCGACACCGGAGTGCTGCTGACCGCCGCCGCCCGTCAGGTCGAACTGGAGCGCGACGCGGCGCCGGGCAGCCCGGTGCTGCTGGTCACCGAGCCCACCGAGAGCGCGACTTCGGCCGCGTTCGCACACACGGCGGCGCTGGCCGGCCGGCCACGGAACGCCGCCGCGCTGGCCGAGGCCGGCCGCCTGTTCGGGCGGCTCGCCCACCTGCTGGACGCCGCCGAGGACCAGGACGAGGACGCCGCCACCGGCGCCTGGAACCCGCTCACCGCCACCGGCACCGACCGGGCCGAGGCCGAGCGGCTCTGCCGTGACGCGGTGCACGGCATCCGACTGGCGCTGCGCGAGGCCGAGTTCACCGACCGCGCGCTGACGCATGTGCTGCTGGCGCACGAGACGGAACGGGCGGTGGACCGGGTCTTCCACGGCCCGAAGCTCCAGACGCCCTACCCGGGGCCGTACCAGGGCCAGCCGCAGAACCCGTACCAACAGCCGTACGGGCAGCCCCAGTACGGACAGCCGCAGTCCGGACAGCAGTACGGGCAGCAGCAGAACCCTTACCAGCAGCCTCCGTTCGGAGCGGGCGGCACCGGCGGGCCGCAGTGGCCCGGCGGACCCGGCTTCGGCGGCCCGGGCGGCGGCGATTACGGCAAGCGCCCGCCCAAGCGCTCCATCCTGGCCGGCTGCGCGATGTGGGCGCTGATGGCCTGCACCTGCCGGCTGCTCTGCTGCGACCACAACGACCCGTGGACCCACGAGCCCCGCCGCAGCTGGTGCAGCCGGCACGGCGAGAACTGCTGCGACGGCTGCACCGACTGCTGTGACTGCACCCAGTGCTGCTGCGACGGCTGTGACGCCTGCGATGGCTGCGACGCCTGCGACTGCTGCAGCTGCTGCGACTGCGGCTGACAGCGCTGGCGACAGCGACGGCGACGGCGACGGCGACGGCGACGGCGACGGCGACGGCGACGGCGACGGTCAGCCGCGCCCCCCGGCCTTGACCATGACGAACCGCCGCTCCGACTCCTGCGCCTGGGCGAGCCGGCGCAGGCTCAGCAGCACCGGCTCGTAGAGCACCGTGAGCGCGACCGCCGCCTCCACCTGCTCCAGCGTGCCCTGGTACTCCTCGACCAGGTCCAGGTCGCACACGGCGAGGGCTTCCGCCGCGCGGGCGTACGGCGCCAGGTGCACCGTGTCGTACGGGTAGCCGAGCCGGGCCAGCGCGGCCAGCGCCGACACCAGGGTCCGGTAGGGCGGATACTCGGCCAGCCGGCCGCAGTCCCAACCCAGCTCGTCGAGGAGCCGGTCGGCCTCGCGCCGGGCGGCCACGGTGGCCGGATCCTCGGGGTCGGGCTGCGGGCCGGTCGGCAGCGAGCCGACGGCCGCGCCGAGCCGGGAGTTCTGGTCCTGGCTCTCGTCCTGGATCGCCGCGAGCACCTCACGGGCGGTGGCGACGGGCATCCGGCCGATCTGGATCAGCGCCCGGACAAGGCGCAGCCGGCGCAGGTGGTCCTCTCCGTAGTCGGCCTGTTTGGCGGTGATCAGCGCACCTGGGGGCAGGAGTTGCTCGCGCAGGTAGTACTTGATCGTGGCGACCGGTACGCCGCTCCGCTCGCTGAGTTCCGCCAACCGCATTCCCTTGCGTCCCATCTAGGAGAGTGCCACTATCTTATAAGGATAGCGGCACTCTCCTAGAGTCGCCGCGAGATCGCCAAGGGGGCACCTGCATGTCTGCAGCACCGATACCCGGCCGGATCACCGCCGCCACCGAGGGCGGCGCGGTCGTCTTCCTGATCGGCATGCGGATCAACAGCTTCCGTGCGCTGCGCAGTTGGTGGCCCACGGCCCGCGCCATGCCGCGGATGATCCGGGAGCTGACCGCCGACCCGGACAGCGGCCTGCTGGGCAGCCGGATCCGGCTGGGCCTGCCGCGCTCGATCGAGGTGGTCCAGTACTGGGAGTCGCACGAGAAGCTGCTCGCCTACGCCACGGCGGCGGACCACCTGCACCGCCCGGCCTGGACCGAGTTCAACCGCCGAGCGCGCGCGGGCCGGGACAAGGTCGGCATCTGGCACGAGACCTACGTCGTCCCGGCCGGCGCGCACGAGGTCATCTACCTCAACATGCCGCCGCACGGCCTCGCCGCGGCCACCGGCACCGCCCCGATCGCCCGCCGCGGCAACACCGCCGCCGAGCGGCTCGACCTGCGCCGAGCATCCGACCGTCCAGCTGCCTGAACCACTGGGACCACCGGGATCACCAGGATCACCAGGCGCCGGTCATCAGCCCGTTCCGGTAGGCGAACGCCACGGCCTGCGCGCGGTCCCGCACCTCGGTCTTGGCCAGCACCCGCTTCATGTGGGTCTTCACGGTGGACTCGGCGACGACCAGCAGCGCGGCGATCTCCGCGTTGGACAGCCCCTCGGCGGCCAGCCGGAGCACCTCCCGTTCCCTCCTGGTCAGCCGCGCCAGCAGCGACTCACCCGGCCCGCGCCCACCCCCACGTCCACTTCCACTTCCACGTCCGTCCGAGCTCCGCGCCAACTCCGCACCGTGCTCCGGGCCTCGGCCGCGCCCGACGACCTGGGCGACCAGGTCGCGGGTGACCGCCGGGTCCAGCAGCGCCTCCCCGGCGGCGAGGGTGCGGACGGCGTCGATGAGGCGCTCCGGCGAGGCGCGCTTGAGCAGGAACCCGGCGGCACCGGCCCGCAACGCGCCCCACACGTAGTCGTCATGGTGGAACGTCGTCAGCACCAGCACGCGCGTCGCCAGGCCCGCGGCGACGATCCGGCGGGTCGCCTCGACGCCGTCGATGCCGGGCATCCGCACATCCATCAGGACCACGTCCGGCACCACCGACCGGCACAGGTCGACCGCCAGCAGGCCGTCGGCCGCCTGGCCGACCACCTCGATCCCGTCCTCGCTGCCGAGCACCAGGGCGACGCCGGTGCGCAGCAGCGCGTCGTCGTCGGCGATCGCCACCCGGATCACCGCGGGACCGGGAGCCGCACGTGCAGGCGGAAGCCGCCCCGTTCACCCCCTCCGTGCGCGACGCTGCCGCCGAACATGGCGACCCGTTCGGTGATCCCCAGCAGTCCCCGGCCCGGCAGGTAGCCGCCGGCCACGCCGCGCCCGTCGTCGCTGACCTCGATGTCGAGCACCTCGCCGTCGCGGTGGACGGTGAGTTCCACGGCGTCGGCGCGGCCGTGCTTCACCGCGTTGGTGAGGCCCTCCTGGACGATCCGGTAGGCGGACAGGTCGATGCTGCGCGGGATCCCTTCGACGGCGGGGTCGATCCGGGCGCTGACCCGGACCCCGGCCCGCGCCAGCTGCCCGCTCAGCCGGTCCAGATCCCGCAGCCCGGGCTGCGGCCCCGGAGCGGCGGCAGCCGCCGCCAGGTCCGCACCGTCCGACTCGGCCTGCTCGGCCTGCTCGCCCCCCGGCAGCGCCGGACCGCCGTGGCGCAACAGGCCCAGCACCCGGTCCAGTTCGTCGAGCGCCTCGCGACCGGTGTGCTCCATGCCGGAGAGCAGCTCGCCGGTCTGCTGCGGATCACGGCCGAGCAGCCGGCGGGCCGCGCCGGCCTGGACGAGCAGCACGGTGAGCGTGTGGCCCACCAGGTCGTGCAACTCCCGCGCGATCCGGGCCCGCTCCTCGGCGGCGACCTGCCGGCGCAGCAGCAGCCGGGCCGCCTCCCGCTCCTCCTGCCGGCGGGCACCGGTGTAGCCGAGTGCCCAGGCCAGCAGCCAGACGAAGAGCACCCCGGCGGGGATCACCGGGTAGGTGCGGGCGGTTCCGGTGAAGTAGGCGACCATGCCGAGCAGCACGACGACCGGGCCCAGCCGCGCGCGCTGCCGCGTCCCGTACAGGCCGAGCGCGTAGAGGCCGATCAGGTTCGCGTACGGCGAGACCGGGCTGGGGAGCAGGAACAGCGCCTCGGCCGACAGCGCGGCGGAGCCCACCAGGTACCCGGCCAGTGGTGCGGTGCGCCGCACGGCGAGCGCGCCGGCGATGACCGCGCTCAGCGCGAGGGCCGGCGGCAGCCGACCGCCGAGCCGCGAGGCCGCGCCGAGCCGCTCGACGGCCATCGCCGCCAGGAACACCCCGGCCAGCGCGCGGTCGACCACCGCGGCACTCGGCCGGGCGCCCCACCGGCCGTGCCACCGGGGGCGATGCCATGGGCGCGGGTGCCATCCCGGCGAGCGGGTACTGGTCGGGGTGGCACGGCTCATCGCAGCTCCGGGTGCTCGCTGCCACCACCACGTGGTGACACCCCCGGAGGCTAGCGAGGCCGGGGACACCGCCGCATCACCCCACAGGGGTACGGGCACGATCCCGCCCACCCGGTACCCCGACCGGGGGACGGCCACCCACCCCGGCCGGTGGACGCGGCGCGGCGGGCCGGATCCGTAGCGTCACCGGACATGAACCCCTCTTCCACCAAAGGTACTTACCGGGTCGCCACGGACGAGCAGGGGCAGCCGCCGATAACGCCCGCTCGCCGGCGCCGGCGCTACGGGTGGCTCTCGATGACCGTGCCGGCCACCGCGACCGCCGTGGTCGCCGCCCGCTACTTCACCCTCGATCCGGACACCTTCCTGTCCCAGCAGCGCGCCGTCTACCTCACCGAGCTGGCACCGCTCCTGCTCCACGTGGGCGGCGGCGTGCTGGCCCTGGCGCTGGGGCCATGGCAGTTCCGGCCGCGGTTGCGCACTCGATATCCGGCGGCGCACCGGCTGATCGGCCGCGTCTACCTGCTGAGCGCGCTCGCCGCCGGGCTCGGGGGCCTCGCGCTGGCGCCCAAGGGCCTGGCCGGCCCGATCGCGCCGCTCGGGTTCGCCGCGCTCGCCGTGCTGCTCCTGCTGACCTCCACGGCGGCCTATGTCACCATCCGGCGGCGGTCGGTGGCCCGCCATCAGGTCTGGATGATCAGGTCCTACGCCCTGATCTTCGCCGCGGTGACCTTCCGCCTGTGGCTGAGTGTCCTGTCAGGAGCCGGAATCCCGTTCGACCAGGCCTACGGGAGCGGCGCCTGGGCGTCCTGGCTGATCAACCTGCTGGTGGCCGAGCAGGTCATCGCCCGCCTGGGCCGACCGCTCACCCCACGCTGACCGGTCGGCAACGCCCGAGCGCCCCGCACCGGAAGAGTCTCCGGTGCGGGGCGCTCGGGTGCGCTGCGGATCAGGCCGGGCGGATGTGCTCCGCCTGCGGGCCCTTCTGGCCCTGGGTGACGTCGAAGGTCACCTTCTGGCCCTCCTGCAGCTCACGGAAGCCCTGGGCGTCGATGTTCGAGTAGTGGGCGAACACGTCAGCGCCGCCACCGTCCTGCTCGATGAAACCGAAGCCCTTTTCCGCGTTGAACCACTTCACGGTGCCGGTAGCCATACTCTTCTCCTTCAAGGGGAACGGAACGGGTCCCGCGGGGATGCGGGCCCGGAGATGATCGCCTTGGTCCGGAGAGGCGCTTGGACAGCAAAAACGCCCACGGCGTATCACCGCGGGCGAGAACTTCGGAACCACGACTGCTTAACCAGAACGTTACTCCTCCCAGGCGCCCACCGCCAGAGCACTCGCCCGGCGCGTCGCGGTGAACCGGCCGCCGGCCCCGCCGCACACTCGCCCGACCTGCCGTGACGGGTCTATTCTCGGCTCAGATGTTTCGGGCAAGGGGCCCGATGTGTTTGGGGGTTGGTGTGGTTTCCGGTCGTGTGGTGCGTTTCGACGCTGCTCGGGGTTATGGCTTCATCGCGCCGGCGCAGGGCGGGGAGGACGTCTTCCTGCACGTGAACGACCTGCAGATTCCCGAGCCGTACATCCGCCCCGGCCTGGTGGTCGAGTTCGAGGTGGAGGACGGCGACCGGGGGCCGAAGGCGTCCTTCGTCCGGCTGCCCGAGGGCGCTGCCGCGCCGACCGGGTCCGCCCCGGCAGCCGCCGCCGCGATCGGCGCGGTCCGGCGGGCGCCCGCCGACGACTCGCTCTGCGACGTGCTGAGCGCCGAGGAGTACACCCAGGAGGTCACCGAGGTCCTGCTGGCGGCGGCGCCGACGCTGACCGGGGCCCAGATCCTGCAGATCCGGGCCGGCCTGCTGCGGTTCGGCAAGGACCACGGCTGGACCGAGGACTGAGCCGAGAACTGAGCCGAGGACTGAGTCACGGGTCACACCGAGGGCTGAGCAGAGGGCCGCGCCGAGGAGTTCCCCGGCGCGGCCCTGGGCGCTACGGCTTGCGGGCCAGGCCCGCGTAGGCCATCACCTCGTGGTCGGCCAGCCGCGGGCCGTCGTCCAGCTCCGGGTGCCAGCGGTTGATCAGCGCCACGCCCGGGTCGTCCAGCTCCAGGCCGGCGAAGAACCGTTCCACTCCCGCGCGGGTGCGCAGGTGGTTCTCGATGCCCGCCTCGCGGTAGCGGCGGGAGGCGACCTCGGCCTGCTCGGGGGCCGAGTCGGCGGTGCCGGCGGTCAGGGCGAGGAAGCTGCCGGCGGGCAGCGCGTCCAGCAGGCGGGCGACCAGCGGCTGGACGGCCTCGTCGGAGAGGAAGTGCACGATGTTGATCAGGGTGAGCGCCACCGGGCGGTCCAGGTCGAGGGTGCCGTGCAGGGCCCCGTCGGCCAGCAGCTTCTCGGGGTCGCGCAGGTCGCAGTCGATGTAGGCGGTGCGGCCCTGCGGCGTGCTGGTGAGCAGGGCGCGCGCGTGGGCGAGCACGATCGGGTCGTTGTCCACGTAGACGACCCGGGCGGCCGGATCGACGCGCTGGGCGATCTCATGCAGGTTGGGCTCGGTGGGGATGCCGGTGCCGACGTCGAGGAACTGCCGGATGCCGTGCGTCTCGGCCAGCCGGCGGGCCATCCGGTGCATCACGGCGCGGGACGCGCGGGCGGAGGCGAGCGAGCCCGGCCACTCCTCGACGATGAGGTCGCCGGCCACCCGGTCGGCGGCGAAGTTGGTCTTCCCGCCCAGCAGATAGTCGTATACCCGGGCCGGGTGCGCGCGGTCGGTCTGCAGATCGACCGTCGGTATCCGGTCGTCCTGGGTCGGCCTCATCCAGGAGGCAACCTCGAACTGCTCCACCCCTCGAACCTCCACGCTAGTTGTCGGGCCAACTCAACCACAGCGGTTGATCGCACGTCAGCTCGGCACCCACCCCGCAGGTCGACCCCCGGTCAGTGCTCTGGTCAGCACCCGCGCAGCGCCGCCCGCGCCCGCGCCACCAAGGCGTCGGCCCCGCAGCGTTCGGCCCGCGCCAACCCCCGGGTGAGCGGCTCCCGGGCCTCGGGCGCGCGGCCGGCCCCGCACAGCGCCGCTCCGAGGTCCACCAGGGCGCCGGCCTGCTCGTAGCCGACCGGGGAGTGCTCCAGCCGGTGCACCGCCTCCCGCAGCAGCTCCACCGCCGTGGCACCGCCGTGCACGGCGGCCGACTGTCGCAGGGCGGCGGCGATCGCCGAGTCCGTCCCGGACCGCCGGGCCCGGCCCAGGGCCAGCTCGGCCAGCGCCGCCGCCCGGTCGGGGTCCTCGGGAGCCAGGGCGAGAGCCAGCTGACCGGACCAGGGGGCCCAGAGCGTGTTGCCCCAGCCCCGGCCGTCCAGCGCGGCGCCCGCCCCGGTCAGCACCGTGGCCGCGCCCGCCCGGTCCCCCTGGGCCAGCAGCAGCCTGCCGTAGAGCGTCGGCGCGTGCGGCAGCACGATGACCGTGGCGTAGGGCGGCCCGAACGCGTACCTGGCGGCGAGTTCGCCGGCCTGCCGCTGCCGGCCGCGGGCCAGCAGCGTGTCGATCAGCACGCCGACGGCGAACCACTGCAACGGGATGCCCGGGGCGATCCGCTCGGCGGCTCGCAGGGCGCGCCGCAGGTACTCCTCGGCCTCGCGCAGGTTGCCGCGCCGGAACTGCAGCAGGCCCATCAGGAAGTGGGCGAAGCCGAGGTGGCCACCGCTCCAACCGGCCGTCTCGTACGCCCAGACCGCCTCACTGAACAGCTCCTGCGCCTGGTCGAGCCGGTCGGCGTACAGGTAGCTGAGCCCGATGATCCCGGGCAGCTCGAAGCCCCAGGTGGTGTTGGTCCAGCCCAGGCTCGGCGGCAGGTGCCCGTCCACCAGCGCGGCGTCCGCCAGCGCCACCGCCTCGCTCGCCGGGCCGCCCTGGAGGGTGAGGTCCCAGCACCGCAGGGCGAGCACCGCGCTGATCGCGTCGTCGGCCCGGCCGAGCGAGTCCGCGAGTGCGGCCAGCCGGCGCGAACGGCCGGGCCCGTCCTCGTCGTTCGCCTGGAAGGTGGCGAACATGAAGTGCGCGACGTCCAGTCGCACCCGGCCGGGGCCGGCCGGGGTGCGCGCCGCCTCCTGCGCGCAGCTGGCCGCGGCCTCGGCGAGCTGGTTGTTGTGCGCCAGTGCCTGGGCGAGCCGGAAGGTGGCGTCGACGCGCAGCTCGGGCCGCAGCCCGAACTCGTCGTCCAGGGCCAGGCGCAGCTGGTTCACCGTGCTGGCCGGGCTGGTGAGCAGCGCCGAGCAGCCCAGCTCGAAGAGGAGTTCGGCGCGGTCGCGGTCCGGCGGCGGTTCGCTGAGCGCGCGCCGCAGGCAGCGCTGGGCCGCCTCGGGCGCACCGATCGCCAGGTGCTCGCCGGCCGCCCTGCGCAGCTTGAGCACGGTCTGCGGATCGCCCTCGGGCTGGGTCTCCAGCAGATGGCGGGAGGCGAGCAGCAGGCCGAGTCCGGCGTTCTCGATCTGCGTCGCCGCCACGCCGTGCATGCCGGTGCGCACGCCACTGGGCATCGACTGGTAGACCGCGCTGGCGATCAGCGGGTGGACGAACTCCAGCCGCCCGTTGGCCGTGCTGCTCAGCACCCGCTGCCGGCGCAACTCCGTGACGGACTCGGCGGCCGCCGCCGGGCCCTGGGCGCAGATGCTCGCCGCGAGGTCGGGGTCGATGTCCGTGCCGAGCATCGACGCCGCCCAGGCGAAGCGCAGCACGGTGGGTCCCAGCCGCTCCAGCCAGTCCTTGGTGGTCACTCCCCGGGCCCGGGAGGCGAGTTCGCCCAGCTGGGCGGAGTTGTCCCCGGACGGGTCGAGCCGCTGGTCGCGGACCTCGCGCAGCAGCGCCGTCGTCTCGTAGGGGTTGCCGCCGGTGACCGCCCAGACCTGGCGGCAGAACACCTCCTCGGAGGTCTCCCCCAGCGAGGCGCGGACCAGTTCGGCCACCGAGCCGGGGTTGAGCGGGTGCAGCTCGTGGCGGTGCTCGACCTGGCCGGTGAGGGCCTGCTGGAACGCCGAGGCGGCCTCGGGGAACTCCTCGCGGCAGGCGAACGCCAGCAGCACCGGAAGCTCGCGGGCCCGCAGCGTGAAGGCGGCCAGCCAGCCGAGCGACTCCAGGTCCGCCCAGTGCAGGTCGTCCACCATCGCCAGCAACGGCCCGCTTCGTGCCACGAGTTGGCTGAGGACGAAGTCCAGCCCGTCCCGCACGCCCTGCGGGTCGAGCGGCCCGGCGGGCGGCACCAGGCCCACCGCCGGGCCGACGATGTCGTGCCAGTGGCCGAGGAGTTGCCGGCGCTCCTGCGGCGGCAGCGCGCCGAGCACCGGTTGCAGCAGCTGGCGCACCACGTGGAACGGCTCGTTGTGCTGCCGCTCGCCGCCCCGGGCGAAGAGCACCGTGCAGTCGCCGCGCTTCCTGGCCAGTCGGCGGATCTCGGTGAGCACCGCCGTCTTGCCGAGTCCCGGCGCGCCGACGAAGACCAGCCGCTCGCCGATCCCGGCGCCGCCCGGCTCGCGCTCCCGGCAGAGCGCGGCGAGTGCCGCCTCGGCCGCGCGGAGTTCGAGGTCGCGTTCGTACAGGGTCCTGCTCGCCGGGTCGCCGCGGTCCGGGTCCACCGGACCGGTGCGCCCGGCGCGTTGCTCCCGCTCCCGCGGCTCGGGGCCCTGCTCCGCCACCGCCCGCCCCCTTCCGCTCGGCCCTGCCCGCGCGGTCGTGGCACGGGACAGCGGCACTTGCCGATCGGTAATGTACGGCACCCGGCGCGCCGCGCGGGGCCTATCGCCGGCCCGCGGCCACTTCGCCCACCCGGCCTCGCGCATCAGGGACCTGACGGGACATCAGACCGGTGTCGTGCAGTCCGGAGAGCGCCACGGCGCAGCCCAGCAGGCTCACGGCGACGCCGCCCAGGGTGAACATGCCCAGGACCGCCAGGGAGAGCGGGTCGTGCTCGGCCACCGCACCGGTGGCGCCGTCGGCCCACACCCGGGTCCGGTAGCCGTCGGGGTGGGACTCGCCGTCCGCCGACTGCCGCTCCTGGGCATAGGTCTGCCCGTTGACACTCCAGTGGTAGGTGCAGCCGAAGACGTCGTAGATGTTGATGCCGGCGCGGTCGTCGTCCTCCGCCTCGGTTCCGGTCTTGTGACAGCCCGTCACGGTGGCCGGCACGCTCTCGGGGGTGGCGACCCAGTCACTGATGCCCTGGGTGATCTTGGCCGACATGGCGACGGTGAGCATGATCACCGGCAGCAGGACCGCCGCGCCGAGGAGCGCCAGGGGCGTCTGCGCGTCGCGCCGCACGGGGAGCAGGCTGAGCAGCGCCACCGCCGCCGCTCCCCCCAGCACCCGGACCCGGTCGTCCAGCAGGCCCCCGCCCAGAGCCCAGGACCAGACGATCAGCCCGCCCGCGACCGCCACCACCAGCGCGGCCGCCACGCCCACCCAGGCGCTGCACCGTTGGAACCGGCTCCACCGGACCGGCGTCCGCTCCCCGAAAGCCATGCGCGCCACCTCCCCACCGAATCGCCGCTCACCATGGCCGACTTGTCCTCCCCCGACCCATCCTGACCGACACCGGCCCGGGAGTCACCCCGGGGAGTCGCCCCGGGGAGTCATCCCGGGGAGTCATCCCGGGAGGCGAGCACCGCCGCCGGGCCGAGGGGCGAACGGTCGGCTGCGACCAAAGCACCAGGCTGACCCGTCCTAGCGGCTGAGCGACCCTGGGCCGCCGGTCCGTTCCGTTCCCGGGCGGGCCGCTGTCCGTCGAACGGAGCGTGCGATCTTGAAGTCCTCTCCCCCCACCGGCCACCGGGCCAGAGCCGGCGCGCTGACCGCCGCCGCGGCTGCCGCCGCGCTGGTGCTGACGGGTGCGGTGGCACCGCAGGCCGACGCCGCCGCGCCGGGCCGCGCCGACCTGCCGTCCGCCGTCCCCAACTGGCCCACCGGCCCGTTCGCGCCGATCGACACCGGTGCGGCGCCGGCTGGTTGGAGCCTGTCCCTGCGGGTCTACCTGGGCGGACAGGACCCGGTCGGCCTGGCCGAGGCGGCGCGGCAGGTCTCGGACCCCGCGAGCCGGGACTACGCGCACTATCTGACGCCCGCCCAGTTCGTCCGGCGCTACGGCACCACCCCGGCCCAGACGGCGAAGGTCAGCGCCTGGCTCAGCGGGTTCGGCATGCACGTCACCGGAAGCAACGCCCACTACCTGGCGGTGAGCGCCACGGTGGCCGAGGCGCAGCAGGCGTTCGCCACCACGATGCACGGCTACACCTGGGAGGCCGGGACGCCCACCAGCGTGGTCGCCCCGGTGGGCGGCATGTCGGTGCCGGCCGCGCTCGGGCATGACATCAGCACCGTCGTCGGCATGATGAGCGTGAGCCCGTCGACCCCGGCCGCCGCCAAGGCGGCGCTGAGCGGCACGGCGGCCCCGGGGACCGCGACCGCCACGGCTGCCGCACCCACCCCCGCGCCCGCCACCCCCGCCGCGCCGCCCTGCTCGCAGTGGTGGGGCCAGAGCAGCTCCCCGATCCCGGCCGTCGACGGCACCACCAGCGCCATCGACGCGGTCTGCGGCTACACCCCGCAGCAGCTGCGCTCCGCCTACGGCGTGACCGACAGCCCCTACACGGGCAAGGGCCGCACGGTGGCCGTGGTGCTGAACAGCAGGCTGCCCACCATGGAGGCCGACGCCGACAAGTTCTTCGCCGCCCACGGGGTCCCCGGCTTCGCCCCCGGCCAGTACAGCGAGAACCTCGGCCCGGACTTCGCCGCCAGCTGCCAGCACACCCAGCCCAACCTGCCCGAGGAGCCGCTGGACGTGGAGTCGGTCCACATCGCGGCCCCGGACGCCAAGGTGGTCTACGTCGGCGCCGACTGCACCCAGGACTCGGGCCTCGGCGGCGGCGCGCTGCCCTTCCTCGACGCCCAGACCCGGATCGTGGACCAGCACCTGGCCGACGTGTCCACCGACTCCTTCAGCACCCAGGAGTCCGACAACACGCCCGACCTGACGGCGGCCTGGGACCAGATGTTCCAGCAGGGCGCCCTGGAGGGCATCGGGTTCAACTTCGACTCCGGCGACTCCGGCGACGGCGTCTCGGGGTTCTTCTCCCGCAACCCGTCCCCGGGCGTGCTCTTCCCCGCCTCGGACCCCTGGGCGACCGGGGTGGGCGGCACCACCCTGGAGATCGGCAAGAACGGCAACGTGACCGGCGAACTCGGCTGGGGCTTCGACCAGACGCTGCTCAAGCCGGACGGCACCGGCTACCAGACCCCGCCGCCCGGGGAGTTCATGGAGGGCTCCAGCGGCGGCCGCAGCGACCAGTTCGCGCAGCCCTGGTACCAGCGGGGCGTGGTGCCCTCGGCGCTGGCCACCGCGTCGGGCACCGGCCCGGCACGCCGCGCGGTGCCGGACATCGCCGCCGACGGCGACGCCGCCAGCGGCTGGCTGATCGGCTGGACCGGGCCCGGCGGCGACAACTGGGTGGAGGTCAAGGAGGCCGGCACCAGCGGCTCCGCTCCGCTGCTCGCCGGACTGGAGGCGGACGCGGCCCAGGCCGCCGGGCACGCGCTCGGCTTCGCCAACCCGCTGCTCTACCGGCTGCGCAGCACCCCCGCGATCCACGACGTGCTCCCCGCCCCGGCCGGAACCTCCCAGTGGGTGGTGAGCACTCAGCCGGACTGGCCCACCCCGGACAACCTCCTGCTGCTGCTCGACCACGACGGCACGCTGAAGACCACGCCCGGCTTCGACGACGTCACCGGCATCGGCGCACCCACGGCGAACTTCGTCCGCGCCTTCGCCCGCCACTGACCGAACCCGGCTGACGGACCGTTGCCGACGGCCGGACGGCGGCGGCCCGGCGCCGACGTCCGGTCACCGGAACGCCGTACTCCTCCCACTCTTGCGCACCACCTCCTCACACTGACAGGCTCTGTCCGTGATCGGGACACGCGCGTCGACTCCCCCGGGGATCGACGGAAACACGTGGTGGAAGGCGGGTTTGACGCCAGGTCAGCCGTGCTCCGCGCAGCCTCCCGACTGGGTCGGGTTCATCGAGGCGGCCGTCGCGGCGGCGCCGTCGGCACCCGAACCACCGCCTGCCGAGCTGCCGGGGACGGCCGGGTTCGCGCTGATCCTGGCGCCGTTGGCCGAGTTGGCCGCCGACCGGTGGGCCGCCGAGGTCGCGCAGGTCGCCGGGGTGGCCGGGCCGGCCGGGCTGGACCTCGCGGCGCTGCGGGCCGGCTTCACCGACCGGCTGGCCGGGCGGCTGGCCCGGTCGGCCGCCCGCACCCTGGTGCTGGAGCTCAACGTGGCCAGGGTGGCCGGGCAACTCACCGGCGACACCCCGGCCGAGCGCTTCGGCGACTTCGTCCGGCAGACCTCCGGCCGGCCGGGACTGTCCCGCCTGTTCAGCGAATACGTCGTACTCGCACGGCTGTTGGCGCAGACCGCGCTGCAGGCCGGCGCGGCGACGGCCGAGTTGCTCGGCCGGTTCGCCGCCGACCGGGCGGCACTGGTCGACGGCCTGCTGGCCGGGCTGGACCCGGGTCCGCTGGTCGAGGTGGACACCGGCGCGGGCGACGGCCACCGGCAGGGCCGGACGGTCTCGATGCTGCGCTTCGCCACCGGCGCCCGGGTGGTCTACAAGCCGCGCCCGCTCGCCGCGCACGGGCACTTCAACGAGCTGGCCCGCTGGCTGGACGCCCGGCTCGACCGGCCCGAGCTGCGGACCCTGGCGCTGCTGGAGCGGCCCGGGTACGGCTGGGTGGAGTTCGTCGAGCAGCGGCCCTGCGGCACACCGGCGCAGCTCGAACGCTTCTACTACCGCCAGGGCGTCCTGCTGGCCCTGCTGCACGTGCTGGACGCCACCGACGTCCACCACGAGAACCTGATCGCCTGCGCCGACCATCCGGTCCTGGTCGACCTGGAGACCCTGTTCCACCCGGCCCCGGTCGGCCCCGGCACCGGGCCCACCGATCCGGCGGCGGAGGCGCTGGAGTCCTCGGTGCACCGGACCGGGCTGCTCCCCCGGCTGCGCCTGGGCGACGAGAGCGCCTGGGACATGTCGGGGCTGGGCGGCGACAAGGACGCGGCGCTGCCCTTCGAGGGCGTCGAGTTCGCGGCGGCGGGCACCGACGGGATGCGCCTGGTCCGGCGGCCCCGGCTCTTCCCGGGCGCCCGGAACCGGCCGGGTCTGGCCGGGCAGGACGCGGACCCGGCGGCGTTCACCGAACCGCTGCTCGCGGGCTTCCGGGCCGGCTACCGGGCGATCGCCGACCACCGGGACGAACTGACCGGCCCACTGGGCCTGCTGCACCGCTTCGCCGAGGACGAGGTGCGGGTGGTGGTCCGCTCCTCGCACGGCTACGCGCGGCTGCTGGACGAGTCGAGCCACCCCGATGTGCTGCGCGACGCGGCCGAGCGTGACCGGCTGTTCGACCTGCTGCGGGACGAGCCGGCCGACGGCGGCCTGCTGAGCCGGCTCGCCGAGGACGAGATCGACCAACTCTGGTCCGGTGACATCCCGTTGTTCACCAGCCGCCCCGGCACGGCCGACCTGTGGAACGGGCGGGGCGAACGGCTGCCCGGCGTGCTCGGCACACCGGGCCTGCGCCGGGCGATCGCCCGGATCGACGCCATGGACGAGGCGAACCGGCGTGGCCAGGAGTGGATCATCCGGGCCGCGATGGCCGCTCGGCACACCGGACTTGACGCCGCGCTCAGCGGGTCGACCACGGCACCCGGCCGCCGCCCCGGCCCGGACCGACTGCCGGACCCCGACCGGCCACCGGACCCGGAACGCCTGCCGGACCCGGAACGCCTGCTCGCCGCCGCCCGCCGGATCGGCGACCAGCTGATCACGCTGGCCCACCACGGCCAGCACCGGACGAACTGGCTCGGCCTGGAGTTGATCGACCAGCGCTACTGGCGCCTCGCCCCGCTGGGCGCCGATCTCGCCGACGGTTACGGCGGGATCGCGCTGTTCCTCGCGCAGCTGAGCCGGATCACCGGCTCGGCGCGCTACGCGCGGGCCGCCCGGCAGGCGCTGCGCCCGGTCCCCGAGCTGCTGGCCGCGCTGGACCGGCAACCCGACCAGCTCGGCATCGTGGGCACCGGCGGGTTCGCCGGACTGGGCGGCATCGCCTATGCGCTGACCCAGGTGGCCGTGGCCCTGGAGGACGCCGCGATCGGCGCCTGGGTCGACCCCGTGGTCCGGCTGACCGCCACGGCGGTGGCCGCCGAACCGGAGTCAGGGGTCTTCACCGGCACGGCCGGTGGCCTGGCGGCCCTGCTCGCGGTGCACCGGGCCACCGGCTCGGCCGAGGCGTGGCGGGCGGCGCGGGCCTGCGCGGAGCGGCTGATCGACCGTCCGCTGCCGCAGCGGGCCGGTTTCGCCTTCGGGACGGCCGGGATCGGGTGGGCGCTGCTCGCCTTCGCCGCTGCCAGTGCCGGTGGCTCCGCTGACGGCGGTCCGCGCTTCGCGCGGGCCGGGCTGGCGGCCCTGCGGGCCGCGGTGACGTCCCGGCCCGAGGGCCCGGCCGGCGACTCCTGGTGCCACGGGGCGGCCGGTGTGGCGCTGGCCGTGGCCGACAGCCCGCTCGCGGCCGAGGACCCACTGCTGGCGGCGGCGCTGGACCGGAGCCTGCGCGGCCTCGCGGAGCGCGGGCCGGCGGCCGACCAGAGCCTGTGCCACGGCGAACTCGCGGTGCTGGAGCTGCTCGCCGCCGCCGGTCCCCGCGCCGAGCCGGCGCGGGCCGGGCGGGCGGCCCGGCTGCTGGCCGCCGTCGAGCAGGACGGCCCGCGCTGCGGCACCCCCGGCGCGGTGGCCAGTCCCGGCCTGCTGACCGGCCTGGCCGGCATCGGGCACGGGCTGCTGCGACTCGGCTTCGCCGACCACGTACCACCGGCGCTGCTGCTGCGGTCGCCGGTTTCCGAGCGGCCGTCCGGATCGAGGCCGTGAGTAAGCAGCACCGAGAAACACCGAGATCAACCGACCCAAGGAGACACTGAGCCCATGAACAGGGAAGAACTCGTCAGGTCGTGGAAGGACCCGAAGGCGCGTCAGGGTGGCCACGGCGGGCACCCGTCAGGGGAGATCATGCTGGGCGCGGGCGGCGCGCTGGGCCGTCGCGCGGCCCTGCTCTCCGGTGTGGCGGCCGCAGCCGGCAGCTGCGTCACCGACGTCCCCATCCCCGACACCGGTACCTACACCTGCCCGGCGTGAGGTCTGTCCGAATCCGGCCGTTACCGGCCGGTAAATGATCACTACCAGCCGTCAGGGGCGTCGGATAGCCTGCGGATATGCGGACCACCTCTCCGATCACCGTCGGCCGTACCAGTGAACTCGCCCTGCTTGACGGTGCTTTGTCAGACGTAGGTGAGCGCCTGGGCCGTGCGGTGTTCCTGATCGGCGAGCCCGGGATCGGCAAGTCGCGGCTGGCCGGGGACTGCGCGCAGCAGGCCGGCGCACGCGGCATGCCGGTGCTGCGCGGACGGGCCGGAGCGGGCGGGACGGGCACCCCGTTCCGCCCGCTCCGGGAGGCCCTGGCCTCCCGGTTCCGGGTCGGCGGGCCGCCCACCGACCCGGAGTTGCAGCCCTACCGTCCCGCGCTCGCCCGCCTGGTGCCCGAGTGGCGGACCACGGCGGACCCGGCCGGCCACGGGTGCGTGGTGGAGCTGGCCGAGGCGCTGCTGCGGCTGCTGGCCGTGATCGGCCGGGAGAGCGGCTGCGTGCTGGTGCTGGAGGACCTGCACGACGCCGACCCGGAGACCACCGCCGTGCTGGAGTACCTGGTCGACAACGTCGCCGAGGTGCCCGTGCTGCTGCTGGCCACGTTGCGGCCCGAGCCCGGCCCCGGCCGCGACCTGGCACGGGCGGCCGAGCGGCGGCGCGGGGCCACGCTCGCCGAACTGCTGCCGCTGGTCGCCGAGGAGGTCAGGTCACTGGTCGCCGGCTGCCTGGAGACGGCGGCCACGGCCGTCCCCGACGCCGTGGTGGCGCGGCTGATCGCCGACGCGGACGGCAACCCCTACCTGGCCGAGGAGTTGCTCGGCGACCTGGTGGGCTCCGGGGCGCTGCGGCAGGCAAAGGGCGGCTGGCAGGTGGTCGGCGAGCTCGGCGCGAGCGTGCCGGCCACGATCGTCCAGTCCTACGACCACCGGATCGAGCTGCTCGGCGCGCAGGTCCGCGAGTTGCTGCTGATCGGGGCCTGCCTCGGCCCCCGGTTCTGCGTCGACACCGTGCAGCTGATCACCGGGTACGACGAGCGGAGCCTGTTCGCCGGTCTGCGCTCCGCCGGTGAGGCGGGCTTCATCGTGCCCGATCCGGCCGCGCCGGGCTGGTACGCGTTCCGGCACGCGCTCACCGGTGAGGCGCTGCTGGCCACCATGCCGCCACTGGAACGGGCGGCGCTCGCCCGGCACGCCGCCACCGAACTGGAACGGGCCGACCCCGCGCTGCGCGACGACCTGTGCCAGCTGGCCGCCGATCTGCGGCTGGCGGGCGACGACCCGAGCGGCGCGGCCGTCCACTACGCCGAGGCCGGGCGCCGGGCGCTCGCCGCCGGCGCGTCCGCCTCGGCCGTGGTGCTGCTGGAGCGCGCGCAGCAGCTCACCACCAGGACGGACCGGACCGCCGTCACCGAGTCGCTGATCAACGCGCTGGCCGAGGCCGGCCACCTCGACCGGGCGCTCGGCCTGGTCGCCGCGCTGCCGCCGGCCCCGGCCGCCTCCCCGGGCAGCGCTCCCCGGGTCGCCCTGCACACCCGGCTGGCCTGGGCCGGCGTCGCGGCCGAACGCCCGGAGCAGGCAGCCGCTCAGGTCGCCGCCGCCCGGGCGCTGCTGGCGGACGCCGCGGCGCCCGAGCAGAGTGCCGCGCTGGCCGCCGTCGAGGCGCATCTGGCCCTGCTGCCCGGCCCGGGTGACCGGCAGGCCCGGCTGGCCGACGCCGAGCGGCTGGCCCGCCAGGCGGCGGACGTGGCGCAGCAGGTGCCGCTGCCGGTGGTGGCCTGCCAGGCCTGGCAACTGCTCGCCCTGCTGGCGCGCGAGCAGGGCTTCGACCACGCGGACAGCTACCTGGTCCGGATGCTGGAGGTCGCCGAGATCCACGGTCTGGGCAACTGGCGGGTGGAGGCGCTGCTGCGCCTGGGGATGAACGAGTGCATGCGGACCGGTGACCCGCACCGGCTCGAACAGGCCCGGCAGGCCGCGGTGCAGCTGGGCTCGGTGCTCGAGACGCAGTCCGCCGACGGCCCACTGGCGATGAACGCGGTGCTGCGGGGCCGGCCGCAGCAGGCGCAGGAGATCATCGACCGCTGCCTGGGTGCCACGGCACGGCTCGGCAACCTCGCCACCCACCGCTACCTGCTGCTGACCGCCGCCACCCTCGCGGCGCACCAGGGGCGGCGCCGGGAGATGGAACGCGATCTGCTGGCCTTCAGCCAGATCGGCGGCGAGGACTTCTTCCTGATGCCGGTGCTGCTCGGCCTGTGCCGCGCGCTCTGCGCGCTGCTGGAGGAGGACCGCCCGCTGGCCACCGCCGAGTTGGCGGCGGCCCGGGACTGGGAGCAGCGCAATCCCAACCTCTACTACCTGGCCGGGCAGCACGGCCTGCACCCCCTGTTGGAGACGCTGGCCGGCGAGGCGGGCTGGGACCGCTACCAGCAGGTCGAGGCGGGTCCGGCCGCGCCGCTGACCTGGAACCGCCAGTTCCTGCTGCTGGCCCGCGCCGTGCTGCTCGGCCGGGACGGGCGGGGCGAGGAGGCGGAGCTGGCCGTCGCCGCGGCCCAGAAGTGCGCCGTGCTCTTTCCGATGGCCCGGCACCTGGGCCTGCGGCTGGTGGCGGAGGCGGCGGTGCGCGACGGCTGGGGCGACCCGGTGACCTGGCTGCGGACGGCCGAGGAGTACTTCCACGCCGTCGAGGTGCCGGCCGTGGCGCGCGCCTGCCGAACGCTGCTGCGGCAGACCGGGGTCAGCGTGGCCCAGCACCGCGGCGGCCGGGACCGCATCCCGGCGGCGCTGCGCACGGTGGGTGTCACGCTGCGCGAGTACGAGGTGTTCACGCTGCTGGTCGACGGGCCGGGCAACCAGCAGATAGCCCGGGAACTGTCCATCTCCCCCCGCACGGTGGAGAAGCACATGGCGAACCTGATCGGCAAGACCGGCTGCCAGGACCGGGCGGCACTGCGCGAGTTGGCGGTCGAGATCTGCGCCGCCGAGGGCGGCCCGCAGTCGTGACCCTCGGGCGCCGCGCGAGATCGTGGCGCTCGCCCGCCGGTCGGCGCGGCGGCCGGGGCCCCGCAGGGCCCCGGCCGCATCCGAGGAGTGATTCGTCAGCCGGTGTAGGCACAGGTGGCCTGGCAGCTGAACCAGCAGGGCAGCGGGTCCAGGCCGTCGGCCTCCTGCTCGCTCTCCAGCTCCTGCAGGGCATCGACGTCGATCGTCATCGTGATCACCTCCTTCCTGAGTTATCGTCAGAAGTGTTGCGGGGAAGCGGCATCAGCCGGTGATGTAGCAGGTGTTCTCACACGTGAAGGTGCAGACAAAATTCAGCCCCGCGACCTCCTCCTCGCTCTCCAACTCCTGCAGAGCATCAACCTCGATCGTCATCGTGATCACCTCCCTCCTGAGTCATCGTCAGACCTGTTACGGGAAGGCGGCGTCAGCCGGTGATGTAGCAGGTGTTCTCACACGTGAAGGTGCAGACAAAATTCAGCCCCGCGACCTCCTCCTCGCTCTCCAACTCCTGCAGAGCATCAACCTCGATCGTCATCGTGATCACCTCCCTTCTTCTGAGTAGTCGTCAGCATCCGTTCCACAGAGGCGTCAGCCGGTGTAGTCACAGGTGTACTGGCAGCTGAACCAGCACGGGTCCGTCGCGGTCTCCTGCTCGCTCTCCAGCATCTGCAGAGCGTCAACGTCGATCGTCATCGTGATCACCTCCGTTCCGCGTGGTCGTCAGTGGTGGCGCCGGCGGTCCCGGCGTCGCACGGCCGGCTGGCCGCGAGTCAGTGGGCCGAGCGGTCCTCGGCGGGCGCGGTGAGGAACTCCAGCAGGTACTCGCGCAGCGGCGCGCCCGCGAAGCCCTCCAGCGGGGAGTGCCCGCCGCCGGGTACCTCGGCGTAGTGGAAGTCGGTGCCCTCGGTGCGGCCCAGATCGCGCAGCCGCTGCCGCAGTTGGCGGGTCTGGTCGACCGGGATCACCGGGTCGTCCGCACCGTGCATGATCAGCAGGCGGGCCCGGATCCGGTCGGCCAGCGCCCACACGTCGCGCGGGCCCAACTCGTCGTCCGCGACGGCGGCCGGCTCGGTCCGGCCGCCGAGCCGGTCGATCAGCGCCCGCACCGCGGGAGTCGCCTGCTCGTGGAGCCGTGCACCGGACAGGAAGGGCGCGACCGCCGCGCAGCGGGACCACGACCGCGGGTCAGCGGCAGCCGCGAGCAGCGCCAGATACCCGCCGTAGCTGCCCCCGTAGAGCATCGGGGCCGGCGCCGATCCGGGCCGCGCCGCGACCAGGGTGCGCAGCAGGCTGCGGATGTCGGCGAGGTCGGGACCGCCCCAGGCGCCGTGGATCGCCTCGGCGTGCGCGGCTCCGTAGCGGATGCTGCCGCGCTGGTTCGGGGCCACGACGGCGATGCCGGCGGCCGCGAGCCGGTGCAGCAGCGGATCGAAGCCGAGGTCCCAGGCCGCCTCGGGTCCGCCGTGCAGCGCCACCAGCACCGTGGCAGCACCGCGCCAGTCGCCACGGCAGACCGCCTCGAACTCCCCTGCGGGGCCGTGGAACCGCTCCACCCGGGCGGCGGTCGCCGAGCGACGGCGGACCGGGCGCCGCACCGCCCTGGCATCGGGCGTGAGCACCGCGATCTCGGCGGGACGCTCCGCGGTGGAGACCGGCAGCCGCAGGCCGGTCCGCCCCCAGCCGGCCACCGGATGGATCGCGCCCTCGGGCAGCGGCACTTCGGTGATCCGGTCCGTGCGCAGTTCGTGGACCAGCAGTCGGGACCGCGCGCCGTGGACCACCCGCAGGGCCACCCGTTCACCGGCGGGGTCGAAGGCCAGCGGCCGGACCGCACCCTCGATGGCGTTCAGCCGTTGCGGCACCCGCCCCTCGGCGGGGTCGGCCAGGGTGGCCCAGGCCAGCCGGGGCCCGTCCGGGGTGGGCAGCGTGGTCAGCAGCAGACCGGAGGCGGGACTTGCCAGCAGCAGCCCGAGGCCCTGCTGGCCGGGCTCGTCCGACAGCGGCCGGTGGCTGCCGTCGCCGAGATCGACGATGACCGCACGGGTCCTGCCGTCCGACCGCAGCGCGACGCCGAGCAACCGCCCGACCGGATCCAGCCGGCAGACCGCGCCGACCGCGCCGGGCAGGGTGGCCGCCGGTGCCAGTCGCAGCGGGCCGTCGAGCACCCGGTGCAGCACCGAGTGGCCCGGGCCGTCGGCGCCGATCGCCAGCGCCAGGCTGCCCGGCTCGGGGGTGGCCACCAGGCGCAGGGCCCGACCCGCGACGACCAGGGGTTCGCCGACCGGCCCCGACCTCGGGTCGGCGAGCACGAGTTCGTGCCGTCCGGCCCCGCCGCGCAGCAGCAGGAGCCGCCCGTCCTCGGTCGGCAGCGGTTGGGTGCGCACCGTCTCGTCCAGCGGGAGCGCGCGGCGCCGGGCCGATGGTCCGTCGAACGACCAGTGCTCGGGTACCAGGCCGCCGCGCCGATCCGTGGTCAGGCAGGCGGCGTACTCGGCGTTCGCGGCGAAGGCGAAGCTGGTCCTGGCGCCGAGCGGGGTGCGGCCGGCGGCGATCGGACGCGGGCTCGGGGCCTGGGTCCGGGTGCGAGCGCCGGCACCGAGGCCGACGCCGAGGCGCGTGCGGGTGCGGGTGCGGGTCAGCACGGGCCGGCCTCCGCTCCGATCAGCCGGCCCGCCGGAGCGGGCAGCGTCAGCCCCTCGGGCAGCCAGAGCCGGGTGCCGCCGTAGCGCAGCCGGAGCAGCACGGCCAGCATGCCGGCCGTCCCGGTGCTGTAGCCGGCCGTCACCTCGGTGCCCGACTCGCCGGGCAGCAGCATCAGGCCCTCGCGCAGCGTGTGCCGGGCGTGGGCGCAGGCCACGAGTTCGCCCGCCCAGCCCCGGTAGCGCGGTTCCTCCAGTACGGCGGCCAGGTCCAGCAGGAACTCGGCGTTGCCCGCCAGTCCGTGGCAGGCCGCCGGCGAGAGCTGCCACCTGCGGCGGTAGACCTCCGCGGCCGCCTGCTCGGCCAGGTCGCGGTAGCGCTGGTCGGCGGTGGCCTGCCAGAGCCTGCCGAGGAAGCTGCCGACCCCGGCGGATCCGCTGCACCAGTAAGGTGGTTGGAAGGCCGGACCGGCGCCGGTGGCGCCGATCGCCTTGTCCTCCGTCGGCCACCAGGCCGCCCCGTCCTCGACCTGGGCGGCCGTCACCAGCGTCTCGCCGGCGCGCCGGGCCAGCTCCAGGAAGTCCTCCCGGCCGGCGGCCTGGCCGGCCAGCAGCAGGAAGGTGCCGATGCCGGCCACGCCGTGTCCGAAGCCCAGGTGGCGGGCGCCGGCCAGCGCGGAGTCGAAGTCGGCCGGGACCTGCCAGATCACTCCGGCCCGGCCCGTGCCGGCGGCGGCCAGCAGCCCCTCACCGATCTCGACCGTCCGGTCCAGGAAGTCCTGCGCACCGGTGACCCGCCAGAAGTGCAGCTGGGCCAGGCCGGCGCCGGCCGCGCCGTGGCAGACGTCGGGATTCGGCCAGCGCACCGGCAACTGCCGGGCCAGTTGCGAGGCCGTCTCCAGCAGCGCCCGGTCGGCCAGCAGCCGGGCCGCGTCCAGCAGCGCCCAGGCGGTCCCGGCCCGGCCGAAGTACAGGCCGGGCAGCTGCGGTTCGTCCAGTCGCAGCCGGCCCGCGATCCACTCGGCCGCCTCGACGACCCCGGACCGCAGCCGCAGGTCCAGCCGCACGCCGGCGGCTCCGGCCAGCACCGCCAGCACCCCGGCGGCGCCGTACTGCACGTTCAGCGGGTCGTTGAGGGCGGCGAAGCCATCGGCGGGCCAGAGCCTGGGCCGACCGGTCGCCGTCATCGACTCCAGCAGGTGGGTCAGCCCGTCGCCCAGCAGCTGATCCTCGATCTCCTTCGACAGTACGAATTCTGACGGATCATCAGCTCGATCTACGGCGACGACCTGCCGGTCCGCGCGCAGCTCGGCGAGGAACTCCCGGGCCCGCTCCAGGCTCCAGCGCCGGTCGGCGGCCTGCGCGGTCAGCCCGAGGATCAGCGGTGCGAACGGCCGCCCGCCGGGGTTGTCCGCCAGGGTCCGGGTGACCAGGTGGGCCAGCCGCTCGTCCGCCGTGCGGAACGCGGGCTGGTCCGCCGCGAGCAACAGCTCGGCGCCGCTGGCCAGATGGAACAGGACGGCACCCAGGCTGTACAGGTCCGAGGTGAGTTCCGGTGCCGGGCCGAGGAACTGCGCGTCGACCACCTCGGGGCCGGCGTATCCCGGAGTGTAGGCGCGCTGCACCTGCTCGCCCGGTCGGGCGACCATCTCCAGGTCGATCAGCCGGACTTCACCCTCGCTGGTGAGCATCAGGTTGTTCGGGTTCAGGTCCCGCAGCACCTGGCCGGCCCGGTGCACCCGCTCGACCACGGTCAAGGTCCGCTCGGCCAGGTCGAGCAGCGCCGCCCGGGTCGGCTCCGGGTTGGCGACCGCCCAACCGCGCAGCGTCTGCCCGTCGATCCGCTCCTGCACGAGGTAGAGGTTGCCGCCCTGGGTGAAGACGCCGAGCGCCTCGGCGCAGACGCCGAGCGGGCCCATTGCGGCGTGCATCCGCGCCTCGTGCTGCAGCAGGTCGCCGGCGTCCGTGCCGGTCAGCCGCGCCCCGACGTGCCGCCGGGCCTCCTTGATGACGACCTGTCGGCCGGTCTCCTGGTCGGTGGCGAAGTACACCCCGCCCTTGTAGGCGTGCCGGATCGCCTTGCGCACGGCGTAGCGGCCGTCCAGCAGCACCCCGGTGGACCGGGCGGAGGCCTTCCCCTGCGCCGCCGCACCCTGCGGCGGCTGCGACTGTGCGGGCGTGGGCGCAGGCGTGGGCGCGGGCAGCAGCGGTGCCCCGGCCCAGGCCGGCGGGCTGAACCAGGCCTGGCGGCGGTCCCGGACGAAGCCGCCGTCCGGGGCCCGCAGCATCGACTCGACCGTGCCGTCGTTGCCGAGCCGGGTCACCCCGTGGAAGACGCCGTAGCGGTAGTGCACCAGGCTGCCGGGGCAGTACGGCCGGTCGGAGAGGATGCCCGGCCCCGGCAGCCCCCGGGTGACCTGGTGGAGCTCCTCGACGAGCCGCCGGAAGTGATCGTCGTCGTCCGGGTAGACGGTGATGAACTTGCCTCCCCCACCCCGGTCGTAGCGCGGGGAGACCAGGTCGGCGACCCGGCCGAGGGTGCCCGCGAACTTGAACGCGGCCCGCTCGGCGACCAGCACCTCGGCGGCCTGGGCCAGCACCACCGGCGCCGAGAGCGGAGTGGCCGAGATGTGCAGCTTCCACCCCTGCGCCCGGGGGCTGTGGCCGCCCGGTACCACCCGGCACCAGAACTCCCCAGGGTCGACCTCCCAGCCGAACGCGCCCTGCCGGCGCAGCGCCGACCTGACCAGGCCGGGGAGCAACTCGCCGTCCTCATCAGGTGGTCCACTCCGGGTCGCGCTCGTTTCTGTCATCGCCGCCTCCGATGCCGGGGAGGAGCAGCGGCTGGGCGCTGCTCCGGGTGCATCGACAATGTTTCCGGCGATCGGCGGGCGTCACATCAGGGCAGCACGCGTACGTTCCGGCGGGTGACCCGACCAATCTTCGCGGCGGCCCCCACGATCCGTGCGGCGGGCGGGTGCGCGCACGCTCATCGGCTGCTCGGGCGGCGGCGGGCACCGCCGGGTTCGTCGGTCAGCGTGGTCAGCGCGCTGGAGAGGATCTCGCGGGCCTCCTCGGCCCGGTCCTGTTCGATCAGGGCGGTGGCCAGCTCGGTGAGGGTCTGGGTCATGCTGTCGGGCCGGTTGATCGCCTCGTAGTGGGCCAGGGCCTGCCGGAAGGCCTGCTCGGCTGCCTGCCACTGGCCCAGCGCGGCCTGGTCCAGGCCGAGTTCATGGGCCGTGAAGGCGGACAGCAGGTGCGGTACGTAGCCCTGCTCCTGCTCCAGCCACTCGCCGGCGTCGGCCAGCGCCGTCCGGTGGGCCGCCAGCGCCTCCTGGGCCCGGCCCGACTCGCGCAGGCAGGCACCGGCGAACCGGATGGCGACCAGCCGGCCGATCCGCGCGCTCGGGCTCTCCAGCGTGGCGAAGGCCGCCGCGGCCTGCTGGTAGGAGTCGATGGCCTCCTCCGCCTGGAGCAGCCGGCGCAGCGCGGTACCGCTGTAGGTCAGCGCCCAGGCCTCCTGCTGGGTGTCCCCGATCTCGCGGGCCAGGTCCAGCGCCTCGCGGGCGAAGGTGAGGCCCTGCTGGTACTGGTGCAGGCAGGTGTTCTGGGTCCAGGCCAGGTAGTTCAGGTGGACGGTCTCGGCCAGCCGGTCCCCGACGGCGCGGGCGGCGGCCACCGAGCGTTCGAAGACCTCGGCCCAGACGTCCCAGTAGAGCAGGCTGTCCGAGAACCAGTGCATGGCCTCGGCGGTGTCGATCACCTGCTGGTGGCTGCCCGTGGCGCCGGCGCGGCGCAGCGCGGCCAGCCACTCGGGGTGCTCCTCCTCCAGCCACTGCCGGGCCTCGGAGATCGTGGCGGGGGCGGTGGCCGGATCGGGATCGCCCAGGTCGCTCCCCTCGCGGTAGTCGGGGTCGAAGAGCAGGCCGGCGGCGGCGGCGCGGCGCAGCAGCCAGTCGGTGGCCCGGTCGCGGGCCGCGTCGACCAGAGCCGGGTCGTCCTCGGCGGTCAACTCCTCGCCGGCGTAGAGGCGGACCAGGTCGTGCAGCCGGTAGCGGTCGGCGTCGGCGCCGGGCTGCAGCAGTCCGGCGTCGGCGAGTTCCTCCAGGTGCCGCTCGGCCCGGTGGTTCGGCAGGCCCGCGTAGAGCGCGGCGGTGGCGGCGGCGAAGTCGTCGCCGGTGGTCAACGAGCAGCGGCGCAGCACCAGTCGGGTTTCGACCGGCAGCCTGCGGTAGGAGAGCGCGAAGGCCGCGCGGACTCGCAGGTCACCGGCCTGCAGCAGGTCCAGCCGGTGCTCCTCGGCGGTGAGTTGGCGCACCAGGTGGCTGACCTGCTGCTGCGGGCGGGCGGCCAGGCGCTGTCCGGCGATCCGCAGGGCGAGCGGCAGATGGCCGCACAGGCGCGCGAGTTCGGCGGTGGCGGCGGGCTCGGCGGCGATCCGCTCGGAGCCGGCGATCCGGGCCAGCAGGTCGGCGGCCTCGGTGGGAGCGAGCACCTCCAGCGGGAAGCGGTGCACCGATTCGAGGCCGGGCAGGGTGTGCCGGCTGGTGATGAGGGTCAGCGCCGGGCCGGAGCCGGGCAGCAGCGGCCGGACCTGCGCCTCGTCGGCGGCGTTGTCCAGCACCAGGACCAGGCGCCGTTCCCGGATCAGGCTGCGGTACAGGCCCGCGCGCTCCTCGGTGTCGGCGGGCACCGCGGTGTGGGCGATGCCCAGCGCGCGCAGCAGCTGGGCGAGGGCCTCACGGGGCGTCAGCGGCTGTTCGGCCATGCCGCGCAGGTCCAGCGAGAGCTGGCCGTCGGGGAAGTACGGCGCCAGCGCGTGGGCGGCGTGCAGGGCGAAGGCGGTCTTGCCCAGCCCGGGTTGCCCGCAGGCCAGCACGACGCGCGGGTGCGCCGGGTCCGCCTGCTCGGCCAGCGCGCGCAGCTGGGCCATGGCGTCCTCGCGGGCGGTGAAGTCGGCGATGTCCCGGGGCAGCGCCAGGGCGGCCTGCACCGCCTCCTGGGGCTGCGCGGCGGCCGGGTCGCCGGGGTCGGTGGCGGTGTCGGTGGCGGCCTGGTCTCCCGCCGCCGAAGCGCTCTGCCCGGTCGCCGGGGCCGCCGCGACCGCCGGCACCCGGCGGGGGCGGCCGGCCTGCGCGGCCTGTTCGAGTGCGGAGGCCTGCGCGGGGGTGAGGCTCAGCGCGGTCGCCAGGGCCCGCACGGTGCGCCGCTGCGGTCCACGGGTACGGCCGCGCTCCATGTCCCCCAGCGCGCGCAGACTGATCTCGGCCGCCTGGGCCAGCTCGTCCTGGGTCAGCCCGGCCTGGACCCTGAACCGGGCCAGCAGCAGGCAGAACTCTCCCGCCGCGCCGAACTCTTCCGCCGATGCCCCGGCAGCACCCATTTCCGCCCCTGCCACCCACCGTGCCGACTCCTGCGCCGAACACGTCCGGGCAGCGATTATGCCTGGTCAACGAGGTGCTTCCGTGACAGCCGGGCGCTTTCACGCCCCCTTGACGGAGCTTTCCCCGATATCCGGCCCGCCGGCTACTTCTGCCGGTGGTTCTGCCTATCCTGCCGCACCGGAGCCGAGTTGGCGTCATCGAGCCGCTGCCACCAGGGCCTGTCCGACGGCCGACCCGGCGTCATGGCCCCGGTGTCGCCGGTCCGTTCTCGCCGTCGTCCACCCGGCGCTCCGCCGCCAGCGCCTCGGTGGTCCGGCCAAGGGCGTGCAGCAGCACGGCGATCAGCGCGTACGAGCGGGACTCGGCCTGCCGGTTGCCCTGGGCCCGGCCGAGCGCCAGGCCCAGCCGGGCGGTGGCGAGCGCGGCGCCCGGACGGCCGAGGGCGTACAGCACGGCGGCCCGGGTGTGGGTGGCGAGGACGGTCTCGGCGGCGTCGGGGTGGGCGGCGAGCAGCTGCACCGCTTCGTCGGCGTGTGCCAGTGCCGGGCCCGGCGCGCCGGCGATCACCAGCGCGTTGGCCAGGCCGTCCAACGCCTGGGCGAGCAGCAGCGGGTCGCCCAGTGTGCGGGCGCCGGCCACGATGACGGTCAGCAGCGGGACGGCCCGATCGCCCGCGCGGGCCCTGAGCAGGAGGGCGGCCGACCGGACCCGGCAGCGGTGGCGCAGCACCGGGTCGCTCAGCCGGTCGGCCTCGGCCAGCGCCCGGCCCAGCTGCTCGAGGGCGGCCGGCAGCTGCCGCTGGTCGAGCAGCAGCACCGCGAGGTCGAGGTGCAGCCGGGCCACCGCGCCCTGGTCGGCGGCGGCCCGTGCGGCGCGCAGCCCGGCCTCGACGGTGGCCCGCCACTCGGGGTCGCCGGGTCCGGCGGTCTGCTGGGCGGCGGTGGCCCGGCCCTGCGGCGCGGCGGTGGCCCGGTAGAGCGCGGCGGCCTGGTGGGCGAGCTGCCAGGCCACCGCGAACCGGCCCTGCCGCTCGGCCCAGCAGACCGCCGCGCGCACCGCGCGCTCCTCGCGGCGGAACCAGTCGGCGGCCCGCACCGCTTCGACCGGGGACGGGAGGCCGGCCGCAGCCGAGACCGGGACGGGCTCGGGGTCGGTCGGCGGCAGGCTGTCGGCGGGCAGCGCGGCGCGGGCCGCGGCGGTCGCGGCCAGGTAGTGGCCGACCAGCCGCTCCATCGCCGCCAGCCGCTGCTGGTGCGGGAGTTCGTCGGCCAGCTGGGCGGCGTACAGGCGTACCAGGTCGTGCCGGGCGAACCGGCCGGGTGCACTCTCCTCCATCAGGTGGGCGGCGTCCAGCCGGCCGAGCAGGTCGCGGGCGGTGGCCGGCGGCAGGTCGGCGAGCACCGCGGCGGTCGGCGGGTCGATCACCGTGCCGGGGTGCAGGCCGAGCAGGGTGAAGAGCCGGGCCGCTTCGGGTGACAGCGTCCGGCAGGTCAGTTCGAGGCTGGCCGCGACCCCCAGCGAGCCGTGGCCACCACCGGCCAGCGCGGCGAGCCTGGTCGGCTCGTCGGCGAGTTCCGCGGCCAGCTCGGCCAGCGTCCAGCCCGGGCGGGCGGCCAGCCGGACGACGGCCAGCCGCAGGGCCAGCGGCAGCCGGTCGCAGTGTTCGGCGAGTTCGGCGGCCGCCTGCGGTTCGGCCGCCACCCGGGCCGGGTCCAGCGCCCTGGCCAGGAGTTCCCGCGCGTCGGCCGGCGGCAGCACGTCCAGCGAGAGCGGCACGGCGCCCTCGTGGACCAGCAGGTCGCGCAGCCGGCTGCGGCTGGTGACGACGGCGACGGGCGCTGCCACGGCCTCGCCGCCGTCCGGGTCCTCCGGCGCCTCGGGAGCCGGATCGGGCAGCAGCGGGACGAGTTGCCGGTAGCTGCGCGCGTTGTCCAGCACGATCAGCAGCCGACGGCCCGCCAGCAGCTCCCGGTAGCGGCGCGCGCGGTCGTCGAGCGTGGCGGGCAGGGCGCTCTCGGCGACCCCCAGCGCGATCAGGAAGCCCACGAGCACCTCGGCCGGGTCACGGGGCCCGGCCGGGTCGAAGCCGCGCAGGTCGGCGTGGAGCCGGCCGTCGGGGAAGCGGTCGGCGACCCGGTGGGCCCAGTGCCGCACCAGGCTGGTCTTGCCGACCCCGGCCGGGCCGCTGACCAGGATCGGACGGACCTCGCGGCCGACGGCGACCGCCGCGTCGAGTCGGTCGAGTTCGGTCGATCGGCCCACGAACCGCCGTTCGCCGCGCGGCAGTTGCTCGGGCACCGGCCGCGACGGCCGGGCCGCGGGCGGCGCGGCCGCGGACGGGACGGTCACGGGCGGCGGCGTCACGGGCGGCGCGGTCGTAGTCGGCGCGGCCACGGGCGGCGCGGCCACGGGCGGCCGGGGCGCGGCGGGCGACGCGGCGCGGGCCGGGCCGGCCGGCGCCGGCGGGCTGGTCGACCCGGGGCCCTGCGGCGACCGCGGCGACCGCGCCAGCCGTTCGCCGGCCAGCCGCAGCGCGCTGCCCGGCGCGCCGGGCAGTCGCGCCATCGCCCGGTCGTACCAGGCCAACGCCTCCTCCCGGCGCCCGGCCTGCTCCAGGCAGGTCAGCAGTTGAACGGTCAGCTGCTGGTGCGAGGGGTGCTCCGAGACGGCCCCGGTGAGCTCGGCGACCAGCTCGGCGCCACGGCCCAGCCGCGCCAGACCGGCCGCCAGCCGGTCCAGCGCGCGCAGCCGCAGGTCGGTGAGGAGCGGGGCGAGCTGTTCGCGCAGCAGGGTCGAGCCGCAGTCGGTCAGGGCCGGGCCGCGCCACAGGTCCAGCGCCGCGCGCAGCGTCGGCAGGACGCGGTCCTCGTCCCCGTCGGGGAGGTCGAGCGCGACGGCGTCGGCGGGGTCCGCGCGGTTGACGCCCAGCAGGCCGGCCTCGCCGCACAGCTGCTCGAAGCGGGCGCTGTCCACCTGGTCGGGTGCCCCGGCCAGCAGGTAGCCGTCAGCACGGGTGGTCAGCACCAGCCCGCCGTCCAACAGCCGCCGCAGCGCGGCGATGTGACCCTGCAGCGCGGCGCGGGCGGTCGGCGGCGGAGCGCCTTCCCAGACCAGTTCGATCAGCAGCTCGGTGGGTACCACGTGACCGAGCTGCACGGCGAGGGTGGCGAGCAGCGCGCGGCGTTTGGGTGCCGTGGGTGTGACGACCGCACCATCCTCGCTACGGACAGTAACCGCGCCGAGCAGCTCGATCCGCATGCGCCCCTTCGATCAGTCAGACGGTCGGACGTGCAACCGATATCCCGGCCCGACCCGTCAGAGAGTACGGGCCGCCACCCCACCGGGGCGGCGACGGGGCGGCCGCCCCGCCCGTCCGACCCGTCCGTTGGAGCGGTCCATCGTAGACATATGGCACGGTTTACCCCGTGACCGGTGGCAGTCCCAGCCACCGCACGAACGATTGTGGGGGGACATATGGGCATCCGGCTCCTCGGTCCGGTCGAGCTGGCGAACCCGGCCGGCCTGCCCGTCATGCTGCCCGGAGCCCAGCGGCGCGCCGTGCTGGCCCTGCTCGCCCTGCGGCTGGGACGGGTCGTCGCGGTGGACCAGTTCTTCGAGCTGCTCTGGGGCGAGGAACCCCCGGCCCAGGCCAGGGCCGCGCTGCAAGGGCACGTGGCCGCGCTGCGCAAGCTGCTCGCCGAGGGCCCGTTCGTGCTGCACACCCGCGCCCCCGGCTACCTGCTGACCGGCCCGGCGGACCAGGTGGACGCGCTGCGCTTCGCGGAACTGGTCGCCCGGGCCCAGGAACGTGCCGAGCGGCCCGCGCAGGACCAGGACTCCGAGGCGATCGCGGAACTGGAGCAGGCGCTGGGCCTGTGGCGCAGCCCCGCGCTGTCCGACCTGCCCGACACCGAGCTGCGCCGGGCCGTGGCGGGCCGGCTGACCGAGGACCGCACCAAGGCACTGATCAACTGGGCCGAGCTGCGGCTGCGCCAGGGCATCGGCGCGACGGCCGTGCCGGCCCTGCAGCTCGGGGTGCGGGCCGACGGGCTGCGGGAGGAGCTGGTGGCGCTGCTGATCCGCTGCCTGCACCAGGCCGGCCGGCCCTCCGACGCGCTGACGGCGTACCACCAGGCCCGCACGCTGCTCGACCGCGAGCTGGGCCTGCGGCCCGGCGCCGAACTGCGGGCGGCCCTGGCGGAGGTGCTGGCCGAGCGGCCACCCGGGACCGCGCCGGCGGGAGCCACGGCAGCCGGGCGCGCGCCGGCGAGGACCGCAGCGGCGAGCACCACGGCAGCGGCGGTCGAGCCGTCCCGCGCCGCCACGGAGCCCGGCACGCCGGAGCGCGGCACCACCCTATTGACACCCCGTCAACTACCGCGCCCCCCAGCCGGCTTCGTCGGCCGGGGGGAGGAGTCCTGCTGGCTGGACCGGGAGTGCGGCCCGCACCGCGACGGTGACGGGCTGGCCCTGGTGGTCGGCCCGGCCGGGGTCGGCAAGAGCGCCACCGTGGTCCGCTGGGCGCACCGGGTGTCCGCCGCCTTCCCGGACGGCCAGCTCTTCGCCGATCTGCGCGGCTTCGATCCGGCCGGCCCGGCGGACCCGTTCGAGGTGCTCGGCCACTTCCTGCTCGCCCTGGGCGTGCCCGAGGCCGCCCTGCCCGCCGACCGGAGCGGCCGGGCCGCGCTCTACCGGGCCCGGACCGGCGACCTGCGGCTGCTGGTACTGCTGGACAACGCCGGCAGCGCCGACCAGGTCGCCGACCTGCTGCCCGGTGGGCCCGACTGCGCCACCGCGATCACCAGCCGCAGGACGCTGGAGGACCTGATGGTGACCGAGAGTGCGGCCCTGCTGCGACTGGAACCGCTGCCCCACGGCGACGCGCTGCGGCTGCTCGAGCGCGCCCTGACCACCGAGCGGGTCCGGGCCGAGCCGGCGGCGGCCGGGCAGTTGATCGAGCTCTGCGACCAACTGCCGCTGGCCCTGCGGATCGCGCTCTCCCGGCTGGCCGCCAGGCCGGACTGGACGATCGCCACCCTGGTCGGCGAACTGGCCGACGAGCGGACCCGGTTGCCCGCCCTGGAAGCCTCCGGGGCCACCGGCGTGCGGGCCGCCCTGATGCTGACGTACCGTCAGCTCGGCTCTGCGGCGGCCGAACTGCTCACCTTCCTGGCCGTGCATCCGGGCCGCGAAGTGGACGCCCTGACCGCCGTCGCCCTGCTCGGCGCCGACGACACCGGCGCCGCCCGCGCCGCGCTCGGCGAGCTGGCCACCCATCACCTGCTCGCCGAGAGCACACCCGGGCGGTACCACCGGCCCGAGCTGGTCCGGCTGTTCAGCGTGGAACTGCTGGCCGAGCGGCCACCCGCGGTCCAACGGCGCTGCACCGAACAGCTGTTGGACCACTACCTCGCCGCGGCCCGGCACTGCGGCGAGCAGGTGAACCCGGGGCAGGACCGCCGGTCCGGCCCGACCCGTCCACCGGGATCGCTGCCACCGGCGGACGCCCGTGCCGCGCTCGACTGGTTCCGGGCCGAGGAACCGACGATCCGCCTGCTGCTCGACACCGCCGCCGCCACCGATCCCGAACGGATCTGGCGGCTGGCCCTGGCGGCGGGCACGCTCTTCTACGCCTCAGGCCGGCTGACCGAGTGGCTGGACTGCTCGCGGGCGGGCGAGCGCGCCGCCCGGTTGTGCGGCAACCGGTTGGGCACCGCGCTGCTGCGCGGAGCCCAGGGCAACGCGCTGCTCTGCCTGCAACGCCCCCAGGAGGCGGCCGAGGCAGCCGGCCGGGCGGTGGCCGACACCACCCCGGCGGACGGTGTCGCGCACAGCCGGGCGCTGGCCGTCCTGGCGACGGCCTACGCCACGCTCGGCGACACGGCCGAAGCACGCCGGCTGATCGACGCCGCCACCGAGCTGAGCGAGTCGTCCGGCGACCCGCGAGAGCTGCGCCACATCCTGAGCCACTCGGCCGCGATCAGCCTCGTGACCGGCGACTTCGCGGCCGCCCTGCGCCTGGCCCGGACCACCAGGGCGCTGCTGCCCGAGCGCCCGGCCACCACCATCACCACCTGGTTGATGCTGACCGAGGCGCAGGCCCTGCAGGGGCTGGGCCACACCGCGGCCGCCGCGCTGGCCTGGCCCCGGCTGCTGGCCAGCTGCCGGGAGGCCGAGTCGCCGGAGCTGTACGCCATCGCCGAACGCTGCTACCTCGCCTTCCAGCAGGGCCTGCGCGGAGCGCCGGGCGAGGCCGCCCGCCCGCGCCCGGCCACCGTCCCGCAGCAGCAGCCCCGCCGGCCGGCCGAGGGACCGGCCGACCGGCAGCAGCCGCTGCTCAGCTGAGTTCTGCCAGGAGCTCGGCCGGGAGTTCAGCCGGGAGCTCTGCCAGGAGTTCGGCCAGGACGCTCCGGTGGGGACCTCCGTCAGGCAGCCGTGCCGGGCAGCGCGGACCGGGCGCCCTTGGCGGGGGCGGAACGCTTGGCCGGCTCGCCCGTCGGCGCGTACTCGCGCTGCTCCGCCAGGTGCGGGCGCAGCGCCCGGATCGCGTAGAAGTTGCGGGACTTCACCGTGCCCGGCGGCACGCCCAGCCGCCTGGCGGCCTCCAGCACCGAGCTGTCGTTGAGGTGCAGCTCGACCAGCACCTCGCGGTGGTTCGGCTGCAACCGCTCCAGGACCTTGGCGATGTCCCGCGAGGCGAGCACCCGCTCGTACGGGTCCTCGGCCAGCGGGCGGTCCTCCAGCATCTCGCCGGAGACCTCCTGGGCCCGGGCGGCGGCCATCCGGTAGTGGTCGATGGCGATCCGCCGGGCCACGGTGAAGAGCCAGGGGCGGCTCTGCTCGGGCCCGTTGGCGATCGCCTCGGGGTGCTGCCAGGCGCGCAGCAGGGTCTCCTGAAGGATGTCCTCGGCCTTGCCCCGGTCGCCGTTGGTCACCCGCTGAAGGGCGCGCAGCAGGTAGCCGCCGTGCAGACGGTAGAGCTCGGCGAGCGTGGCCTGGTCGAGCGTGGGGCGCGCGGCGGCCGGCTGGGGCGCCGTCGACGAGGGCTCGGCGGCCGACGGGTCGGCGAGCGGCAGGGTTGTGGGCACGGGCGGAACGACGGACTGTGTGGACACGCACTACCTCTCGGATCCGGCGGGCCTCGATGCGGGCCTGACAGGGCCAGGCAGACCGCCTGACCAGACCGGACAGACGTGCCGGCCTCGATGACATCCACACTGCCGGAGAACACCAAGATTGCACCAAGGAGCCACCAACGTCCGGCCAACGGCCCAACGCCCCAATGGCCCGACGGCCCGAACGGATCGGCTCAGCCCTGGTTGAGCGCCCGGACCAGGTCCTGAACGCCGTCCTCCCCCCGGTGTTCGATCAGCATCGCGACCCAGCGGGCCAACTCGGTGCGGTCCGCCGCGAACCAGGTGGCGGCGGACGGGTGCTCGTCCACCACCAGCGCCATCGCCAGCCGCAGCAGCTCGGGCGGCGCGTTCGGGTGCGAGTGCTCGGCGGGCAGGTCCGGCAGGTCGGGCAGGGCGATCCGCCGGGCGGTGGCGATCACCTCGGCTGCCGCGCCCTGCGGGACCGGCAGCGCGGGCGGCCCCGGCCGGCTGTCCGGCGACACCTCCAGCCAGGACGCGATGAGCTGGCGCGCTCTCGCGGACGAATCGTCCGGTGACATCGGTGCCTCTCTCCCCACTGTCCCGTGGCGGGACTTCCGCCCGGCTGCGGGCCTGACCCTGTCGACCTGTCGACCTATCGACCTGTCATGGCATCCGGTAAGGAGTGCCACCCAGGAGTGACGGTAGCGGGTGGTCGTCGGGTTCAGCAGGCTGACCAGCCATATTCGAATGAACCGGCAAGGCCCGCAGGCCCGTTCTCCCTGAGTGGACGGGGGTGCTGGACGTACCGGAAGGCGGAGGGCACGTGACGGTTCATTTCGACGGCTTCGCGCGGTCGGCGGGCCCGGGCAGTACCCCCGGCAACGGCGGCCCCGGCGCCATGGGCTCGGCCATGGGCGCGCTGCGGCCCGGGCCGGACCAGGGACCGGACGCCGCGCCCGACTACACCCCCGCCAGCTGGCCCGAGCCGGTGCCGCTGCCCGCCCGGCCGGCGCTGAACCCGCTGGGCACCGTGCTCATCCCGCCCGCCGAACGGACTGTGCCGACGGCCCGGCCGGGAGAAATCCCGGGGGCTCCGGCCGGATCGGGCCCGGCGCCGCTGCCGGCACCCGGGTCGCCGGCGGCCCAGCCCGTCCCGCCCGCCGATCCCACGCTCGGACGGGCCGCCGCGCTGGAGCTGTCCACCGAGCGGCTGCTGCGCCGGGCCGGCTCGCGCGGCCCCCGCTCGCTGCGGCTGCCGTTCACCGGTGGCGGGCAGGAGGAGCGGCAGCGGCTGGAGCGGATCCGCACCCCGCTGTTCGGCTGCCACCGGATCGCGGTGCTCGGCCGGTCGGCGCAGGCCGGGCGGAGCGCCGTCACCCTGGCCCTGGGCACCCTGCTGGCCACGCACCGGCCCGACCGGGTGATCGCCCTCGACCTCGCCGCGCCGCACCCGGCCGGCGACCCGGCGGGCGACCCGTCGGCGGTGCCGCTGGGCGCCCGGGTGCGGCGGGAGCACCCGCACACGCTGGGCGACCTGCTGGCGGCGCTCCCCGCACTGACCAGCTACCCGGAGCTGCGCCGGTTCAGCTCGCGCGCCGCCAGCGGCCTCGAGGTGCTGGCCGAACTGCCGGGTGTGCCGGGTGGCTTGGACGAGTACGGCTACCGGCAGGTGATGGCGACGCTGAGCAGCCAGTACCCGGTGATCATCGGCGAGGCCGGCGCGGCGGCGGACGGCGTGCGCGGGGCGGCGGTCGAACTCGCCGACCAGTTGGTGATCTGCACCAGCGCCTCGGTGGCCGGCGCGGCGCAGACCGACCAGTTGCTGGACGAGTTGATCGCGCAGGGCCAGGCGGAGCTGCTCCGCACCGCGATCACCGTGATCCGGACCGCCACGGCGAGCGGGTCCGATCGCCCGCTGTCCGCCCCCGAGTTGGCCGCTCACTTCGGCGCCCGCTGCCGGTCCGTCGTGCTGCTCCCCGCCGACGGCCACCTCACCTCGGCCGACGAGCTGGACCCGGCCCGGCTGCGCCCCAAGGCCCGCCAGGCCTGCCTGGAACTGGCCGCCCTGGTCGGCGAGTCGATGGCCGGGCACCCCCAACTGCTGCCCGTCCCCTGGGGCCCGGCCGGCCGGTAGGGTCTCCGAGTCGGCGCCCCCGGCCGCCGGCCGGGGGCGTTTGCGCGAGCTACTCCGGCTCCCCGTCCGCACCGGTCTGCGGCGGGCGCCAGCCGCGAGCGCGGCCCCGGGGGACGACCACCGCGCCCAGCGCGACCAGCGCGACCACGCCCAGCGCGCCCAGCGCCACGCCCCCGGCCTGGCGGGGTGCGGCGGAGGCCGGCCGGGCGGGCGGCACGGCGAGCGGGGAGGGGGACGCGGCGGGGGCGGCGGACGGTGTGGACTGCGGCTGGGGCAGCACAGTGGTGACGGCCGCGACCGGGTCCACCGAGCCGTAGCCGACCTGCGGGTCGGGCACCGCGCCCCCCGACCGGTAGGCGGTGGCCTCCAGTCGGCCGATCAGCTGACTCTCCGTCAACTTCGGCTGGTAGCCGAGCACCAGAGCGGCCGAGCCCGCCACGAAGGCGGTGGCGAAGCTGGGCCCGGCCCCCGTGTAGTAGCCGCCGCCGCTCGGCCCGACGCCCATCACCGCGTCGCCGGGGGCGGCCAGGTCGACCCGGCCGCCCACCGCCGACCCCCCGCTCTGCGCCAGCGTGCCGCCCGGGCCCAGGTCGCGCACCGAGAGGACCTCGGGATAGGCCGCCGGAAAGACCGGCGCGGGTGCTGCCGAGGCGCCGCCGGCCTGCGCCCCGGGCACCGGGTCCGGCGCCGCCGGAGCGATGACCAGCGCACCCTTGCCGACCGCCTCGTGCACCGCCGCCGCCAGCGCGTCACTGCCGGCCGGGACGGTCACCCCCACGTCGATCACCCGCGCGCCCTGGTCGGCGGCGGCCCGGATGCCCTGGGCGAGCAGGTCGGCGGTGCTGGCGCCGGTGTTGTCGGTGACGCCCACCGCGAGGATCCGGGCACCCGGCGCGATACCGGCGAAGCCCACGCCGGGGCGCTGGCCGGCGGCGATCAGCGCGGCCAGGAAGCTGCCGTGCCCGACGCAGTCCTGCGCCGGGTCGCCGCCGCCGGACAGCTTGGCGGCGCGGTCGAGCCGGCCGGACAGCAGCCCGGTGCCGTCGGCCACCCCCGAGCCGAGCACCGCGACGGTGACCCCCGCGCCCTGGGTCAGCGGCCAGACCTGGTCGGGCCGCAGGAAGGTCTGCGGCCAGGGGGTGAGCCGGTTGTCCTTGGTCGAGGCGGTCAGGCAGGCCGGCTGCTGCCCGTTCGCGCTGGCGAGCACCTGGGTGACCCCGGGCAGGGTGTCCCCCGGCGCCGGCGACGCGGAGCCGGACGGCGCGGCCGAACCGGACGTCGGAGCCGCACCGGAGAGCGTGGCGGACCCGCCGCCCGACCCGTCGGCCCACGCCGCACCCGCCGCCACCGGCAGCAGCAGACCGCCGACCAGCAGCGCGACCGTGCCCGCCGTCGCCGCCGAGCCCGGCGTCCCGACCCGCCGGCGCCGCGAACCCCTCACGCCAGGCTGCCGATCCGCTGCACCGGGAGGTCCTGCGGCAGCAGCGCGCTCAGCTCCGCCAGGTCCGCCACGTCCAGCTTGGCCAGTCGGCCGGCCTGCCGGGTGATCATCGACTCCAGGGTCTGCCGGGCGAACCGGCCGTTGCCGAAGGTCCGGTCGCGCGACACCGAGGCGAACAGCTCGCCGAGCGCCACGATGGTCTCCGGCGTGCAGTGGTAGCCGGCCGACTCGGCCTGCTTGCGCACGATGGTGACCAGTTCCTCGTCCGCGTAGTGCGCGAAGGTGATCTCCCGGGAGAACCGGGAGGCCAGGCCCGGGTTGGAGGCCAGGAAGCCGGCCATCTCCTCCTGGTAGCCGGCCACGATCACCACCACCTCGTCCCGGTGGTCCTCCATCAGCTTCATCAGGGTGTCCACCGCCTCCTGGCCGAAGTCGCTGCCACTGCCGTTGCGGGGGGTCAGGGTGTAGGCCTCGTCGATGAACAGCACGCCGCCACGGGCCCGTTCGAAGGCGTCCCGGGTCAACTGGGCGGTGTGGCCGATGTAGCGGCCGACCAGGTCGGCGCGGGCCGTCTCGATCAGCTGGCCGGTCGGCAACACACCCAGTTCGGCGAGCAGTTGGCCGTAGAGCCGGGCCACCGTGGTCTTACCGGTACCGGGCGGGCCGGCGAAGACCACGTGATGGCTGATCTGCGGGGCGGGCAGCCCGGCCTCGACCCGGCGGCGGGTCTGCAGGGTGAGGTTGACCAGGTCCTCGACCTGCTCCTTGGCCTCGGTCAGGCCGACCATGTCGCGCAACTGCTCCAGCAGACCGGGCGCTTCGGGCTCCTCGACGCCGGCCGCGGCGCGGGCCAGCGAAGCCGCCGCCTGCTCGTCGACGTCCTCGGGGAGCAGCAGGGCGAGTTCGGCGTTGTTGAAGCTCTCCAGCAGCGCGAGCCGGGAGGCCTGCCGGTCCACCATCTCCTCGAAGACCTTGCGGGCGGCCCGGCCGTTGCCGAAGTCGGCTCCCCTGGGCATCTGTTCGAAGTGCACGGCGAGCACCTCCATGGTGCCCTCGGCGAGTTCGTAGCCGTGCCCGACCGCCGCCCGCTCCACGATGGTGGCCAGTTCCTCCACGCTGTAGTTCTCGAACTCGACGGTGCGGCTGAACCGGGAGGCCAGGCCCGGGTTGGAGGCCAGGAACTCGCGGATCTCCGCCTCGTATCCGGCCACGATCACCACCAGGTCCTCGCGGTGGTCCTCCATCAGCTTGACCAGGGTGTCGATCGCCTCCCGCCCGAAGTCCGGTCCGGTGCCACCGGAGCCGGCCGACAGGGTGTAGGCCTCGTCGATGAAGAGCACCCCGCCGAACGCCTCCTTGACCACCTCGGTGGTCTTCAGCGCGGTGCCACCGATGATCGAGGCGACCAGGTCGGCGCGGGCCACCTCGACCAGGTGGCCGCTGCGCAGCACGCCCAGCTCCGCCAGGATCGCGCCGTAGAGCCGGGCCACCGTGGTCTTACCGGTACCGGGCGGGCCCGCGAAGACCAGGTGCCGGCTCATCGGCAGGGCCGGCATGCCGGCCTGCTCGCGGCGCTTGGCCAGCTTGTTGAGGTTGACCAGGGTGGCGACCTGCTCCTTGACCGCCTCCAGCCCGATCAGCGTCTGCAGCACGGCCTGCGGGCCCTGCTCCTCGGGCCCCGGCTGGACCGGCTGGGCGCCCGGTTCCGCGTCGTCCTGCTCGGTGCCGTCCTCGGCGGTGGCCGGCGCGGCGGTGGCGGTGCCGTAGGCGTCCGTCGAGCGGTTGTCCCGGCTCTCCAGGTTCTCCACCGAGAGCCGCTCGCTCGGCTCGCTCTGCCGCAGCCCCGAGCCCTGGTTCTCGGCGACCAGGCAGTCGTTGAGCCGCACCGGCTCGGCGGACTCCACCCGGGCGCCGTCCACCGTGTTGTCGATCAGCTGGCAGTCCGTCAGGGTCGCCCGGGAGCCGGCCAGCAGGTGCAGCCCGTGCCGCCGGTTGGAGCGCAGCCTGGACCTGGTCGCGGTCAGCTCGCCGCCGCGCTCCACGCTGACCCCGTCGAAGCCGTTCTCCGCGCTCTCGCAGTCGCGCAGCGTGGCGATGCCCTCCGCGCCGATCGAGATCCCGGCGGCGACGCTGGAGCGCACCGTGCAGCCGCCGAGGTAGGTGTTGCCGCCGTCGTGGATCCGCACGCCCGCCTGGCCGGCGTCCAGCACGGTGGCGCCCTCCAGCCGCCCGCGCCCGTCGTGCAGCACCTCGACGCCGTTGCCGGCCGCGGCGGTCACCGTGATCCGGCGCAGCAGCGGGTTGGCGCCCTCGCGGATCACCACCCCCGCGCCCGAAGCGTCGTACACCTCCAGGCGGTCGAACTCGGCACTGCTCTCGCCGGTCAGCTCCACGCCGTCCGTGCCGCTGTCGCGCACCACCACGCGCACCAGCGTGGGACCGGACGACTCGCCGACGTGGATGCCCACCTCGGCGGCGGAGACCACCTCGCAGTTCTCGAAGGTGCCCCGGGAACGCCCGCCGATGTGCAGGCCGTGGCCCTGGGTGCGCACCGCGCGGCAGCCGCGCAGCACCGGGTCGGTGCCGCCGGCCAGCACGATCCCGTGCCCGCGCACCCCGGTGACGGTGCATTCCTCCAGCTCGACCCGGGAGTTGGAGGAGATGTAGACGCCGAGCGCGCTGTCCCGGATCTCGGTGCGCAGCAGGCGGGTGGTGCTGTTCTCCTCCAGCGCCACGGCCGGCTTGTCGGTGGCCGAGATCTCGCAGTCCTCGATCACCCCGCGGGCCTCGCCGTTGGCGCAGACGCCGTTGCCGCGCGCGTCACGCAGCACGCAGCGCCGCACCGTGGGGTTGGCCCGCTCGCCGATCACCAGGGCGGAGGTGCCCAGGTGTTCGATCACGCTGTCCTCGATCACGCTGGTACCGCTGGAGGTCTCCACCAGCCCGGCGCCGGCCGCGTTGATCACCCGGCAGCCGCGCATCGCCAGCACGCCCTGCTGGCGGGTCAGCACCGCCGTCCACGAGTTGCCGACCACCTCGCAGTCCTGCATCGCCAGTTGGCCGCGCGGCACGTCCACCGTCGGCAGGTCGTCGTCCTGGCCGTGCAGCACCAGGCCGTTCAACTGCACCGCCTCCGCCACCACTTGGACCACCGCTCCGCGCCTGGGGCTGATCCGCACGCTGCCGCGCACGTCCTCGGCGGTGATGGTGACCATCTTGGTGATCACCAGGTTCTCCTCGTAGCGGCCGGGGCGCACCGAGATCACCGCACCGCTGCGGGCGGCCTGCAGGGCTTCACCGATCGTGCGGTAGGAGCCGGACTCCCGCTGCTCCGCGCAGACCGTCAGCACCGGGCGCGACATGGCCAGGGGTTCCCTTCGTTCGGGGTGGTGTTCTCGGGTGGTGATGGGGGTGGAGCTGGGGAGGTGGTCAGGACGTGCAGGTGGCCTTGATGGCGTCGGCGGCGTGGTGCGCGTAGGTCTTGGCGGTGTCGGTCCAGTCGATGCCCCGGTCGTGCAGCGTCACGTAGATCATGCCGTTGTAGGGGAAGCTGCCCTCGTCCACCCACTGGCCCTGGCTGGCGGTCTGGTTGATCGAGAACGAGCCGATGCTGCCGGCGCCGTTGTTGACCGTGTAGAACGACGGGTTGCCGCCGACCTTCATGATGTCGCCGCTGGCCGGGATGTAGACGGCCAGGTCGCAGCTCTTGACGGAGCCGACCTGGAAGGTCCAGACGGCGTCGTTGCCGTAGTCCCCGTGCGAGCCCGACATCGGCATCGAGTTGTACTGGCCGTTGCAGCCGTTTCCGCTCCAGCCACCGGAGTTGGTCGTCCAGCCGGACTGGCCCTGGGTGTACCAGTTGTCCGTCCGGTACTTGACGCCGCTGCCGCCGCAGAACGGGCCGGCCACCGCGACCACGGGGGCGGGCGCCGAGGGCGGGACCACCGGGCCGGGGCCCATCGGGGGCAGTTTGGGGTTGGGGCTGGCGGGCTGGGTCGGCTGCTGCGGGGCGGACTGCTGCTGGGGGGCGCCGCCACCGGTGCCGCCACCGCCGCTGGTACCGCCGCCACCACCGGTGCCGCCACCACCGCTCGAACCACCCGAGCCGCCCGAGCCGCCCGAGCCGCCCGAGCCGCCCGAGCCGCCCGAGCCGCCGCCGGGCTTCGACCCGCCGACCGACTTGGACTGCGGCTGCCCGGCGCTCCCGGTGCCGCCACCACCGCTCGAACCACCCGAGCCACCTGAGCCGCCGCCGGAGCCGTTCGCCGGCTGGCCCGAGGGGCTGGGCGAGCCCGAGTCGGTCGCCGCCACCGGAGCCGCGGCGCCGGCCGGCTGGCCGGGTGGGATCGGAGAGCCGCCGGTGTCGCCGTGCGAGTCGAAGCCGGGCACGAAGCCGTTGCCGCCGTTCGGGCCCTGCTGGCTGTAGCCGAGCGGGGCACCGCCCTGGGTCGGCCGGTGCGGCGGAGTGGGGCCGCCCAGCTGACTGATCACCAGCGGCACGCCGACCAGCACCAGACCCACCGCGACGGCCGCCGCGATCATCGGCTTGGAGACGCGACCCGGCCGCGCCTCGGCCTCGGCTGCGGAGTCGGGGGCGGCTTCGGACACGGCTTCGAGCTCGCCGAGTTCGGCGCTCGCGCCGACGACCGCGACCACCCCGGCCGCGGGCGGGCCGCCGGCCGACGCCGTCCCGGCACCGCCGAGGACGATGCGTCCGAGCACGCCGGTGGTGGCCTCGGCGGACCCGGGCTCGGGCTCGGGCTCAGGCTCGGGCTCGGCGGCCTGCGGCGCGGCGGCCGCGGGCTCGGCGGGCACCGCCGGCTCCGCGTGCGGCCGCTCGGGGGCGGCCTGCTCCGCCTCCGGCTCGCCCTCCTCCTCGAACGCCCAGCTCACCGCCGGCAGCCGGTACCCGGAACCGGCCTGCTCACCCGCGCCGCTCTCTTCCTTGCCCACCATCGTCCCCTGCCCCTCGACAACGCTCCTGCCCGGAGTGACGGACGGCAGGGCGGCCAGGGTTCAGCCCCGCTGCTAGCCGATGTTCCAGACCGGGTCGCCCGCCGGCTCCGGCGGCGTCAGGACGAAGTCGACCGCCCGCTCCAGCACCTCGGCGCTCGGCTCGACCCGGGGCGCCTCCAGACGCGTGCGGACGTGCGCGAGCAGGCCCGACTCGGGGGCCAGCCCGTACTCGTCGAGGTAGTACGTGATGGTGTCGGTCCAGATCCACTCCCCGTCGGTGCGGAAGCCCATCGGCACCACCCCGCGCCGCTCCGGCGAGAGCACGTCGTCCATCAGCATCGGGGTCAGCAGCACCGCCGCCGCCGACCGCAGGTAGTCGGCGACGGCCGCCCGCTCGGACCCGTCCGCCAGCCGCAGGTGGTCCTCGCGGAACCCCGGCCCGGTCACCGGATCCACCATGTCGAACACCGCCGCGAGCCGGAACCCGCTGTGCACCGTCTCGTTCATCCGCTCGCTCCTCGCACGTCACCGCCCGCCTTCACCTGGTCCGACGGGCGGCGACCACCCCCGGGTTCACCGGCCGGGCGCCGGGGCCGGGCGCGCCCCGGAGCGGTCGGCTCCGCCTGCCAAGCCGTCTACTCCTCAGCACCGCTGTCGGTACTGGGATTCAGCGCGCTCAAGATGTCGTCGACGGTGAGGTGGTGGAACGCGGGCGCCAGTTGCTCCTCCTGGTGCGCGGGGTCCCCGTGCCCCTCGTACTCCCCGGCTGAGCCGTCGTCGCCACTGCTGCTGTCGTCGCTGTCGCTGTGCCACCCGCTGTTGTCCGGCTCGCGCGTCGGGGACTGCGGATCGGCGGTGTCCGGAACGGTGCCACGCGTGTCCGAAGAAGCGTCGACGGGCGGCGCGAACTCACGATGCGGCCGCCACTGCCCCGCCATGACCGGCTGCTCCGCCGGACGCGCCCGCTCGGAGGCCTCATACGCCGCCACGACGCCGTGCAACGTACCCGACACACCGACCGGAACGACCAGCCCCCCGGAATGATCCGGCGCCGGCGCAGCCCGGAACCCACCCACCGGGACGGGGCGCGGGGTCCCGACGACCTCGAGGTAGGGCACCCTGGGGTTGGTGCGGGCGCTGACGGCCACCCGCGTGGACGTGGTGTCCTGGAGCGCACCGTTGTGCCCGTACACCGCGGAGGCAAGAGGCTCAACGCCCGAACCGAAGTAGGACACCCGCGCGGTGGCGTGCGACGGCAGTTCGACGTCGGTCCGGTCGTGGACGCTGATGTCGACGCTCTCCGGCATCAGGAGCTCGCCGCGCTCGTTGAAGAGCGTCAGTGCCGTGGTGACCGAGCGCAGGGGCTCGCCGTGCTGGTCGTAGATCGTGAAGGTGGTCTGAGCCGTCGGGTGGAAGGGCTGGCCCTGGGTGGTCCAGAGCGTGGCCAGCGCGGAAGGCGGAACCGCCATGTCGACCCCGACGCGTTCCGTCCGCAGGGGCCTGCCGTTGCTGCTGTACAGCTCGGACGGTCCTGCCGCGTGGCTGTAGAGCGAGAGCGAGCTGGCGGCCGGCTCGTTGCGATTGCCGACGCGCTTGTACAGCGTGGTCGTGGTACTGACCAACTGCAGGGGGCGGCCCAGGTGGTCGAGGAGCACGGGGGTGCTGTTCTCCCCCGGCACGCTGGTGGCCGCCAGCAGCGTCCTTCTGGTCCTGGCCTCTTGCGCGTGCTCCAGCGTCTCCGTGCGGAACTTCGTCCGCGCGTCCTCGGCTGTCGGCATGCCGAGGGCGACGAGTGGGATCGGCCTGTCCTCGTCATCGAACGCTGGCCTTTGGTAGACGTAGGACTCGGTGGTGCAGACGACCGCCTTCCTGGAGGGGTACCCGTTGACGGTGTCCACTGACTGTTCGATGTACCGCAGGCGCAGATTGTGCATCGCCTCGCCGTAGGACTCGCCGATCCGGTCCGAGGCCGAGACGTCCACGCCCATGGACTCCAACCACTGTGCCGTGGTCACCGGCCCTGCGGGATGCAGCGACGGATCGAGGACCATCTCCTTGGTCTGCCCCTCGTCCCCGTCCGGCACGTGGACGACCACCGCGACGTGGTGCGTCCATGCGAGCTCGCGGGGCTGCCCCGGAAGTGCGCCAAGGGCGTTGCCGGACTTCACCTTGAGCAGCGGGAACCCGAACGGGCCGTAGGCCATGACGTGGGTGACCCAGATCTTCTTGTTCGCGACGCCCTGGTTGTGCAGGTGCGCGGACATCTGGTCCGCCCGGTTGTAACAGCCGTTCTCGGCGAAGTCGAACGGGATCGTCCACTGCGCCGGGTGCAGGGTGCCGATGGTGTCCCTGGTGAGCTCAGTGAACCTGCGGTCCGCGATCTGCCGGAACAGCTCCTCGGCTCGTTCCGTTGTCACGGGCGGCAGCGGGTCCCGGTCGTGCGAGGAGTCCGCCGGAAGCTGCTGGTGGCCGACCGGCATGTCCTGCGGGACCTCGTGCGGCGGCTGCGATCCGTCGGCGTCGTGCGGGCCGAAGGCCGTCGCCACGGCGTCGGGGCCGAGGTTCAGGTGCTCCGTGGCGACGGGAGGCTCCGCCCGGGACCCCTCCTGATCGTGGCCCGCCAGCTGCGGCTCACCGCCGTGCGCGGGGAGCGTGATGTGCTGCCAGCCCCCTGCCCCTGAGAGCCGCGGCCGACCGCTCGCATCGAAGCTGACGCTCTCGGCCACCAGCAGGTGGCCCTGGTGGCCCTCCGCCGGGTTCTGCGGCCTGGCCACCCAGACCGATCCGGTCGGCGCGTACGCCTCGAACGTCTCACCGGGGCGCCGCTTCTGCAGTTCCTTCAGCACATCGACGGCGTAGGAGTTCATTCGCCCGCGGCCCATACCGCAGACCACGAACCGCAACGGCCGTCCGTCCCAACCCTCCTGGTCGCGCAGGGTGAGCAGGGACTCGGCGAACTCGCCCGGAAGCTGCGGTCGCCCGTGCCAGGTCGGCGCGCCGTTGGTGGTCGTGGCGTGGTAGGCGACGGTGACGAACGCCGGGTCGATCGGGATGTGCCGGATCGCGTCCTCGGTGGCGTGTCGAGCGGCCGCGTCCATCGACGGGTCGCTCAGCCAGTGGACGCCGAAGTCCCGGTGGTTCGCCCGCATGGTCTCGGCCATGTGCGCGGAAGCGGGGGCGCCGCCGGGGTTGTCCGAGCTGAACGACACGGAGCGGTCCTCGGCCACCCGGATCTCCCGGGTGTCCGCCTTCGGGACCTCCAGCTCGACCCGCACCAGGCCGCGCTCGGTCCGCTCCCGGTCGCCCTCCTTGAAGGTCATCTCGACCTGCGCGTGGCCGGTGTAACGGGCCATCTTGGTCGGGACCTTGGCGTTGGCCACGATCTTGCCGCCGGTGCCCGCGCTCGGTCCCTCGCGCAGGCGGCGGGACAGGCCGACGCTGCCCAGCACGGTGGCCTCGTCGCCCTCGTGCAGGTCGAGCTGCGCCCCGCCCTGCAACTGCGCGCCCAACTGCCGCATGTCCAGCCGGATGTGCTGACCGCCGCTGGTGCTCTCGTTCGCCGGGCTCAGCGCGGCGCTGTCGTTGTCGCCCGTGTACTCCAGGCGAACGACCTTGATCGAGGCGTTGACACTCACGTCGTCGACCAGTCGGCGGTGGCCCGAGGACGGTGTCCCGATCTGCCGGCGGACGGCCGGTTCCTGACCGGTGGCCCCGTCGGCGGAGTCGGGCCGGTCGACGGCCGGGTCGTGGGCCGAGTCGTGGGCCGGGTCGTGGGCCCGGGTGACCGGGCCGAACTGGGAGGAGAGCAGCGCGTGGCTGTGCGACCTGCGGGCGAGCCCCTCGATCCGGTCCCAGGCCGACCCGCCGAAGAAGTCCGACCCGAAGGACCTCAGCAGGTCCTGCACGCCCGAGGAATCGTCGAGCCAGCGCAGCACGTCGATGTTCCGCAGGCCGTCGGTGAAGACCGACTCCGGCGGCACCCGCACCACCTTCGGGGCGGGCGGCTCGGCCTGGTGGTCCTGCTGCCGGGTGTGGACCGCCGGATCGGTGATCCGGCGGTTCTCGGTGAGCACGTCGATGCCGAGCTCGGCCGTGACGAGCGAACGCCGGTAGTAGCCGAGCCGCACGACCCCGTCGACGGCCGTGTCCTTCACCCAGGCGGCGCTGTCGGAGACCGTCTGGCGCACCCGGTCCAAAGCGCTCCGCGGCGGCCGCGGCGTGCTCGGCCCGTCCTGCGCGGCGGCCTGGTCGCGCCCGGCCTGGTCGCGGCTGGCCAGGGAGCGTCGCGCCCAGGCGGGCGGCACCTGGTCGGCGTCGAGCACCTTGACCAGCGGACTGCGTTCCAGCCGCACCTTCAGCCGCACGGTGCCGTCCAGCGCGGTGGCGAGCTGCTTGGCCTTGACGGCCATGCCGGTGGCCCCGGAGGAGCTCTGCTGCTCCAGGTGGTCCGCCCCCCAGGCGCCGGTCACGCTGCCGCCGACGCTGGCGATCCCCAGCGGGTCGCCGCTGGCGAGCGCGCCGACGGTGACCGAGTTGGCCTTCCCGCCACCGGTGTTGGTCCCACCGTCGGAACTGGTCAACGAGGTCTGGGCGCTGGTACCGAGGTTGAACTCGACCTCCGGGGCCGAGTCCACCTCCCGCAGCCTCGTCAGGTCCGCCGAGATCCAGGCCTTGGCACCACGGTGCCGCACCAGGATCTCGTGGCCCGCCATCATCGGCTTGACCAGCGCGTGCAGCCGCTCGAAGTCCAGCGCCTCGGTCAGCTTCTGCGCCATCCCCGACCAGTCGGACCCGAGCGCCTTGCGTCCCTGCGGCGCCAACTGGTCGACGACCGCGTGCACCTCGCGCTGCCCCTGCGGCACCTCGGTGCGCGCGAAGACCCTGGCGACGACGTCGGAGGAGCCCAGCCGGTGGTCCAGCCGGCCGGCGAGGTCCACGCCGCCCTGGTCGTCCGCCGCATTGCCACTGCGCAGCAGATCCCGGTGCGGCACCGCGACCACGGTGGTCACCTCGACCGGCTCGACCCCGGTGTGCGGGGCCTTCGGCGAGAGGAGCCGGCTGCGCGTGCCGGGCTGGAAGGTGATGTCGAACGTCGCCTTACCCTCGAACAGGTCGGCCGGCTCGACGCTCTTGCCGCGGCTCCCGGTGCCGCCGACCCGGTCGACGCTCAGACCCCGCACCGTGTCCGTGGTGCGGGTGTAGTCGCCGTTGACGGTCGCGTGCGGCACGGTGGCCTTGAACGCGAACTTCTTGCGGATCCGGGTGAGCTTGTCCCAGGTGAAGCCGACCGAGGTGCGCTGCTGGCTGCCCAGCTCGAACTCGAAGCCCACCGACCCCTGATGCTTGAAGTCGCCCAACCGGGCCTTGACCACCACATCGCCGCTCCAGCCGCCGTGGTCCACGGCCACCCGGATCTCCCCGCCCCGGCTCAACCGGGCCAGCCCCGACTTCAGCGCGAACGGGTCGAGCCGCTGGGCGAGCCGCCCGGCCAGCTCCGTGGGCATCTTCCCCAGGGGCGCCAGGGCCTCCTTGACGGTGGTCAGCACCCTGGTGTCACCGGCGCCGAGGCTGATCAGCACATCGGAATGGCCGATCCGACCCGTGGCCAGCCGCGACGGGGCGGCCACGGCGGAGTCGTCGACGGCGGGCGGCTCCGCCGTGACCGGGCCGGTGAAGACGCCGTTCCTGCCCTGGTTCTCCGCACCCTCCGGGTGGGCGGCGGTGAGCTTGTGCTCCAGCCCGAGTTCGGCCTGCACCCGGACCGACGGCACCAGCACCACGCGGTCGCCGACGGTGAACACCACGTCCAGATCGACCTCGGAGTCGTACAGCTCCTGGGCGCTGCGGAACTTGCCACTGGCGTAGCTCTTCGTGGATTCGCCGCCCCTCCAGCCGTCGCGGTCGCGGATCTCGCCGCTGACCGAGGGGGTGAGCTGGAGGGTGTCCTTGAGCGCCTTGCCCACCCCGTCCTTGACCGCCTCCTCGTGCAGCAGGACCTTGCCGCCGCCGACGCCCTGGAGGCTCTTGCTGTCGGAGAGGAGACGACGCTCCGACTCGAAGGTGCTGCTCTCCCGCACGGTGTTGAGGTCGGCCTCGCCCTGCTGCCGCTTGTGCGCCATCCGCTGCACGCGGGCGACGACCGAGATGTGCACGTCCTTCAGCGGACCCGAGGTCACCTCCTGGGTACGCAGCTCCACCTTGCGGGTCATCGCGGTGAGATGGGCGGAGACCGCCGAGTGCGAGAAGGTCTGCAGGACCTCCTCGCGGACCTCGCGCCACGGCCCCTCGCCGCCGAGCAGCTCCGGGCCGATCCGGTCCAGCTCGGCGTGGAGCGGCGCGATGTCCCGCAGGTCGCGGACCGTGGTGGTGTCGGGCAGGCCGGTCTGCGCGGCGTTCGTGCTCCAGACCTCCTTGGGCGGGCTCGGATACGTGACGGGCTGGGCGGCGGCCGCCTCGCCCGGCGTCATCTCACCGGTCTCACCGGTCTCACCGGTCTCACCGGTCTCGCTGATCTCGCTGGTCTCGCTCGGCACGTGCTGGGTCGAAGCCGACGGGGCCGGGTGGATCTCGGGCAGCTCGATGTCGGTCGGCTCCATGCCGACCGGCGCCTGCGGGGTCGCCGGCGGCTCGGCCTGCTCCGACTCGGTGTGCTCCGACTCGTTCGCGAGGTGTGGCGGCTCGTCGGGCGCGGTGAAGACGGGCGGTGCGGAGCGCTGGTTGGTCACCGGATCGACGGTGAACTCGGCCGGCCTGGTCTCGTTCTGGTCGATGACCGCCCGGAAGCCCAGGGTGGCCCGCGCGTCGCCGCCACCGGTCTCGACCACACCGAACCGCGAGGTCTGCCGGAACTCGATCTGCAGCTTGGCCGTGCCCTCGAAGACCACGGCAGAGGACTTGGTCTTGCTGGTGAGGGAGAGGTCGTCACCGGTGCCGTTCAGGCGCACCTTGTCCCGGCCGAACTGAGCACCGCCGGTGGCGCCGCCGGTCCCCGTGCCCTGGTAGCCGTTGCCGCCGGCGGGCAGCGGGACCTGGAGCGTGTCGCTGTCCGTGACCTGCTCCGTCTGCGAACGGGAGGTGCCGGTACCGACGTTGAACTCGGTGGTCGGGAGCCGGTCCACCGGCGCCATCGTCCTGACCGTCGCCCGCTTGAAGGTGATCACCGAACTCGGCCGGTTGAGCCCGGCCCCTGCAACGCCTCGGTCGCCGCCCGGCAGCAGGCCCTGGACGTCCCCGGGCAGCCCGGCCATCCCGTCCTTGCCCAGCAGGGCGGGCCCGACCAGCTCGACGGAGAGCTCCTGCCCCGACATCAGGCCCTTGAGCTCCTGGTGCAGGGTGACGAGGTCGACCTCGTCGATCAGCTTGGCCTTGAGGTCGGTCCACTGGTTGCCGAAGAACTCCCGGGCCTGGGTGTCGAACTCGGCGACGAAGTCCTCGATCTGGCGCTGCTCGGGTACCTCGGCCTGGGTGATCTCGGGCTCGGTGCCGGTGGTCTCGGGACGGGACCTGGGGATCCAGACGTTGCTCACGATGTGCTGGCCGGCCAGCCGGAGCTGGGTCGCGACCTGGTCCGGCACGTGAACGTGCAGATCGGGTTCCTGCTGCCGCGCCGACGTCTCACGGACCGGCACAGCCACCTGGCCGGAGAGCTCCAGCGGCTCCCGACCAGTCGGCGCCACCTTCGTGGGGACGCCGAAATGGTGGGAGTCGAGGAAATCCACCGAGAGCCTGAACGTGGTGTCGAAGAGCGCGGCCGGCTCGACGGTCTTGCCGCGCGCGATGGTCCGGCTGACGTCGACACTGCTCCGGCCCCGCATCCAGCCGTGCTGGTAGGCGAGCGCCTCGGTCAGGTCGCCACTGCTGCCGAACTTGAACTTCGCCTGCCCGCCCAGACTCAACTGCCAGAGCCGGTCACCGGTGACACCGACCGAGGACTGCTGCTCCGAGCCGTACTCGAACTCGAACTTGTCGACCGTCTCGGCGTACTCGCCATGCTCCACAGCGGCCCGCACCCGCACCGTGCCGGACCAGTCGCCGGCTGCGAAGGGCACGTACCAGACATCGCCCCGGGAGAGTGCGGACAGCTTCGGCTGCAGGGTCTCGCTGCCGAAGAGGCTCTGGGCCAGGGTCCGGGCAGCCAGTTCGTCTCCGTGCAGAGCCCGGGTGAAGCGGTCGGTGAGCTCCGTCAGGACCCTGGTCTCGTCGTGGTCGAGGCCGAGCAGCACGTCGTAGGCGGCGAGCTGGTGCTCCCTGAAGCGCTCGGGCGCCTCGGGGTTGGGGGCGGGGGCGACCGCAGGCGCGGTGTGGGCCACCTGGTCGTGGGGAACGGCCGGGGGCTGCGGAACGGTGAGCTGCTCGTGCTCCTGGGGCTGAACCTGGGCCTGGGAAACGGGCTGCTCCGGCGCCTGCGCCTCGACCTGGGCCTGGGCCTGAGGAACAGGCTGCTCCTGCGTGTCCGCCTGGAGGTGGGTATGGGTCTGCTCCTGAGCGGGCTGCTGTCCCTCGGTGGAGAGCTGCTGCTCCGGCGACCAGGTCGGCTCGGTCAGCGGGTCAAGATGCGCCACCGCCGGATCCACCAACGGCCGCGCCAGATCAGGCTGGGACTCCGACTGCTCGCGCTCCTGCTCCTGCTCCTGCTCCCGTTCCCGCTCCGGCGACCAGGTCGGCTCGGTCAGCGGGTCAAGATGCGCCACCGCCGGATCCACCAACGGCCGCGCCAGATCGACCGGCGGGTCGGTGTGCTCGTCTCCAGTGGCGTCGGCCTTCTCCGCGACCGCCACGGTGCCGTGGTCGGTTCCCTGTCCGCCGGAAGGGACCGCCTCAGGCCGGGGCACCGGGCCGGCGGGCAGGGGCGGGGGCGGCAGCAGGGGCCCGAAGTCGTCGTCCGAGAGGGCATCCGAGTCCACCTCAGGAATGGTGCCCAGGACCAGGGGGAGCTCGTGGTCCTCGTTCCCGTCGTCGAACTGCCGCGTGTACTCCTCCAGGTCGAAGTCGTCACCCTCGATGGCACGGCTCGGCTCATCCACCTCGCCGTAGACGGTCCACTGGCCACCCGCCTGCTCGGGCTCGACGATCCTGGTCGGCGTCCACTGCAGTCCGCGCCTGAACAGCAGCTCGTGCTCGCTGGGGATCTGGGAAAGCTCCTCCAGGTACGCCGCTCGCACGCCCTTGGGCACGCGAAGGTGCAACCGGATCGGCTTCTGGGCGAAGGCGGCCGCCAGTTCACCACCGACCTTCGCGGAGATGTAGGTGACCTCTCTGACAGGCTCACCCACCCGCAGGTCCTGCGGCTGAAGGTGGTTGCCCATGTCCTCGGTTCCCCTGGTGACCACGAGCTCCACCGGGACGGGGGACTGCGAGATGGACTCGTTGAGCTTCTTGAGCAGCCACTTGATTTCCACGCCGTCGGGCAATTCGCCGATGTGGCCGGACGCCTCACGGACCCGCTGAGCCGCCTTGAGCCGGCCGTAGCCCAGCCGGGTTTCACTGTTCAGCTTCGTGTAGAGGTGCAGCACTTGCCGGTGTTCCAGAGGCAGCCCGGCAGAGAGGTCCTTCAGCTTGTCGAACACACTGTCCAGGGGCTCGGCCTCGCTGGGGTGATCCCAGCCGAAGAACTCAAGCTCCGCGTACCGCTCCCGGAAGTCGTGTGGCAGCGCGGCGAACTGATCCTGCGTCAACCCGAAGCCGTCGCGGAAGAGCTCTTCGGCCATATCACGACTGGCGAACGAGCCGGTGCCCCAGGTCGCCGGGTCCAGCAAGGAAGGATCAACAACGGGGTTATCGAGCTTGGGCGGGGGCGGCAGCAGGGGTTCGAGGTCCGGCTGCGGGTCCTGGTGCTCCGGCGGCCGGGGGGTGTTGTCGTCCCTGCTCGCCACAGGGGTAGCGGGTTCGGTCTGGTGCTCGTTGAAGAGGGTCTGCGCGTACGCGTAGGACTCGGTCTCGCGCTGGGTCTCCTCGACCGGGTTGGACTTCTCCGGATGGAACGCGGCCGGGTCCTTGCCGTAGAGCCTCTCCAGCAGCGGCAGCAACGCCGGCTCGTTGTCCTCGACCCACTCCCGCCCGTTGTTGCGGACCTCCTCCGTGAACGGGTCCTTGCCGTGGTTGGTCCCCAGATAGGCATTGGTCAACTGCGCGAAGAACTCGAACTCATCACGTGAGCTGTAGTTCGTCGGCCCCGCCTCACCCTTGCCCGCCGCCCGCAACGGACCATCCGGCCAGACCGCCGACGCCCCCGCCTTCCCCTTCGCCTCGAAGACCCCCTTGATCAGGGCCTGGTCATCCTCGGTCACACCGTGCAGATGAACGGCATGCGCCAACTCATGCGTCGTCGTCGAGTACCCGTCCGGGTAATGCGGCTGAAGACCGATACCGGTGTGCTCACCGGTCAGGTTCTCCTCCGTGATCGCCGTGATCCGACCACCCAAACCACGGACATCGTCCAGCGACCGCCCGCCACCAGCCTCACCACCGAAACGCTGACCCTGATGGCTCAGCAACGCCTCCACACTCGTCATGGAATGGTCCTTCGGAACCACCACGATCTGCACCCGGCTGGCCAACAGCCGCTCGGCCGTCTGCGGATCCCGCAGCATCCGCTCGACCTGCGCATACGCCTCCACCCGCGAGGAGACCGGACGATCCGCCCGAGGATCCACATCCACCAGCAGACGCGCCACACCATGGACGAAATCCTCATCCGACAGTCCACGCAACTCCGCCACGAAATCCCGATCCCGCACCAGCCAACGCCGACCCTGCGGCGACAACCGCGCGAACACCGACTCCCGCTCCACCGGCGACATCCCCGACAACCGCCCGACCACCGCATCCACCTCAGCCGGCCGCTCACCCACCCCATCCACCGCAGACGGAACAACCGGCGCATCGGAACGGCCCGCAGACAGCCCGGTGGCCGCCGCCGGCGGCGGCGGGGAAACGTACCCGCCATCGGAGTACATCTCCTCATCGCCGTCGTCGTAGTACTGCTCCTCGTGCGTCAGCTCCACCGTCCCGTAGACGGTCCACTGCTTGTCCGCGGGAACCTCGTTCGGATCCCCCGTGTGCGGAGCCGGATCCAGCGGACGCACGATCCTCGTCGGCGTCCACCGCAGCCCCGCACCGAACAGCAGCTCACGCTCCTCAGGCACCTCCGAGGCACCCTCGATAAAAGCAGCCCGCTTGAACTGCGGAACACTCAGATGCAGCCGAATCAGACGATTCTCGAAAATACTGTCCGGCAGATCACGACCGACGATCGTCGAGAGGAACGTGACCTCCTCGACCGGCACACCCACCCTCAACGTCTCCGGACGCTGACGATCCCCCACATCCTTCGTCCCCCGACCCACCACCAGATGCTCCGCCACCGGAGACTGGGAGATGACCTCATCGATATGGCCGATGATGCGCTGGATCTCCGGACCGTACTCACGATCCGCAATGTCGAAGGACGGATCACCCGCGTGACGGAACAGATCCCGCTGCGCCTCCTTCACCTGGTGATACGTCAGCGAAGGCTGCTCCTCACCATCCTCCGCCTCAGCCGGCTCCGTGTAGAAGCGCAGGTCACGATAGAGCTCCGGATTCGCGCGCAGGAGGTCGCGGAGGTCACTCTTCATCCCCTCCAGCGCCACCTCCATCACAACCTGGCGCTCCTGGAACTCCTCCTCCGTCCCGAAGAACTCACGCTCCGCATAAGCAGCCTGGAAATCATGGGGCATCCCGTCGAACTGCTCCGACGTCAACTCCCAACCCTGATCCAGAAAATGATCAGCGATCACATCCTGAGCGAGATCCTCCGGCCAGTTGTGCGGGTTGAGCCAGGCCGGCGGGGGCGGCGGAAGCAGCGGCTCCGAGCCGTGGTCAGGACCCGCGGGCGGCGGCGGTGCGAGGTAGCCACCGCCGGACGACATCTGCTCATCGCCGGAGTACATCTCCTCATCGTCGTGGGACGCGTACTCATCGCCGGAGTACATCTCCTCGTCGCCGGAGTACTGCTGGTCCACCGATTCCTTCTCGGAGAGATCATCCGAGTCGACGTCAGAGATGTTGTCCAAGTCCAAGGGGAGCTTGTGGTCCTTGTTCGACTGGACCTGCCGCTTGTACCCGAAGAGGGGGGCGCCGTCACCCTCGATTTCATGCGTCGGCGGATCCACCTCGCCGTAGACGGTCCACTGGCCACCGTCGTGCTCGGGCTTGACGATCCTGGTCGGCGTCCACTGCAGGCCGCGCCCGAACAGCAGCTCGCGCTCGTCGGAGAATTTGGAGACCTTCGCCATGTACACCGCTCGCACGCCCTCGGGTACCAGCAGGTGCAGCTGGATCTGCTTCTGGTCGAAGGCCTTGGCCAGTTGGTCACCGATCTTCGCGGAGACGTAGGTGACCTCCCTGACGGGCGTGCCCACCCGCAGATCCTCCGGCCGCAGGCGGTCACCCACGTCCGTGGTGCCCCTGGTGACCACGAGATCCGCCGGGACGTAGGACTGCGAGATGGACTCGTTGATCTTCTTCATCAGCCACTTGATCTTCGCGCCATCATCCAGGTCACCGATGTGGCCAGACCTCTCACGGACCCGCTGGGCCGCCTTGAGGTCGTCGTAGCTCAGCCGCTTGTCACTCTTCGCCTTCGTGTAGAAGTACAGCGCTTGCCGGTGCTTCAGAGGCAGATCGGCGGTGAGGTCCTTCAGCTTGTTGAAAACGCCCTTCCCGGGATCGGCTTCGTCGGCGCGATCCTCGCCGAAGAACTCCAGCTCCGCGTACCGCGTCTGGAATTCGTGCGGCATCGCGGCGAACTGATCCTGCGTCAGCTTGTAGCCGTTGTCGATGAAGGCCTCGGCCATATCACGGGCCTGCGGGCCATTCCACTCCACGATGTCCAGGAAATCTTGGGAAACGGGGTTATCAAGCTTGGGCGGGGGCGGCAGCAGGGGTTCGAGGTCCGGCTGCGGGTCCTGGTGCTCCGGCGGCCGGGGGGTGTTGTCGTCCGCGCCCGCGACCGTGGTGGTGGTGGTGTCGGTCTGGTGCTCGTTGAAGAGGGTCTGCGCGTACGCGTAGGACTCGGTCTCGCGCTGGGTCTCCTCGACCGGGTTGGACTTCTCCGGATGGAACCCGGCCGGGTCCTTGCCGTAGAGCCTCTCCAGCAGCGGCAGCAACGCCGGCTCGTTGTCCTCGACCCACTCCCGCCCGTTGTTGCGGACCTCCTCCGTGAACGGGTCCTTGCCGTGATTGGTCCCCAGATAGGCATTGGTCAACTGCGCGAAGAACTCGAACTCATCACGCGAGCTGTAGTTCGTCGGCCCCGCCTCACCCTTGCCCGCCGCCCGCAACGGACCATCCGGCCAGACCGCCGACGCCCCCGCCTTCCCCTTCGCCTCGAAGACCCCCTTGATCAGGGCCTGGTCATCCTCGGTCACACCGTGCAGATGCACGGCATGCGCCAACTCATGCGTCGTCGTCGAGTACCCGTCCGGGTAATGCGGCTGAAGACCGATACCGGTGTGCTCACCGGTCAGGTTCTCCTCCGTGATCGCCGTGATCCGACCACCCAAACCACGGACATCGTCCAGCGACCGCCCGCCACCAGCCTCACCACCGAAACGCTGACCCTGATGACTCAGCAACGCCTCCACACTCGTCATGGAATGGTCCTTCGGAACCACCACGATCTGCACCCGGCTGGCCAACAGCCGCTCGGCCGTCGCCGGATCCCGCAGCATCCGCTCGACCTGCGCATACGCCTCCACCCGCGAGGAGACCGGACGATCCGCCCGAGGATCCACATCCACCAGCAGACGCGCCACACCGTGGACGAAATCCTCATCCGACAGTCCGCGCAACTCCGCCACGAAATCCCGATCCCGCACCAGCCAACGCCGACCCTGCGGCGACAACCGCGCGAACACCGACTCCCGCTCCACAGGCGACATCCCCGACAACCGCCCGACCACCGCATCCACCTCGGCCGGCCGCTCACCCACCCCATCCGCAACGGACGGAACAACCGGCGCATCGGAACGGCCCGCAGAGGACCCAGGAGTCACCAGGTGCGCGGTGCCCGCCGGCGGCGGCGGGGAAACGTACCCGTCATCGGAGTACATCTCCTCATCGCCACTGTCGTAAGAGGACTCCTCGTGCGTCAGCTCCACAGTCCCGTAAACGGTCCACTGCTTGTCCGCGGGAACCTCGTTCGGATCCCCCGTGTGCGGAGCCGGATCCAGCGGACGCACGATCCTGGTCGGCGTCCACCGCAGCCCCGCACCGAACAGCAGCTCACGCTCCTCAGGCACCTCCGAGGCACCCTCGATAAAAGCAGCCCGCTTGAACTGCGGAACACTCAGATGCAGCCGAATCAGACGATTCTCGAAAAGATTGTCCGGCAGACCACGACCGGCCATCGTCGAAAGGAACGTGACCTCCTCGACCGGCACACCCACTCGCAACGTCTCCGGACGCTGACGATCCCCCACATCCTTCGTCCCCCGACTGACCACCAGATGCTCCGTGACCGGGGACTGCGAAATGACCTCGCTGATACGGTCGATGACACTCTTGATCTCCGGACCGTACTCACGATCCGTGATGTCGAAGGACGGATCACCCGCATGACGGAACAGATCCCGCTGCGCCTCCTTCACCTGGTGATACGTCAGCGAAGGCTGCTCCTCACCATCCTCCGCCTCAGCCGGCTCCGTATAGAAATGCACGGCATCATAGAGCTCCGAATTCGCGCTCAGGAGATCGTTCAGCTCACCCCCCATCTCCGCCAGTGCCGCCTCCTCCACGACCTGGCGCTCCTGGAACTCCTCCTCCGTCCCGAAGAACTCCCGCTCCGCATAAGCAGCCCGGAAATCATGAGGCATCCCGTCGAACTGCTCCGACGTCAACTCCCAACCCTGATCATGGAAGACATCAGCAGCCTCAGCCCCCGTACGCCCACCCCAACTCAACGGATCGAGCGCACCAGCCGGAGGCGGCGGCGGAAACAACGGCTCCGAACCACGGCCAGGACCCGCCGGCGGCGAAAGCATCTCGAACATGTCGTCGTGGTCGAGGTCGTCGTCCGATCCCGTCTTGGAGAGAACGTCCGAGTCCACGTCAGAGACGCCGCTCAGGTCCAGATCGGACAGGTCGTCCCCGCCCCCGTGGAACTGCCTCGTGTACGTCGCAGCGTCGAAGTCGTCATCCTCGACAGGACGCCTCGGCGGATCCACCTTGCCGTAGACGGTCCACTGGCCACCGTCGTGCTCGGGCTTGATGATCCTGGTCGGCGTCCACTGCAGGCCGCGCCGGAACAGCAGCTCGCGCTCACTGGGGAAGACGGAGACCTCTTCCAGGTACGCCGCTCGCACGCCCTCGGGCACCAGCAGGTGCAACTGGATCTGCTTGTCCGCGAAGGCGGGGTCCAGTTGGTCACCGATCTTCGCGGAGATGTAGGTGATCTCCTTGACCGGCGTGCCCACTTGCAGGTCTTCCGGCCGCAGGCGGTCACCCACGTCCGTGGTTCCCCTGGTGACCACGAGATCCGTCGGAACGTAGGACTGCGAGATGGACTCGTTGATCTTGTTGATCAGCCACTTGATCTTCCGGCCGTCATCCAGGTCGCTGATCGAGCCGGACTGCTCCCGGTACCGCTGGGCCTCCTTGAGCTGGTCATAGCTCAGCTCGGTCAGGCTCTTCGGCTTCGTGTAGAAGTGCAGCGCCTGCCGGTGTTCCAGAGGCAGATCAGCGGTGAGGTCCTTCACCATGTCGAGCACGCCCACCGGGGGCCTGGCCGCCCTGTGGCGCTCCGAGCCGAAGAACTCCAGCTCCGCGTAACGCTGCTGGCCGTCGTGCGACAACAGGGTGAACTGATCATCCGTCAGCTTGTAGCCCTCACCGATGAAGTATTCGGCCATCACACGACCAAGGTGCGGCTGGTTGACCCACCTCCCCGGGTCCAGCAAGGAGAAGTCATCAAGGGGTCGCTCGAGCAGGGGCAGGGGCAGGAACGGGGGCGGCAGCAGGGGTTCGAGGTCCGGCTGCGGGTCCTGGTGCTCGAGCGGGTGGGGGGTGTTGTCGTCACTGCTCGCCGCAGGGGTAGCGGGTTCGGGTTCGGTCTGGTGCTCGTTGAAGAGGGTCTGCGCGTACGCGTAGGACTCGGTCTCGCGCTGGGTCTCCTCGACCGGGTTGGACTTCTCCGGATGGAACCCGGCCGGGTCCTTGCCGTAGAGCCTCTCCAGCAGCGGCAGCAACGCCGGCTCGTTGTCCTCGACCCACTCCCGCCCGTTGTTGCGGACCTCCTCCGTGAACGGGTCCTTTCCGTGATTGGTCCCCAGATAGGCATTGGTCAACTGCGCGAAGAACTCGTACTCATCACGCGAGCTGTAGTTCGTCGGCCCCGCCTCACCCTTGCCCGCCGCCCGCAACGGACCATCCGGCCAGACCGCCGACGCCCCCGCCTTCGCCTTAGCCTCGTAGACCTCCTTGATCAGGGCCTGGTCATCCTCGGTCACACCGTGCAGATGCACGGCATGCGCCAACTCGTGCGTCGTCGTGGAGTACCCGTCCGGGTAATGCGGCTGAAGACCGATACCGGTGTGCTCACCGGTCAGGTTCTCCTCCGTGATCGCCGTGATCCGACCACCCAAACCACGGACATCGTCCAGCGAGCGCCCGCCACCAGCCTCACCACCGAAACGCTGACCCTGATGACTCAGCAACGCCTCCACACTCGTCATGGAATGGTCCTTCGGAACCACCACGATCTGCACCCGGCTGGCCAACAGCCGCTCGGCCGTCGCCGGATCCCGCAGCATCCGCTCGACCTGCGCATACGCCTCCACCCGCGAGGAGACCGGACGATCCGCCCGAGGATCCACATCCACCAGCAGACGCGCCGCACCGTGGACGAAATCCTCATCCGACAGTCCACGCAACTCCGCCACGAAATCCCGATCCCGCACCAGCCAACGCCGACCCTGCGGCGACAACCGCGCGAACACCGACTCCCGCTCCACCGGCGACATCCCCGACAACCGCCCGACCACCGCATCCACCTCAGCCGGCCGCTCACCCACCCCGGAGTCCCCGGTGGGCGCGGTGGAATGCGAGACGGCCGGCTCATCGGAACGGACCGCGGACAGCCCGGTAGCCGCCGGCGGAGGGGCGTACTCCTCCTGGAGCTCCCGCTCTTCCGGCGAGAGTTCCGCGCGCCCGTAGACGGTCCACCGCATGGCCTCCGGAACCTCGAACAGATCACCCGTGTACTCGCCCTGGTGGGCCGGGTCGGCGGGGGGAACGATGATCTCCGGTGTCCAGGCCAGGCCCCTACGGATCAGCAGCTCATGCTCGTCCGGACTGTCGGAGACGCCCTCGACGAAGGCCGCCTTCAGACCTTCGGGAAGACGAAGATGCAGCTGCACGAGCTGACCGGCGAAAGCCCCGGGCAGCACGGTGCCCACCGACGTGGACAGATACGTCGGCTCCTCGACCCGCACACCCACCTGAAGAGCCTGCGGCGCCAGCCCGAGCCCGACAGCACTGGTACCCCGGCTGACCACCAGCTCCTTCGTCACCGGACACTGGTCGATGCCGTCATCAAGCTTGGTGATGATGCTGTCGATCTCCCCGGCGCGCGGACCCTCGATGGGCACGCCATTGGCGAGCCCACGCAGCGCCGCGTTCACCTGGTAATAGGTCAGCTCGTCCTCATACTCGCCCTCCCCCGACTCACTCGGCTGAGTGTAGAAAGCCAGCACCGCCCGCTCATCAGAATCCAGAGGCATCTCCGTGACGAGATCCCGCATCGTCGCGAGAGCCTCATCGAGCTCGACAGCATGCCTCGGATTGGCCGTCTCCGGACCCAGGAACGCGTACCGCGCCTGGAAAGCCACGGGCATCTGCTGGAACTGGTCCCGCGTCAACTCCCAGTGCTGCGCGCTGAAGACATCAGCGATCTGGGCCTTCGGGACATCACCGGGCCAGTTGTCCGGGTTGAGCCAGGCTGCTGGGGGCGGTGGGGGCAGCAGGAGTTCGGGCGCGGCGGGCGGCGGCGGGAAGGACTCATCGCCGGACGACGTGTACTCCTCGTCGGAGGGCATCGCCTCGTCGTCGGAGTGCACCTCCTGCTCCGGAAGGTGCGCGTGGCCGTAGATGGTCCACTGCTTCTCCGCCGGGACCTGCAGCGGGTCACCGGTGTGCGGCATCGGGTCGACCGGGCGGACGATCCTGGTAGGTGTCCAGATCAGGCCGCTGCCAACCAGCAGCTTGTGCTCGCCCGGACTGTCGGGGTGCTCGCCGAGGGAAGCCGCCTTCAGGCCTTCGGGAAGGCGAAGGTGCAGGCGGATGAGGCGCTGACCGGCAGCCCCGTGCAGTTCGGTGCCCACCGTGGTGGAGAGGTAGGTGACCTCCTGGACCGGAACGCCGACTTCGAGGTGGTCCGGCGGTATCTCGCGTCCGACGTTCTCGGTGCCCGTGCTGACCACCAGTTCCTTGGTCACCGGGCACTGGTCGATGCCTTCATCGAGGTTCGCGATGATGTTCTTGATGGCTTCGGCATGCGGGCCGCCGACGGGGCGGCCGTCGCCGATCGCACGCTGTGCGAGCTCGACCTGGTCCCTCAGCCTCCGCTGGCTCTCCCCTTCACCGGCCGTGCCCGCTCCGGTGTAGAGGCGCAGCGCGGCAGCCAGCTGGGGTTCTACCTCCAGCTCCGCGGCAAGACCCCGCATCTCCGCAAGCGCCTCACCGAGGTCGACGGCGTGCTTCGGGTTTGCCGTGTCCGGAAGCAGGAACTCGTACCGCGCCTGGAAGTCCTCGGGCATGTGCAGGAGCTGCTCCCACCTCAACCCCCAGTTCTGCCGACTGAAGTGATCGGCGATCTGGGCCCCCGAAGCGTCCGGGGGCCAGTTGTGCTGGTCGAACGCGACTGCGGGGGCCGGCCGGGTGAGTTCTACGGTGCCGTAGATGGTCCACTGCTTCGTGGCGGGGACCTCGTTGGGGTCTCCCTCATGGGGGCTGGAGTCACTAGGCCGGACGATCCGGGTGGGTGTCCAGCGCAGGCCGCTCGCGAAGAGCAGCTCGCGTTCTTCGGGGAGCTCGGAGATGCCCTCGAGGCGAGCGGCTCGCTTGAACCGGGGGACGCTCAGGTGCAGGCGGATGAGGCGGTTGTTGAAGAGGTTGTTGGGCAGCTCGCGGCCGACCATGGTGGAGATGTAGGTGACCTCCTCGACGGGTGTGCCCACCCGCAGCGTCTCCGGGTGCAGGCCGAGCCCGACATCCTTGGTGCCCCTGCTGACCACCATGGTCTCGCGGACGTAGGAGCGGGAGATGGCCTTGTCGATGTGGGTGATGATGCGCTGGATCTCCGGGCCGTGTTCGCGGTCCGTGATGTCGAGGTTCGGGTTGCCGGCGAGGTCGCGCTGGGCGTCCTTGACCTGGTGGTAGCTCAGTTCGGTCTGGACCTCACCGTCCTGGTTCGCAGCCGGCTGGGTGTAGAAGTGCAGGTCTTCATGGATGTCCTCGTTCGCGGAGAGGAACGTGTCGAGCTCGCGCCCCATCTCCGCGAGTCCGTGTTCCACGGTGACCTGGTGTGCCTGGTAGGTCTCCTCCGCCCCGAAGAACTCCCGCTTCGCGTAGGTCTTCTGGAATGCGGGGGGCATCGCGTCGAACACCTGCGGGGTGAGCCGGATCCCCTGTGCGGCCATCTCCTCCCCGTGCTCGGCGGCGGAGGGCGGAGTCGGCCGCTGGGGGTACGGGCGGAAGAGCGGCGGGGGCGGCAGCAGCGGCTCGGAGCCATGGCCGGGGCCTGCGGGCGGCGGCGGCAGCTCGGGCTCGTGCCCCTCGTCCGGGTCCGCCTCGGAGAGCGTGTCCGACTCCACGTCAGAGGGGTTGTCCAGGTCCAGATTGGACAATTCGTTCAAGTCCGCGTGGAACTGCCTCGTATAGGTCGCAGGGTCGAAGTCGTCACCCTGGTCGGGACGCCTCGGCGGATCCACCTCGCCGTAGACGGTCCACTGCTCACCCTGGTGCTCGGGCTGGACGATCCTGGTCGGCGTCCACCGCAGTCCGCGCCGGAACAGCAGCTCAAGCTCCTTGGGGAAGGCCGACACCTCCTCCAGGTACGCCGCCCGCACGCCCTTGGGCACGCGAAGGTGCAGCCGGATCTCCTTCTCCCTGAAGGCGCCGGCCAGTTCGTCACCGACCTTCACGGAGATGTAGGTGACCTCCCTGACGGACGTGCCCACTTGCAGGTCCTCCGGCCGCAGGCGGTCACCCACGTCCGTGGTTCCCCTGGTAACCACGAGATCCGCCGGGACGTGGGACTGCGAGATGGAATCGTTGATCTTCTTGAGCAGCCACTTGATCTGCGCGCCGTCCGGCAGTTCGCCGATGGAGCCGTCCTGCTCGCGGTGCCGCTGGGCCGCCTTGAGCTCGAGGTAGCTCAGCCCCTTCTGCCCCTGCGTGTAGAAGTACAGCGCCTGCCGCTGCTCCTTGGGCAGCGTGGCGGTGAGGTCCTTCAACTTGTCGAACACAGCCTCCGGGGGCGTGGACTCCCGGTGGCGCTCCCAGCCGAAGAACTCCAGCTCCGCGTACCGCTCCCGGAAGTCGTACGGCAACGCGGCGAACTCGTCATGCGTCAGCTTGGCGCTCTGAAGGACGAAAGCCTCGGCCATCTGGCGACCCGACATGCCGAACCAGTTGTCCGGGTTCAGGTAGGCAGCAGGAGCAGTCTGAGTGAGCTTGGGCGGGGGCGGCAGCAGGGGTTCGAGGTCCGGCTGCGGGTCCTGGTGCTCCGGCGGCCGGGGGGTGTTGTCGTCCCTGCTCGCCGCAGGGGTAGCGGGTTCGGGTTCGGTCTGGTGCTCGTTGAAGAGGGTCTGCGCGTACGCGTAGGACTCGGTCTCGCGCTGGGTCTCCTCGACCGGGTTGGACTTCTCCGGATGGAACCCGGCCGGGTCCTTGCCGTAGAGCCTCTCCAGCAGCGGCAGCAACGCCGGCTCGTTGTCCTCGACCCACTCCCGCCCGTTGTTGCGGACCTCCTCCGTGAACGGGTCCTTGCCGTGATTGGTCCCCAGATAGGCATTGGTCAACTGCGCGAAGAACTCGAACTCATCACGCGAGCTGTAGTTCGTCGGCCCCGCCTCACCCTTGCCCGCCGCCCGCAACGGACCATCCGGCCAGACCGCCGACGCCCCCGCCTTCCCCTTCGCCTCGAAGACCCCCTTGATCAGGGCCTGGTCATCCTCGGTCACACCGTGCAGATGCACGGCATGCGCCAACTCATGCGTCGTCGTCGAGTACCCGTCCGGGTAATGCGGCTGAAGACCGATACCGGTGTGCTCACCGGTCAGGTTCTCCTCCGTGATCGCCGTGATCCGACCACCCAAACCACGGACATCGTCCAGCGACCGCCCGCCACCAGCCTCACCACCGAAACGCTGACCCTGATGACTCAGCAACGCCTCCACACTCGTCATGGAATGGTCCTTCGGAACCACCACGATCTGCACCCGGCTGGCCAACAGCCGCTCGGCCGTCGCCGGATCCCGCAGCATCCGCTCGACCTGCGCATACGCCTCCACCCGCGAGGAGACCGGACGATCCGCCCGAGGATCCACATCCACCAGCAGACGCGCCGCACCGTGGACGAAATCCTCATCCGACAGTCCGCGCAACTCCGCCACGAAGTCCCGATCCCGCACCAGCCAACGCCGACCCTGCGGCGACAACCGCGCGAACACCGACTCCCGCTCCACAGGCGACATCCCCGACAACCGCCCGACCACCGCATCCACCTCGGCCGGCCGCTCACCCACCCCATCCGCAACGGACGGAACAACCGGCGCATCGGAACGGCCCGCAGACAGCCCGGTGGCCGCCGCCGGCGGCGGCGGGGAAACGTACCCGCCATCGGAGTACATCTCCTCATCGCCGTCGTCGGAGTACTGCTCCTGGAGCTCCCGCTCTTCCGGCGAGAGTTCCGCGCGCCCGTAGACGGTCCACCGCATGGCCTCCGGAACCTCGAACAGATCACCCGTGTACTCGCCCTGGTGGGCCGGGTCGGCGGGGGGAACGATGATCTCCGGTGTCCAGACCAGGCCCCTACGGATCAGCAGCTCATGCTCGTCCGGACTGTCGGAGACGCCCTCGACGAAGGCCGCCTTCAGACCTTCGGGAAGACGAAGATGCAGCTGCACGAGCTGACCGGCGAAAGCCCCGGGCAGCACGGTGCCCACCGACGTGGACAGATACGTCGGCTCCTCGACCCGCACACCCACCTGAAGAGCCTGCGGCGCCAGCCCGAGCCCGACAGCACTGGTACCCCGACTGACCACCAGCTCCTTCGTCACCGGACACTGCTTGATGCCCTCATCAAGGACGGTGATGATGCTGTCGATCTCCCCGGCGTGCGGACCCTCGATGGGCACCTCATTGGCGAGCCCACGCAGCGCCGCGTTCACCTGGTAATAGGTCAGCTCGTCCTCATGCTCGCCCTCCCCCGACTCACTCGGCTGAGTGTAGAAAGCCAGCATCGCCCGCTCAGCAGACTCCGGAGGCATCTCCATGACGAGATCCCGCATCGTCGCGAGAGCCTCATCGAGCTCGACAGCATGCCTCGGATTGGCCGTCTCCGGACCCAGGAACGCGTACCGCGCCTGGAAATCCACGGGCATCCGCTGGAACTGCTCCCGCGTCAACTCCCAGTGCTGCGCGCTGAAGACATCAGCGACCCGCGCGTTCATACGCCCGCCCCAGCTGTGCGGGTCGAGCGCACCAGCCGGAGGCGGCGGCGGAAAGAGCGACTCCGAACCATGGTCGGAGCCAGCCGGCGGCGGCGGAAGCAGGGGCTCGCCGCCCTCCTCCTGGTGCCCGTGCCCGACCCCGCCGGCGGTGGCCGACATCCGGTCCAGCGCCTCGGTGATCATCTCCGTGTGGACCCGCAACTCCCCTTCCAGCTGCGGGACCAGCTCGTCGGCCTTGACCAGCAGCTCGGCCTGCTGCTGCTCGGGCCGGTCCGCCGGCTCCTTGCCGTCGATGAGCGGCTTGAGGGCCTCGTGCTCGCCGAGAATCGGCGGGAGCTGCTCGAGCGGTCCTTCCAGCAGGTCCTTGACCTCAGCCGAGAGCGCCTCCCGCTGCTGCGGCACACCGTCGTGCTGCCGCAGCACGTTGATCAGCGGGTGGGTCGGACCGGCGTAGATCTTGAGGGCCTCGACGTGGGCGACGCTCAGCTTGTCGACCAGTCGCTCGGCAGTCGCGTTGTTCTGCTCGAGCCAGCTCCGCTCGCTCGGGTCCGGGGTCACTGATTCGAGGCGATCCCAGATCTCCCGCAGCTCCGACGGCTCGGGCTCGCGGTAGTTGTCGAGGCTGCGCTCGTGCGGGAGCAGCTCCAGGTAGGCGGCTTCGTGCGGCAGCATCGTCTGCAGTTGCTGGCGGATCTCGGCTTCCGGGATTCCCGGAATGTGCCGGTACATGGTCGCCGCGTCGGTCAGTGCTTCCTCGGGCATCGGCGGCAGCTCGTCCAGCAGTTCGGCACCCTTGAGGATTTCGAAGAGGGAGTGGTCACCGAGCGGGAGCATCCAGCCCGTCAGGGCGAGGATCATGTCCTCCGACGACGTGTCGGGGACGTCGGCCAGGCGGAACGCGTTGAGCATCCGCGCGGTGGTGCCCGAGTAACCGGATTTATCCGGATTCCCGTTCCTCTCGTAATTCTTGCTGTACCAGCTGGACCTGCGGTTGAGCATGTACAGCATGTTGCCCGTCTTCCACTTCAGACCTTCCGGGTCCTTCTGGAAGTTGGTCTCTCGACCGGAGAGCGGCATGCTGATGGCGATCTCGTGCAGCGGAAGCGGCACGAGATCAAGCTGCCCCATCCGGTTGGTGGAGCTTCGGTGGTACTCCCAGGCGAGTTTCACCGGGTCGGCCGACTGCTTGACGATGGTGCCGGGAGCGAAGAAGTCCTTGTCGAAGAACCATTTCAGCCCGTCTCCGAAAACCTCGTGGTTCCGCACGCTTCCGAGGATCGTGCGCGGCGCGTCGTTCAGGAATTCCGCCTCGCTGCGCAGCAGCTGGTGGTCTATCCCGAGTTCCTCGGCTCGCGCGTAGTTGCCGCTGTCCGTGATCTCGTTCAGCAGCGACTTCAGGCTGTGCGGGTCCTTCCCGTTCCCGTAGGCAGCGTTGTAGAACGCGGTCATCTGCTCACGCAGGTTGCCCGACTCCACCAGCTCGTGGAACTCCTCCAGCGTGAGGTCCTTGCCGACCTGCCCAGCCGAGGTGGTTTCGTCACTCAGGAAGACGCGGTAGACGTCCTCGCCCGTCGGGTCGTTGTGCGCGACCTTGAGGAGATCGTAGAGCCGGGAGAGGCTGCGGCTGGCGGCCTCCTTGGCGCGCAGATGGTTGTACGCGTGGACGCCGACCTTCATCTCGAAGTCCGAGGCGAACTTCTGGTATTCGTCGGTGCCGTAGAGCTTCAGCTTGCCCGGTCCGAAATGGACCGCATCACCGGTGGGGACCTCACCGGTGTCAGGGTTCCTGGGCATGTCCTTCGGGTCGTCCACCGCGCGATAGTGCGAAGGGAGTTCGGGGGTGACCACGTTGACCAACAGCCCGTCGGATTTGAACTCCAGCCAGTCGCCGACACCGGAGACCACCGGGTTCCCGCGCTCGTCGAAGCCGAAGTGCTTCGCCACCACCAGGTCGCCGGGGCCCCCGTCCTTGCCGGGCACGAACCAGACCGGGCCGTCCGCCGCGAGTGCGGTAACGGCGTGTGCGGGCGCGCCCGAGTCCGCATCGGGCTCGGCCAAGCCGTCGACCACCTGACGGACGTAGTCCGCTTCGAGCTCGTCGGCCAGACCGCAGGCGACGAAGCGGATCGGCTTCTTGCCGTCCCAGCCGTCCTCCCGGAGCGCCTCCGCGCGCAGCTTCTCGATCATCTCCTTGGGAGAGAGCCCGGGACCGTCGGCGCGGACCGCCATCGCGACGACGAAATGGTCATCGTCCTTCGGGAAGCCGGCCAGCGCCTTCTCCATCCGGACACGCTCGCCCGGGGTCATGTCCGGGTGCGGGATCCACAGGCCGACGTGGGGCCAGGAGGCCTGATGCGCCGGCGGGGCGGCGTTCAGCACATCCTCGATCACGGCGGCCTGGTCCGCGTGCGCGGGGTGGGCAGCCTGCTGATCGGTCTGTTCGTGGGCGGTCTGTTCGGTCGGACCGTGCTGCTCGGGGGTGGGGGGAAGCTCCTTCTCCGGGACGGGAGGAAGCTCCTTCTCGGGGAGGCCGAAGGTGTTCTCGTGCGCCGCCTCGTGCGCCAGCCAGTGGGCCGGGTCCAGATCGGACGGACCCCACACCTTCGCGTACTGCTCGAAGAAGCTGTCGCGGTACTCCGCCTTGAGTTCGGCGATCCCGGCACCGTCCAGGCCACGCCCGCGGGCCCAGCCGTCGAACTCGAAGGAGGCGTCACGCAGCGCCCACGTCACCTCGGGCTCGAACTCGATGTGCCGGATCAGCGACTCCTCGACCTGCCCACGGCCTGCGTCCCACTTCCCCAGGTTCTCCGCCAGGCGCTCGCCCACCAGGTCATCCGGCTCGCCGAACGCCTCGTCGAAGGCCTTCAGCTGCCGCTCGGCGTACCCCTCAGCCACCCGGTCGACCGCCGACCGGGCAGGGGCGAGCCAGTTCCCGGATCGCTGGCGATCGTCAACAGTCCGACGGACCTTCGCCCTTGCCCCCGCAGCGAGCACGGCGCGGGCCGCCTTCAGCGTGATCCGGCCCCGGAGAGCGGCGAGGTCGCTGATGTCGGCCAGCGCCCCTTCCGGGTCGGCCGCACGGTCCAGCTCCCCCTGCAGGTCACTGCCGACCTCCGCCAGGACCTTCCGGACCTCCTCACGCGTCAGGACGACCGACCCACCGTCCAGGCCGAGCCCGGCGGCGACCCTGGGGTCGAGCCCGCCGGGACCTTCCGGCCGCCAGGTCTCGAAGGCGTTCCCGACTGCGGCGACCACCGCCGCGGCCCGAGCGTCGCGCACCTGCTGCTCGGCCTGTGGGGCAGGAGTCGGGGCCGGGGCCTCTTCCTCTGGTACCTCGGTGCGGGACGAAGCCGGCCCCACCGGGTCGGCGAGCCTCTTGGCGTAGTCCTCCTCGAGGCCGCGCCGGGCCAGCTCCCAGGTCGCCTCACGCGGGTCCCGCTGCTCCAGCACGGGGCCCGGGACGGTCCACGGAGGAAGCGGAGGCAACGCACGCTCACCCTCGGCGGTGGCCGGGTGCTCCTCCCGGAGGCCGAAGGTGTTCTCGTGCGCGGCCTCGTGCGCCAGCCAGTGGGCCGGGTCCAGATCGGACGGACCCCACACCTTCGCGTACTGCTCGAAGAAGTTGGCGCCGTACTCCTCCTTGAGTTCGGCGATCCCGGCACCGTCCAGGCCACGCCTGCCGACCCAGCCGTCGAACTCGAAGGAGGCGTCACGCAGCGCCCGCGTCACCTCGGGCTCGAACTCGATGTGCCGGATCAGCGACTCCTCGACCTGCCCACGGCGGGCAGCCCACTTCCCCAGCTTCTCCGCCAGGTCAGAGCCGACCAGATCATCCGGCCCGCCGAACGCCTCGTCGAAGGCCTTCAGCTGCCGCTCGGCATACCCCTCACCCACCCGGTCGACCGCCGACCGGGCAGGGGCGAGCCAGTTCCCGGATCGCTGGCGATCGTCAACAGTCCCACGGACCTTCGCCCTTGCCCCCGCGGCGAGCAGCGCGCGGGCCGCCTTCAGCGTGATCCGGCCGTGCAGCGCGCCGGGGGCCCCGATCTCGGCCAGCACCTTCTCCGGGTCGGCCGCACGGTCCAGCTCCCCCTCCAGGTCACTGCCGACGTCCGCCAGGACCTTCCGGGCCTCCTCGCGCGTCAGGACGACCGACCCACCGTCCAGGCCGAGCCCGGCGGCGACCCTGGGGTCGAGCCCGCTGAAGCCTTCGAGCCGCCAGGTCGCGAAGGCGTTCTCGACCGTGGTGGCCAACGCCCCGGCCCGAGCGTCGCGCACCTCCTGCTCGGCCTGCGGGACAGGAGTCGGGGCCGGGGTAGCACCAGGGGCGTCCTGCTCCGGTACCTCGGCGCGGGACGAAGCCGGCCCCACCGGGTCGGCAAGCCTCTTGTCGTAGTGGTCGTGAAGGTCACCGAGGGTCTGCGTCCAGACCGCGTTACGCGGATCCTCCTGCTCCAGCAAGGGGCTCGGGACGGTCCGGGGCGGGAGCGGAGGCAGGGCCTTGTCGAGGGACTCGTCCGGCAGCGGAGGCAACGGACGGTTCTCGGTGTGGACGCGCGTGGGCGCGGCCACGGGACCGCCCGCGAGGGCCCCGGCAGCCCCGGCCGTCGCGAGTTCCTCGGGCGGGCGGACACTCGCGCCGGATTCCGACGGACTGTTCTCGGTAGGGACGGGCGCGGGCACGGTCACGGGACGGCCCGTGAGGGCCCCGGCAGCCCCGGCCGTAGCGGTTTCCTCGGGCGGGAGGTCACTCGCGCCCGGCTCCGACGGCAGGTGCTCCGGCTCGACCGTCAGTTCCGTGGTCGCCCCGTCCCCGCCGCCCGACGACACCGTCGAGACCTGGCGCGGCGCCTGGACCGACTCCCCGGTGGAGGTGCTCGACGAGCTGGATGAACTGGACGAGTTGGACGAGCTGGACGACGAGCCCTCGGACTCCTCACTCTGGCCACCGACCACCTTGATCGGCGCCTTGCTGGGCGTGGTGTTCGGCGTGGTGTTCGGCGTGGTCTTGCCACCGCCGGACTCCGTCTCCTGCGACTCGCTGGAGACCGTGGGCGTGCGGGTCGGCTCGCTGAGCTCCGACACGTCGGGCGCACCGGCGCCGGTGTACTTCGGACGGCGGATCAGCAGTGGGGTGGCGTGCCCGGTGAGGTTCGAGGCCAGGGCCAGCAGCACGCGCCCGCTCCACGGCGGGTAGTACTCCGACAGGCCGAGGTCCGCGGCCTCCTGCGCGCTGAACTTCGCGGACTCCGCCCGGTCCCACTTGGCGACCAGCGCCTGGTACTCCTCCTGGAGCGGTTCGACCGCCATGTGTCCGATGTGACCGAGCGCGCCCATCGCGACACCGGCGAAGAAGGTGTCGGCGGTGACCGAGAACGAGTGGCTGTCGTCGAAGATCAGGTTGTAGAAGCCCTCGGTCAGGATGTTGTGAACGCCACCCTTGAGGTAACCGCCGATCCCCTCGCCCAGCTTGAAGAGCACCTGGTGGAACGTCTGGGGGGCGAGCTTGCCGGCGAGGCCCATCACCTCTTCCGACATCTTGAAGATGATCTCGCGGTGCGTCTCCAGCTCCGCCAGCTGCTCCACCGTCAGCTCGGCCGACTTCTCCATCGCCTTCGGCAGCACACCGAGGGCCTTCTTCAGGAGGTCGATGACGGCGAGCTGGTCGACGGCATAGCGGGCGTCGTGCGCGGCCAGGGACCTGGCGAACTTCAGGCCGGCCGTGCGGGCCGCGTTGCCCAGGGCCTTCTTGGCGGCGTCCTCGGCGATCTCCTTGGCGGCGTCCTCACCGAGCTCGCGGGTCAGGGACGAGTTGAGGATCCCGCCGAGTCGCTCCTCGAAGAGGGAGCCCATCTCTTCGGCGAACTTGTCGACCTTCGACAGCTTCTCCGCCCCGTCCTCGGCCAGGCTCTCGGCGACCTCCTTCTCGAAGCCCTCGAGCCCGCCCTCGCCCTCCTTCTCGAGCAGGTTGAGGCCGTCCTCCAGGAGGTTCTTCTCCTCCCCGTCGACAGCCTCCGCCGCGAACTTCTCGGCGTCCTTGATGGCGTCCTTGAGCGCGCCACCCGCCAGACCCTCGATGTCCTTCGCCAGGATGTTGCCGATCCCGCCGCCGAAGATCTTCCCGAAGAGCTTGCCGAAGCCGAACCCGAACAGCTCCAGCGGGCCGGCCAGCAGACCGTTGATCGCGCCGAACTCCAGGCCCTGCAGGGTGGACTTCCAGTCCCAGCTGGTCTTGTGGTGCTCTCCGATCTGGATGCTCTGGATGATCACGTCGAGCAGCAGGCCGCCCGTGATGCTCAGGAACTCGTGCAGGATGATCTGCCTGATCAGCCAGCCGAAGAGCTTCTTGATGAGCTCGGCCGCCAGCAGCTCCTCGGCCAGGATCGCCGTCAGCGAGGTGCCGAAGGTGATCGGCCCCAGCGCGATCGCCCAGGCGATCTCGGCTGCCAACTGGACGAGTTGGGCGATCGTCATCCACTTGGTGTACTCGACCTGGTTGGCCACCTGGTGGGCGAAGTCGGCGAGTTGCTTCGCGGTGGAGCTGGCCGATGTCAGGTAGTCGGTGCCACCGGTGTTCCCGATCACCTTGCTCATCTGCCCGGTGAACGCGTTGGCCGCGGTGCCGGAGAAATGGTTGCCGGCGTCGGTCACCAGGCTGCTGAAGTAGTCTCTGACGGAGAGCAGGTCATCGCTGATGGTCTGGTAGTCGTCACCGGCGGTGCGGAGCATGTCCTCGTCGGACTGGGGCCACTTCATGCCGGTCAGGATCGAGAAGAGCTTGGCGACTCCCTCGGGAAGAATGATCGACATGCCGTGTGCACTCCTGTCGTATCGTCAGAGCTCGGGGCGAACCGAGGTCAGACCTGGTCCTTCGCGTCCTGGTCGCCCTTGTTCAGCACGTCGGAGGTGTTCTGGCCCTCCTGGCCCGCGCTCTGCAAGGTGGTGTTGAGCTGCTGGATCAGGTCGCTCAGGTTCTTGGTCGGCGCGGTGACCTGGGACTTGTACTGCTTGCCGAGGTCGTCGTCGCCGGCCGCCTTGTCGTTGTTCTGGCTGACCCAGGTGACCTTCTCCTGCATCTCGTCCAGCTTCTGCGTCATGAGCGGGAAGTTCTTCGCGAAGGTGGCTTTGAGGTCACTGAGCGCGGTGAGCTTCTCAGCCACGGAACTCCTCCTGACGCTGGCGGTTGCGCCGGGCCTGCTCCTCGTCGAAGCCCGGCCGCATCGAGCGCAACGGGGCCAGCAGCTCGTCCAGTTCGGTGCCGTCGGTCATCGAGGCCCGCAGCGCCTCGCCGATCCCGCGGAAGGAGCTCATCGACGACATGACCCGGTCGCCGATCTCGGCGCGCGCCTCGTTCAGCAGGTCGGTGAGCAGAGCGCCCAGCTGGGCGGGGGCCATCGAGCGGTAGGCGGTGCTGTTGAAGGTCAGCGAGACCACCTGGCCCTGTGCTCCGACCTTCGCGGTGACCATCCGGTCCTTGGAGGTCACCGTGGCGGTGGCGGACTGGAGTTCCCTGGCTGTCTCGGCCATCCTGGTCTGCTGCTCCTGCAGCTCGGCCATCGCCTGCTCGATCTGTTCGGTGAGCGAGGACGTCATCGCCGGTACCTCCGTGTTCTCGGGTGGCCTGCTCCGGACCCTTCGGGCGTCGGGCCCGAGCAGGTCGGCCTGTGGTCGTCACTGACTCCTACGGACGGGCGGACCCCCGAGGTTCGAGCCCTCGGAGGTCCGCCCCGTAGCGGTCGACCACGCGGCCGCTCAGCGACCGATCACCCCGGTCACCGCGCCGGAGTCGGTGCCCCAGACCTCCTCGTCCTCGCTGAGCCAGGTGGTGCGCTGCCGCTCCTGCCCGCCCTGGCCGGCCTGCCCGCCCGCCCCGGCGCCCATGCCGCCCATCGGGGGCATCATCGAGCCGCCGCCGGTGGTCGCCACCGAACGGCCCGTCAGCTCGGCCTCCTCGGCCGCGGCTTCGGCGGCGGCCTGCTCGCCGTTGAGCGCGCCCGGCTCCTCCCCGAGCGCCCCCGGTGCGCCGCTCTCGTCCCCCGAGACGACCGTGCTGGGGAGCCGGCCACCGGTGCCGATGGTCGGCGGGCCCAGGGCGGTCGTCCCACCGCCGCCGCCCGACAGCAGTCCCGAGCCACCGCCGAGTCCGCTGCCCGAGCTGCCGAAGGAATCGAGCGAGCCGCTGCCCAGGCCGCCCAGCCCGAGGTCGCCGGACGTGCCGAACCCGCCCAGCGTGAGCGGCGGCAGGTAGCTGCCGCCACCCGTGCCACCGCCGCCGAGCTGCAGCCCGCCGTTCGGCTGCGAGAACGCGTGCTCCTCGTCGGTGAGCAGCTGGTCCTGGGCGAGGACCGGCTTGCCGTTCGCGTCCAGGACGGTGCCGTCCTTGTCGATGGTGGAGCCCTTCGCGAGCACCACCGGGTTCCCGTTCGCGTCGAGCACCGGCTTGCCGTCCGGCCCGGTCACCGTGCCGTCGGCGTTGATCTTGGAACCGACCGGGACCTTGAAGTTGCCGCCGAGTCCGCCGGCTCCGCCGATGCCGATGGAGCCACCACCACCGGTCGAGCTCGGCTGGCCGACCGTGGTGCCCTGCGGCACGAAGCGCGGCTTGCCGTCCGGGCCGAGCAGCGGCTTGCCGTCGGGCCCGATCAGCTCGCCCTTGCTGTTGATCGTGGTGCCCGGCGGCACGAACTCCGGCTGGCCGTTCTTGTCGAGCAGCGGCTTGCCGTTCTTGTCGAGTAGCGGTGCCTGGCCGCCGCCACCGCCAAGACCCAGGTTGCCGTTCCCACCACCGCCGAGGCCCAGGTTGCCGTTCCCACCGCCGCCCGTCTTGGGCGGCGGGATGACGTCGTCCTTGTTCGGGCCCGGTGGCGGCACCACCGGCGGCGGCGTGCCACCGCCGGTGTCGCCACCACCGCCGGGCGGCGTGGTGCCCGACGGCGCCGACAGCGGGGGCACCACCAGCGTACGCATCGTGGCGGTGGTGGTCTGGAACTGGGTTTCCAGCGGCGTCATGTAGTTGCCGGCGATGATGTCGAGCACGCCGACGTAGTTCAGCCAGGTGCTCATGGCGGCCGCGTTCATCT